>DAOLQA010000001.1:0-21494 GCA_035417885.1 bacterium
GAAGTTAGTGATCCGACCATCCTATATAGGAAGGTGGAAGCTCAACGGATAAAAGATACTCTGGGGATAACAGGCTGATCTGATCCAAGAGTCCATATCGACGATCAGGTTTGGCACCTCGATGTCGGCTCATCACATCCTGGGGCTGAATAGGGTCCCAATGGTTAGGCTGTTCGCCTATTAAAGTGGTACGTGAGCTGGGTTCAGTACGTCGTGAGACAGTACGGTCTCCTATCTGCTGTGAGCGTCGAGATTTGAGAAAGCTCTTTCCTAGTACGAGAGGACCGGAAAGAATAAACCTCTGGTGTGCCGGTTGTTCTACCAAGAGCACCGCCGGGTAGCTAAGTTTAGTATGGATAAGCGCTGAAAGCATCTAAGCACGAAGCCGTTTTCAAGATTAAATCTCAATATAGTCCCCTTGAAGACTACAAGGTTGATAGGCCATACGTGTAAGCATAGTAATATGTTGAGCGGAGTGGTACTAATCGGACGAATTTAACCACAATAATAATAAAGTTATTAAAAATTGCTTATCTTTCTATTTAATTTTAAGTTTATAATTTATATAGGCTGAATATTTAAAGGAGATTATTGTTCTGGTGATTACAAGCAATGGGGAAACACCTGTTCCCATTCCGAACACAGAAGTTAAGCCCATTAGCGCCGATGATACGGGAAACCGGAAAGTAGGTCATCGCCAGAACAATGATCTTCTTTTTTATTTATGGATTAATATTAGCAAATATTAGCAAGGAGATAAACTATAGAGTTTTAAAAAATGAAGTATATATACTTCATTTTTTACCAATGTTTTTTCTCGATTCCATTTTTTGCAGCATCTTCTTGTGCTTTTTGTTTATTTTTGCCTATACCATATGCTACTAGTTCGTCACTTATATAAAGACCCATTTTAAACATTTTATCATGGTCTGGCCCGGATTCTTCTATAACTTTATATGTAGGTGTTATGCCAATTTTCTCTTGTGCAACTTCTTGGAAGTATGTTTTATAATCTATATATGATTTATTTTTTAATATATTATCAAAATATATGATTATATTATCAGATATAAATTTTTTAGCTTTTGCAAATCCTTGATCTAAATATATAGCACCTATAATTGCTTCACATGCATCAGCTAAGATACTTTTTTTAGATTTTGAAGTTATATCATTTTTTTCCCCTTTACTTAAATATAAATAATCAGCAAGGTTAAGTTTATTTGCAACGTTACTCAAAATTTCTGTATTAACTAAACTAGCTCTAAAGCTAGTTAAAACACCTTCTTCTTCCTTCTGATGTTTAAATAAAAATTCTGTTACTATAAGTTCAAGAACAGCATCTCCTAAAAATTCTAGTCTTTCATTGCTTCCAAGTCCAAAATCCGGATTTTCATTTAAAAAAGATCTATGGATAAGAGCATTTTTTAAGAGATTTTTATTTTTGAACTTTATTTTTAATTTTTTCTCAAGTTCTGAGATTTTATCTTCCATAAATTAGTTATAAATTTTTTAATATTTTTAAATTTTTATATTCTATGTTATTTTCTAACTCTTTTTCATCTACCCATATGCCAATGTCCTCTTTAATCTTTTCTATATTATCTATATTTACAACACCTAAAAATAAAATATTTTTTTTGGTTATTAATGGGAATAAAGTGTTATTATTTTTCCTTATAGTATAATTTATTTCTCCAGCAACTTTTATATTATAGTTTATATTGCCAATTAATTCAGTAATTTTCTGCTTAGCAAATTCTATATATATCTCTTCTTTTTTCTTATTTTCTAAATCTATAATGTCTTTTTCTTGCTTTTCTTTATCATCCATAAAATCGGTATTATCTAACCTATCTTCATTATATTCGATTATTTTTTGCTCCTCAATTTTATCATTTTTATCTATAATAAAATCATTTTTTTCTATTTTTTCTTCTTCGATAATTTCTTGTTTAATATTTTCATTTTCTTTCTTTTTTTCAATATTTTCAAATTTTATAAAACTGATTTTACTATTATTCTGTTTATTAACTAAATACTTATTACCATGTTTTATTATGAGGTCAATCTCATATACATTAGTTATATTTTTATTTAAGTTTTCAAATACTGTTCCTAAAACTCCATTAATGAATTTTGAAGAATTATTTGATCCAAAATTTTTAGCTAGTTCAATAGCTTCATTGATTACAACTTTATATGGAGTTGAATCATTATATATTAATTCAAATATAGCAATCCTTAATATATTTCTATCTATTGGCGATATCTGATTTATAGGCCATTCTGGTGCATATGTTTTTATAATTTTATCAATATCTTTAATATTCCTAGTTACTCCTTTTGTAAGAAATTGCAAAAAATCATCTTTTTCTAGAGTTGGGGCAAATTCTTTTATATCATAATCTATAAATTTATCTATATTATCTTTTTTATCTTTAAAGTCCCACTCAAAAAGAGATTGTAAAACTATTGAACGAATTAAGTGTCTATTAGACATACCTTTATTTAAAAAATAAACAAAAATAAAAACATATAATTATGTTTTTATTTAGATTCTTTGTAAGTGCCACAAATCTTACAAGCTCTATGTTGTAATTTCGGGTTTTTGCATTTTGGGCAAATATTAATTTCTTTTAATTTCAAAGATTTATTTGTAGGATTATTAATGGTTCTTTTTTTATTTTTTGGTCTTCTCTTTGAAGGTAAACCCATATCAATATAATAAATTGTTAAATAATGTAAATATTTTAGCTCATGTTATATATTTTTGCAAGTATATGCAATCTTTTTATATATAATGTAATGGTAATATATTTTATTAACATGTTTTAAACATATGAATAATTATAAAAATTTTAATCCAAATTTTAGGTAAATTATTAAATATTGACATTTTTCTCACAAAATATAAACTGAAAAGATAGTTTTCCACAGGTTTTAATATAATAAAATAAAATTAAAAGATATAGGCACATATATTTTTTAAGAAATAAACCTTAACCAAGGCACGATGGACAAAAAACAAATATGGCAAGCAGCTCTTGCTAGATTGGAATTAACATTAAGCAAAGCTAATTTTGCTACATGGTTTAGTAACACTTATATTATTGATATTACCGAGAATGGTGAGCATGCTATAATAGGTACTCCTCATGCATTTGCACAAGCATGGCTTAATAAAAAATATCATAAGGATATTTTAAATGCTCTTCAAGAAGTGACTGATGGTCAAATCAAGAGAATTACATATGAAGTTAGTCAGCCAGGAGATGAGAAATCTAAAAATTTAGAGAAATTAATGGACTCAGAAAGTAAAAATATAACAGCGGAAGACCAGAGGATGATCAGAGAGAAAGAAAATAACTTAGGGGTATTTAATTTAAATAATAAGTATACTTTTGATTCATTTGTTGTTGGGAAAACTAATGAGTTAGCTTTTGCAGCTGCCAGAGGTGTTTCAGAGTTTCCTGGTGAAAAGTTTAATCCTTTATTTATTTATGGTGGTGTTGGAATAGGTAAAACTCATTTAGCCCAGGCTATAGGTAACCAGATATTAAAAAATAACCAAGAAGCAAGGATATTATATGTTACATCTGAGAGGTTTACAAATGATTATGTTGATGCAATAAAAGGTGGTAAAATGAAGGAGTTTAGGGTAAAATATAGATCTTATGATGTATTAATAATTGATGACATTCAATTTCTAGCTGGTAAGGATGGAACGCAAGAAGAATTATTTAATACATTTAATGAATATCATCAAAAAAATCTACAAATTGTTTTAACTTCAGATAGGGCTCCTCAGGCATTATCTGCCTTTCAAGAGAGATTGAAATCTAGATTTTCTTGTGGTATGGTTGCGGATATAGAAGAACCAGATTTTGAAACAAGAGAAGCTATTATTAAAGCTAAATTAGCTGAAAAAAAATACAAATTTGATGATGATGTTGTAAAATATATTGCTGCTGAGGTTCAGAAAAGTGTGCGTGAGATTGAAGGTGTATTGAATAAAATTATTGCTCAATATGAATTAAGAAAAATTGAGCCTACAATTGAAAATGTAAAAGAAACTATTTCATATTATAATGAACAAAATAAAAAGAATGTTAAATTTACTCCTATTCAGTTAATAGAAACAGTAGCTAGCTTCTATGATATAACTGTTGATAGTATAAAAGGCACATCAAGAAAAAAAGAATTGGTAATCCCAAGACAAGTTTCTATGTTCCTAATGAGGGAAGAATTAGATGCGTCTTTTCCAAATATTGGTTCTGAATTAGGTAATAGAGACCATACTACAGCTATGCATTCTTACCAAAAGATTAAAAGAGAAATTGAACAAAATAATAGGATAAAAAAGGATATAGATATGATAAGAGAAAGATTATATAATGGTAGTTATAATTAGATAAAATATATTATTATGGAAGTAATATTTTTAAATATGTCATCTCAGTTTGAATGGGATAAAGGTATATACAACAGAAATAAATATATATTAGATGGTTTTTCTAAGAGGGATGATGTAGAGAAAATATTATCAGTTGACTTTCTACCATATAATCTTAAGAGTCTATTAAGGCTATATATTAAGGCTAGAGTTTATAAAAAATCAGGAGACAATATTATTTCTTCTGGTTTTTTATATTCTGCAAGACGTATAAATAATAAAATAATATCTTTATCAGCATTAAATATGAAGGTTGTAAAAAGAGTTGCCAAGAGATTGGACTTTGATAGCAGTATTATTATAAATTATAATCCTTTTAATATAAAATATTTTAAATATTTTAAAGATAATAAAAAATATTTTGATGCAGTGGATAATTGGTCAGAAAATAATACATTTAAAAAGTATAAAGAAGAATTATTAAAAAATTATAAATATATAATTAATAATTCTTCTTTAGTATTTACAAGACCAGAAAGACTAAAAAATACATTAGAAGAGATAGCTGGAAATAAAAAAGACAATATTAAAATCGTGCTAAATGGTGTAGATTTGGATTATTATAAATCACCTCAAAAAATAGAAAGGATAGATCAGATTTTTGCTGGCATAGATGAGGATAAAATAAAAGTTGGGTATTTGGGTGTAATAAAAGGAGATAGAATAGATAGTGATTTATTAGAATATATAATACAAGATAATCAAGATAAATATTTTATAATAGCCGGGCCAGTTTTTAATGGTTTTAATTTAGGAAGGTTTAATAGGTTTAATAATGTTATATTTCCAGGAGAGATGTCATATTCTGAGATTCCATATTTTTATAATAAATTGAATATCTGTATAATTCCCCATTTAATTAATGATTTTATTAAATCAATGGATCCAATGAAAATTTATGGGTATTTAGCAGCTGGTAAGCCTATAATATCAGTTCCTATACCAGGAGTTGAACAGTTTAGAGAGTTTATTAATATTGTTAATACAAAAGAAGAATTTTCTTATGCAATAAAACAAATATCTGATAACAAAGAAAATTTTGCTGGTTATAAAATTATTGAAAGACAAAACGCTGTAGAAGGTTGCTCTTGGAAATCAAGAGTGGAGCAGATGATAAATTTAATAAATTATGATATAATAAAGTAATTATAAATCATTAATTTTATTAAATAATGGAAGATAAAAAGCAAGAAAATCAAAAAAATGAAGAAGAGAAAAAGGAAGCTCCAAAGATAGATATAGCAACTCAGTCTGTGAAAGACAAGTTCAATGAAGTATATAAGAAAATACAAGTTAAAGAGGAAGAAGCAGCTACAGAGGCTACTGCTAACTTGTATGGTTTAGATTATATAGATTTGCATAAATTCCCTATTGGCCCTGAGGCTTTACAATCTATTCCAGAACAAGATTGCCATAAATATGGTATAGTATGTTTTTTTAGAGGATTTCAAGAAATGAGAATTGGTATAACAACATTTAATGATAATGTTATAGAATATATAAATGCAATTGATACAGAAGAAGCAGATACAAAAAAGAAAATATATCTTATATCTCAAGGCAGCTTAGATGTAGCTTTAGCTTTATATGAAAAATTACCCAAAATAAAACCATTTGAATATGGGATGAAAATAGATCCAGATATTTTTGATAAATTCAAAAATGAGTTAAAAACATTTGAAGATGTTAATAGAAAAATGCAAGAAGTTGATTTACCAGATATGATAACTTTAATATTTGCAGCAGCTATAGAGTTTGATGCTTCAGATATTCATATAGAAGCGGCCGAAAATAGAGTTATTGTCCGTCTCAGGATAGAAGGCATGCTTCAGGAAATAGCTTCTATAAAAAAAGAAATATGGCCAAAATTAATTACAAGAATTAAATTACTTGCAAAATTAAAGATGAATGTATCAGACATTCCTCAAGATGGTAGAATTACCATTGTTTTAAATAATGATAAGGTGGATGTACGTGTTTCAACTTTGCCAACAGCATATGGAGAATCTGTTGTTATGCGTCTTTTAAAATCTTCAGTTCAAGGATTAGCATTTGAAAATTTAGGTTTAATAGGAAGCACTTATGATAGATTAGAAAAGGCAGTAGATAAACCTATAGGCATGATAATAACAACAGGTCCAACCGGATCAGGTAAAACTACAACACTTTATGCAATATTAAATAAATTAAATAAGCCAAACGTTAATGTTGTAACATTAGAAGACCCTATAGAGTATAAATTACCTGGTTTAAATCAATCGCAAATAGATTATAGCAGAAACTACGATTTTGCTAGAGGCTTAAGGTCTATATTGCGTCAGGATCCAAACGTAATTATGGTTGGAGAAATAAGAGATGGAGAGACGGCAGAGGTAGCGGTAGAAGCAGCATTAACTGGTCATAAGGTTCTTTCAACTATTCATGCTAATTCAGCACCAGCTGCTATACCTAGATTTTTAGTAATGGGAGTTAAGCCATTCTTACTTGCTCCAGCGCTAAATGTTGTTATGGCACAACGTTTAGTCAGAAGGATTTGTACAAACTGTAAGGAAGAAATTAAATTAGATCCAAAGGTACAAGAAAATGTAGAAAAAATATTATTAAGCATTCCAGAAGCATCGGGTTTTAAGGTAGATATAAATAATCTTCATTTTTATCATGGTAGAGGTTGTGATAAATGTCATGGCATAGGGTATAAAGGTAGGATAGGGTTATATGAGATTATGGACATGAATGAAGAAATAGAAAAGATAATACTATCAGGGAATGTTTCTGAGTATGAACTAGAAAAAATAGCTATTAATCATGGAATGCTTAAAGTTGTACAAGACGGCTTATTAAAGGCGACACAAGGTATAACAACAGTGGAAGAAGTATTTAGGGTTGCAAGTCAATAAAAATTTTAAGAAAGTAATCGTTTTAGTATTATATTAATTAAAAAATAAATCAGTGATAAAAGTAGCAAAAAAAAAGTTGTTAATATTAGATGGAAATGCATTAGTTCACAGAGCCTTTCATGCACTTCCACAAACAATGTCAACAAAATCAGGGCTTCAGACAAATGCTATTTATGGGTTTGTCTCTATTTTTATCAAGGCATTAAAAGATATAAAACCAACCCATATAGCAATTTGTTTTGATGTTTCAAAAAAAACTTTTAGGAACGATTTATTTAATAATTATAAAGCAAATAGAGTTAAACAACCAGATGAGCTTTATTTGCAATTCCCATACATAAAAGAAATAATAAAAGCTTTTAATATAAAAATATTTGAAAAAGAAGGTTTTGAAGCTGATGATATTATAGGTACAGTATGTGATAAGTTAAAAGATGATAAAGATACGGAAATTATAGTTTTAACTGGTGATAAAGATACCTTACAGTTAATTAGCAATAATATTAAAGTTTATACATTTAAAACAGGTATTTCTGATATTGTAATATATGATAGAGATACTGTAAAAGATAGAATGGGCATATATCCAGAACAAGTTATAGATTACAAAGCATTAAGGGGGGACCAATCAGATAATATTCCTGGAGTAAAAGGTATAGGAGAAAAGACAGCAGTAGAGCTTTTAAATAAATTTGGTAACATTAATAACTTGTATAAGTCTATAGAAAGTAATTCTATAAGTGATGAGATAAAACCAAGGATTTTAGGACTTTTAAAATCTCAAAAAGAGCAAGCTTTTTTGAGCTATAATTTATCGAAAATTGATAAAAATGTAAATATAGAATTTAATTTAGAAGAGTGCATTATTAAGCCAATAGATTTAGAGAGATTAAGAAAGATTTTTATAGATTTAGAGTTTAAAACTTTGCTTGATAGAATTTTGGAGTTAGATATTATACCAAAGCCAGAGAATAAAAATATTCAGGGTAATAACACTGAATATATTTTTTTGAAAAATGATGGAGATATTTTGAAAGTGTTTAAAGAGTTAGAATCGCAAGAAGAATTTGCGTTTGATACAGAGGCTGATGGAGTAAATTCATTAGTAGCTAATATAGTTGGTTTTAGTTTTTGTTTTCAAGAAGGCCATGCTTATTATATAGATTATAATACTATAAAAAATAATATTAAAATATTCAATAAAATAAAGAATATTTTTGAGGACAAAAATATAAAAAAAATAGGTCATAATATTAAATATGATATACATATTCTTAAAAGATTGGGAATAAATGTAGAAAATACATATTTTGATACAATGATTGCTGCATATATTTTATATCCTGGTGAAAGGAAATATAATATTGATTCTTTAGTTTTTTCAGAGTTTGGATTTAGAATGCAAAGGATAGAAGAGTTAATCGGGGAGAATAAAAAGACACAAATTACTATGAATTTTGTAGATCCAAATAAAGTTGCAAGTTATTGCTGTGAAGATTCTGATTTTGCATTCAGATTATATAAAAAATATTTTTTAGAATTAAAAAAAATACCAAAATTTTTTGATTTATTTTTTACTATAGAAATGCCGCTTATAAATATTTTAGTAAGTATGGAAGAAAATGGTATTTTATTAGATGTAAATTATTTAAATGAATTATCTTTATTTTATGAAGATAAGATAAAAGAGATAGAAAAGTATATTTTTGATATAACTGGTCCATTCAATTTAAACTCTCCTAAACAATTACAGGAAATATTATATAATAAATTAAAATTAGATATTAAGGGAATTAGAAAAATAAAAACTGGTATATCTACAGCATCTGATGAGTTGGAAAGATTAAGAGATAATTTGCTTGATGAAGCGGAAGAAATAGTAGAGAATAATCAGTTAGATAATTCTTTAGATACAGAAATTATAAATATATTAAGTAAAATTATAGAATATAGAGAATATCAAAAGTTAAAAACAACATATATTGATAATCTACCATTATTAATTAATAAAAATACAAATAGAATACACACAAATTTTAATCAAGTCATTACTTCAACTGGTAGATTATCATCTTCTGATCCAAATTTACAAAACATTCCAGTTAGAACTGAAGATGGTAAAAAAATTAGAAAAGCTTTTATTGCAGAAAAAGGATATAAACTAGTGTCAATAGATTATTCACAAATAGAGCTTAGAGTTATAGCTGCATTAGCTAATGAAAAAAATATGATAGATGCATTTAATAAAAATTTGGATATTCATGCGGTGACAGCTTCAATAATAAATAACATTAAACTGGAGGATGTTACAAGAGAACAAAGGCGAGATGCTAAATCTATAAATTTTGGTATAATATATGGGATGGGGCCGAGAAAGTTAGCTAGGACTACAGGTTTATCTTTTAAAGATGCAAAGGAATATATTGATAAATATTTCCAGGTCAATAGAAATATTGAAAAATATATAAATGAAGTTATCAACTTTGCAAAAGAAAATGGTTATAGCGAGAATATACTTGGTCGGAGGAGGTATCTTAAAGACATAAATTCAAATCAATCTCAAATTAGAAGTCAAGCAGAGAGAATGGCTCAGAATATGCCAATACAAAGTCTAGCAGCTGATATAATGAAGATGGCAATGAAAAAAGTTTTTGATAGAATAAATAATTCTAAAGAAAAAGATAATATAAGGATGTTGCTACAGGTCCATGATGAACTGGTATTTGAAGTTAGAGAAGGCTCTATATATTTTATGGAAAATATTAAAGATGATATGGAGAATGTTTTTATCTTACCTAATAATGTAAAATTAAAAGCAGAGATTGAGGTAGGAGATAATTGGGGGGAAATGAATAAAATTTAAAATATGATAAATATTTATGCATATATTGGGGATATTTATGCAGATATTGAGGAGAGTATAGAAAGACAGAAGAATAATTTTAAATTAAAATATGATAAATCAAATATCATATATTTTGATTTTTCCGAAAATTTTAATGATTCTGAATTAAAAATACAATTAAAAAATGCATATGAAAATTTGCCATTATTTTCAACTAAAAAATTAATTATTTTGAAAGATGTTTCAGCTCTATCAAAAGAAAAAAATGATATTTTAGATTTATTATTAGATTATTTGCAATATTCAAATGAAGATTTTATAACAATAATACAAGATACAAGAATAGATAGAAGATCAAAATTTTTTAGAAGGATACAAAAGTTAGAAAAAGACGGGAAGCTAAAAATAAATAAAGCATATTTTGAAGATGACAATAATATAGAAAAATGGGTTATAAAGACAATACAAAGTTATGGTTTTAATATTACTAAAAATGCATTAAGTAAAATACTTGAAATTTTTAATATCAAAAAGAATTATAGGGGAGAATATGTTGGGGGATTTGATACTATAAAAATAAAAAATCAATTATTGAAATTATTTGATTACAAAAAAGATGATAAACTTATAAAAGAAGAAGATGTAAATAATATTGATTTAAATTATGAAAATCCTAATGATAGTGATATATATGAATTAGTAAACTTAATATTCCAAAAGGATAAAAGAGCTTTAAAATTATTTGAAAAAAATTTTTATAACACTACAAATGAAAAGTTAAAATTAGATGAACTGGTATTTTTTAATACTATTATGATTAATCAAATAGAAGACATGATTATTGTATCAGATATGATAGTCAATAAGTTTAGTGATGCAGATATTTCTAATAAGTTAAACTGGGATAATGTAAAGAGAATATACCCAATAAAACTAAAATTAAAAAATTTTAAAAAACAAGATTTATTTAAGTTTTATAAAGAACTTGGAGAAATAGATATTTTATCAAAAACAAATCAGGATATTTCACTATATAAATTAAATTTATTAATTATTGAAATGATAAATGGATAAAAATCAAAATAGGAATTTTATAAATTCTCTTAGGCACATAAATTTTAAGGATCAAAAAATAAAAAATTTTTATAAAAGAATTCTTTTTTTTATAATTCCTATATTGTTGATTATAATATTATGTCAGGCAGTTAATTTTTTGTTTACAGTTATAGCTGCCCCTAATAGTTATTTTTTAGATAAAAATATTTCATTAAAAGATAAGCAGGAAGTTGCAGATATAATTAGGAGCAAGAAAGAAGAGCTTGGTTCTAGAGAAATAGTATTAGTTTTTGATACAGATGATAAAGAAATAGTAAAAAGATATTATTTAAAAGATATATTAGGGATTGAGGCCGAGGATCAAACTATTGATAAAATATTTAACGAAAATTTTATTTGGTATGATTTTAATCTAAGCTATTTTATAAAAAATTTATTTTATAAAAAAAATTATAATTTAGATTATGCCATAGATAGAAGAGCATTAGAATTAATAAAGAGCGATATAGAATCTTATGAAGTTTCTGCTAAAAATGCTAGCGTGTCTATTGATGAACAAAATGTTAAATTTACTATACAAAAAGAAAAACAAGGTTTTTCTTATGACTTTAGCAATTTTGAACATGATTTATTGAATCTAATAAATAATAGTAATAGTGCTAACAGCATGATTAGGGTCAATAAAATAATAGATAATCCAATAATTACCGAGAATGATATAAATCCAATTTTGGCATCGGCAAATTTATTGTTAGATAATTCCCCTATAAATGTTTTCTATAAGACAAATGTTTATAAAATTGTGAGGGGCGATCTATTACATTGGATAGATTTTGATTATAATATATCTGACAATAAATTTAATGAAGCTGAAATTAAGATTAAGAAAGATGATATTATGGAATATTTAGACCATATAGCATTAGAGAATGATAAGGAACCGAAAAATGGTGAAATTGTTTTTGATGAAAATAATCCAATGAAAGTAGTTAAATTTACACCAATAGAAAAGGGGCTATTATTAAATAAAGAAGACTCATATAATAAAATACAAGATGCTATATTGTCAAGTAAAAATGAGGTATATTTAACTGTAGATGATAAATTACCAGATAATATGAATAGTGAGGTTGTTAAAATGGGTTTATTAGAAGAAATTGGCAGAGGTGTTTCTAATTTTGCAGGTTCATCAAAGAATAGAGTTCATAATATAGAGCTAGGATCGTCTTTTTTAAATGGATTGTTAATAAAACCAGGAGAAGAATTTTCATTAATAAATATTATAGGGCAAGTGACCCCTGATAAAGGATATCTTGAGGAATTGGTTATAAAAGGCGATAGAACAGAACAGGAATATGGTGGAGGATTATGCCAAGTAGGAACAACTATGTTTAGGGCGGCATTAAATTCTGGGTTTGAGATAACAGAGAGACAGAACCATTCTTATAGAGTTAGTTATTATGAACCAGCTGGAACTGATGCAACAATATATTATCCAAAACCAGATTTAAAGTTCATAAATAACACAAAAAATTATGTGATGATATTAACGGAAATCAATGGGACGGAATTAGTATATAAAATTTGGGGTACAAAAGATAATAGAAAGATAACAATAACAGAGCCTATAATTAAAAATATAGTTTTAGCACCTGGAACAAAGTGGATAGAAACATTAGATTTAAAACCAGGTCAAAAAAAATGTATAGAGTCATCCCATAATGGTGCAGATGCTGAATTTACTTATCATGTTGAGCTAGAAGATGGAAAAGTAATAGATAAAGTTTTTAAAAGCCATTATAAACCATGGCAAGCGATTTGCCTAATAGGAGTAGAACAACTTTCTGGTTATGGATATGGTTATGGATATGGTTATTAATTGATAATTAATAAATATTATGGAAAAAGGTAATTTTAATACAGATGTTAAGCTAACTATTGATAGAATGAGAAAATTTACAGAGTTTAAAGAATATTTAGAAAATGGAATTAGTGAGTTAGAGTATAAGTTAAATAAAATTGACATAAGCAATGATTTTCTTGATAAAGAAATAATGCCATTAGTTAATAGAATTAGTAAAATAATAAGCTATATTAATTCTGCAAATACTGTAAATATTGATATATCTGATATAGATAAACAGGCTTTGCAAAATCTATTTTATAGTGATCAATTCAGAAACTTAGAACGCAAATTTTATTATTTAAAAAATAAGAAGTTACCTAAAATTAAACAGAAGATAGACAAGCAAAAAGTAATAGAAGATAAAAAAGATCCTAAGAATTATTGGTGGGGTAAATTAGAGGAACAGCAGGAGAAAAGTGCAGAAATATATGCTAGGATCCATCATATAAAAAACAAGGACGAATAATCCTGTTTTTTTATGATTTATAGTATGCACAAATCTGTGAGCTAAAAAGGCTAAGCCAAGGAAGAAAAAAGACGGATCCCTCTTCTCCTTATTCATAGCCTCCCGCTTGTCGTGCCCACAGATTTCTGCACACTATAAAAACTACTACTTATTAGTTTTTTATGGTATATTTATTGTGATAAAACATCATAGCATACAATTTAATTTTTGTCAATTTAAAAATGAGGGATCTAAATATAAAAGATAATAACATTATCAGTGGTTTAGAAAAAGATGAAGATACAGCAATTGATTTATCTCTTAGGCCAAAAGACTTTTCTGAATATATAGGGCAAGAAACAATAAAAAGAAATTTACAAATATCAATTAATGCTGCAAAGAGTAGGCATGAGACTTTAGAGCATATTTTATTATATGGCGCTCCTGGGCTTGGTAAAACAACCTTAGCACATATTATAGCAGAGGAGATGGGAGTGAATATAAAAGTAACATCAGGTCCAGTATTAGAAAAAGCGGGTGATTTAGCTGCAATACTTACTAATTTAGAGGATGGGGATATTTTGTTTATTGATGAAATACATAGATTAAATAAAATAGTTGAGGAGATATTATATCCAGCAATGGAAGATTATGCTTTAGACATTATAATAGGTAAGGGGCCATCTGCTAAAACTATAAGAATTGATCTCCCTAAAATAACTATTATTGGAGCAACAACAAGGATTTCATTAATTTCTGCACCATTACGAGATAGGTTTGGGAATATTTTTAGACTTGTTTTTTACAATGACAAGGAAATTAAACAAATTATAAAAAGATCAGCAGATATCTTAAATATTGAAATAAATGATGATGCAGCGGAGGAAATAGCGAAAAGATCTAGGAGAACTCCAAGAGTAGCTAATAGATTATTGAAAAGAGTTAGAGACTATATAAATGTTCAAGGGAGAAATATTATAACATTAAATGATGCAAAAGATATGTTAAAATCTTTAGAAATTGATCCTATGGGATTAGATCAAGTTGATAGAGAGATACTAGAAACTATATTATATAAATTTTCAGGTGGCCCAGTCGGATTAAATACTTTATCAGCCGCGACAAATGAAGAGATGTCAGCGATAGAAGATGTTTATGAACCATTTTTGATACAAATAGGTTTTATAGCAAGAACACCTAGAGGGAGAGTTATAACAGAATTAGGTAAAAAGCATATTATTTCATATAAATAGCTTATATTAAATAAAAACACTGGTATGCAGTGTTTTTATTTTTTGTAATTGGCTGAAATTAGCATAATTATTATCTATAAATCTTGACTTTTTTAAATAAATAATATAAGGTTTCCTAGTAAATTAAATTTATGTATAAAATAAATTGGAAACTAATTTTTACAGCAGAAACATTTATTATATTTATAATGGTTCTATGTATATTAAATAAAGCAGGGATTTTATTTAAGGGTATAAATACTGCCTGTGCTGCTAATTTTGATTCCCCATGCATCAATAATATAGATATAGGTTTTGTTAATAAACCAATAGTGGATAATACAGTAGAGAATAAAATAAATAACATAGTAAGTGCCATGGTAGAAGATGTAGAAGAGGAAGATAAAGAGGATAATAATCTTAATAATATCTCTATCGAAGAGAAATATAGAAATAAAATTAACAAAATTTATAGTACAAATGTCACCTCATATAACAGTGAAATAGCGCAGACAGATAGTAGCCCATGTATTACAGCCTCTGGTTTGAATATATGTGAAAGGGGAGTTGAGGATATAGTGGCAACTAATGATTTACCATTACATACAAAAATATTAATACCAGAATATTTCGGCGAGAAAATATTTTATGTTGAAGATAGAATGAATGTTAGGTATACTGGTACTGGTAGGATAGATATATGGATGCGAGATAAAGATAATTCTAAACAGTGGGGGGTAAAGTATACAAAAATTATCGTTTTAAAATAGCACGTTTACGTGCTATTTTAATTTTATAGTATATTTATCTTTTGCATCCTCTATAATATATCCCATTTCATCTATTTTTTCCCTTATGCTATCAGCCTTGTTATAATCACCACGATTTTTAGCCTGCCATCGTTCTTCAGCCAGCCCTTGAATTTCTTTCGGAATGTCATAATCCTTTTTTTCTGTGTTTATAATAGCAAAGACTTTATTAAATGTATTTTCTATAAAGTCTAATATATCTTTTTTATTCCCATTATTTATAGATGCTTTATTATTAATTAAAGTATCTACGACAGCTAATGCTGCAGGAGAATTGAGATCTTTATCCATAGCATTTTTAAATTCTTCTATATAGTTATATTTAATTATGTTGTTATTATTTTTATAATCAGTATTTTTTAATTCATAATAAAAGTCTTCTATTTTTTGTCTTTCTATTTTTGCTTGTTTTACACTATCTAATGTAAAATCTCTTTGATTTCTATAATGTCCCATTAATACCCATAACCTAAAATCTAGTGGATCAAATTTTTCTTTTCCAAATTTTCCATTTTCTAGATCAGATATTGTATAAAAATTCCCTTTAGATTTACTCATCTTTTCTCCATTAACAAGGATATGCTTTCTATGTATCCAAAAATTGCAAAATTGTTTCCCGGTAGCACACTCTGTTTGTGCTATTTCATCTTCATGATGAGGGAATATATGATCCTCTCCGCCTGTATGTATATCTATAGTTGTAAAATTACTTTCATCTAATTCATCTCCATCTAAAGCATGTGTGAGATATCTCATAGACATAGCAGAACATTCTATATGCCAGCCTGGATATCCTTTATGGCCGCTTGTTATAATTGTTGGGAATTCCCACTTCATTATATGAGACTCATCTGTTACCCAAAGAGAAAAATCCAGAATATTTTTCTTATCTTTTTTTAACTCTTCTACATCTATTCTACCACCAGCGCCAGCTTCTAATTCCGCTATATTTTTTCTAGAAAACTTTCCATAATTTTTAAATTTAGATACATCAAAATATATATTTTCATTTTCAGTAACATAAGCGAATCCTTTTTCTATAAGTTTTTTAATGATCATTTGCATTTCTTTTATATGATCTGTTGCTTTTACTACATATTCCGGTTTTTCTATATTTAATTTTTCTGTATCAATAAAGAATGCTTCGGTATATTTTTTTGATATTTCCCAAGGATCAAGATGCTCCTTTTTAGCAGCTCTTTCCATTTTATCTTCATTAGATACCAAATCATAATTTTCATCGTTATCTACTTTTAAATGTCCAACATCTGTAATATTCATAACATGCTGCATTTTATAGCCAGAAAACTCCATATATCTTCTTAATAAATCAACAAATACATACATAGAAAGGTTACCTATATGAGCATAATCATAAACTGTAGGTCCACAACTATACATTCTAACAATATTTGTATTATCTATTGTTTTAAATTCTTCAACTTTTCTCGTTCTTGTATTATATAAATACATAGTGTTAATTTATTTTATTAATATATATAATTTACAGTATAAAATATTTTTTTTCAATCAAAAAATCCGCAAATTTCTTTGCGAACTTTTTGATTTTGTCGTGATAGACAATAATGCTTATTTAACAGCATCTTTTAAACCTTTACCTGGTTTAAATTTAGGAGCTGTCTTAGCTGGGATTTTAATTTCAGCACCAGTTTGAGGATTTCTTCCTGTTCTAGCTTTTCTCTTCATTGTAGAGAATGTTCCAAAACCAGTAAGAACTACTGATTCACCTCTCTTTAAAGCTTTTGTAACTGAATGCATAAATGTGTTTAAAGCAGCTTCAGCTGATTTTTTAGATAATTCAGCTTCTTTTGCAATAGCATTAACTAAATCTTGTTTATTCATATTTTTTCACCTTCCTTTCTATCTAAAATTAGATTATTAAATTAAAACGACCTTTTTATATTTGTTATTTATGCTAATAATATAGCACGTTTAACAGGGGCCAACAATAATAAATAAGTATTTATAATAGTTATAAGGTTTTTGGCTTAATATAGGTAAAAAAGTAATACATCTAAATGTATAAGTAGCGTATTTATTAGAGTTATACACAGGTAGATATAGATAGTCTTTATGATAAAATAAAAAGCAATAACAAAGATAATAGAATTTATGGGTAATTATTATGGAAAGATTCCAGATATCAATAAAATAAGTCATGATAGCATGGTTAGCAAGATTTTAGAAATGGCAAAAAATGAGGAAGCTAGAATATTAGAAACTGATTTTATTAATTTATATGGTAAGGACGAAGTTGAAAGGAATTTAAATACGATTATTAAGTTAAAAAAAGAATTTGAGTCCCAAGCTACTTATAAAGATATAGAAGCTAAAAGATTAGCTGACGTTTTTGAGTTTATAATGAATAAGCAAATAGAATTAAGTGATTGGCTTGGTGAGAATGTATATACCTATAAAACTTCATATTATGATGACTGGATAAACGGAGTTGATACATTATTAGAATTTCAGAAAGAAGAAAATGCATCATCTTATATGGGTATTGCATTTGATATAACATATAGTGAAAATTTATATAAAAAGTTGCATAGGATAAAAAAAGAAATTGATAGTGGTCATATGGCGAGTATAAAATATTTTAAGTCAGAAAATGAGGATTTTATGGGAAGACTTTCTAATATTCCAAGACTTGTCATTGGTGCTGATACAAAAACTATAGACGAATTAATGGAATTTGAAATAGGTAGAAAAAATAAAGAACTAGCAGATTATTTTTTGCAGTATCAAATTATAGATGAAATGATAATGCAATTAGATATATTTAGTAAATATGCTGAAAAAATTAGCAAATTTGACCTAGCAGAAAGGTATAAGCTATCATTAAAGATTATAAAGCAAATATTATCTAATAAAAGGAAAAATATATCAAAAGCACAATTGAACTTTATGAATGTAAGAGATTCATTTATTAATTCTTTGGAATATTATTGTGATGATGTATTTGGTCCGCTAGAAAAATAAAAGCCAGTATCTAACTGGCATCTAATTTTTTATAAATTTTTTTATATTTTTTTGGTAATTTTTCTAACCTTTTTTGGTAATTTTTTATTTTTTGATCTCTCTTTGAAATTTTTGTCTTTATCATTAATTAACCTCCCTTAAATTTGAATAACAATATCATAAAAAAATATTATTGTCAATTTGACTTTATAATCTTTATATATTATTATATCTACATAATAAAATTAATAAATTACTTTATCTCGGCTTTTGGAAATGAGCAACCAATGCTTAGATAATAGAAAGGAAAAATAATGCTAAAACCAGAATTAAAAGCTCGCTTAATTAAAAAATATGCTGTTCATGAAAACGATACAGGATCTTTAGAGGTCCAAATTGCAATTCTTACAGCTGAAATTAATGAGATAGTTGAACATTTAAAACAGCACAAAAAGGATTTTTCTTCCAAAAGGGGTCTTATAAGAAAGGTAGCACAAAGAAGGAAATTTATGAAAGAACTTGAGAAAGAAAATAAAGAAAATTATGATAAATTCATGGAGAAAATAGAAAAAGATAAGGATTTAAAAGCTTTAGTAGAAGATACTGACAATAAAAAATAGCAACATAAGACTTTATTAGTCTTATGTTATTTTAATTAATAATTAATAAATTAAGCTAGAATATAGATAAGTAGACTATAAGTTATTTCCTTCTGGTCTAAAATCTATTTTCTAGCAAAAAGGAATTATTTTATGAGTAATATAAAAAATTTTAAGACCACATTTGCTGGTCGTGAGTTAGAGATTGAAGTTGGGAGATTGGCTCTACAAACAAATGCATCTTGTACTGTTAGATATGGAGAAACGGAAGTATTGGCTACTGTAGTTATGAATAAAGAAGAATCTAATGCTGATTATTTACCTTTTACGGTTGAATTTGAAGAAAAAATGTATGCAGCAGGTAAGATAAAAGGTTCTAGATTTATGAAGAGAGAGGGTAAGGCTAGTGATGAAGCTATATTGGCTGGTCGTCTAATAGATAGAGGTTTAAGACCATTATTTAATCAAAAGATAAGGCACGATATTCAGGTTATCATTACGGTACTTTCTTTAGACGACGAGAATGATCCAGATGTTGTTGGAATAATAGCAGCATCGTGTGTTTTAGCAATATCTGATATACCATTTAATGGTCCTATAGGTGGCATAAGAATAGGCTATAAAAATAATGATTTTATAATCAATCCAACATATGAACAAAGAAAAGATCTAGATCTAGATTTAGCTGTTTCTGGAACTAAAGATAAAATTTTAATGATAGAAATGCAGGGCAAGGAAATTAGTGAGCAAGTTCTTGAATCTGCTTTTGAAAAGTCTATGAAGGAGATGGAGCCCTTGGTTGAGTTTTTAAAAGATATACAAAAGCAGATCGGAAAAGAAAAAATAAAAGAAGAAGATCTTTGTCCAAAAATTTTGAATGAAGATGAAGAAGCGATAATAAATGATGTAAAAGAATTTATGAAGCCTCTTTTAGATAAGTATCTTTTTAATATACCAGTTGGTACGAAAAAACAAAGAAAAGAGGTTCTGCAAACTTTATTTAATGAAACAATTGAATATATCAAATCAAAAAATCCAAATTTTGATGCAGAAAAAATTTTAAATTCATTTTTTGAAGATTTTATAGAAGAGGAAGTTTCTCTAGCTATATTAGATAATAATAAACGGGTAGATGGGAGGGGAATAGAAGATTTAAGGCCACTTGATGCTGAGGTATCAGTATTGCCAAGGACTCATGGTTCGGCAATCTTTAGAAGAGGTGAGACTCAAGTATTATCAGTTGTTACTCTTGGAGCTCCCGGTGATGCTTTAGAAATAGACAGTATGGAGGAAACTACTACCAAAAGATATATGCATCATTATAATGATGCTCCATTTTCTTATGGAGAAGCAGCTCCAATAAAAAGTTTAGGTAGAAGAGCTATAGGGCATGGTGCATTAGCAGAAAAAGCTATTGTCCCATTATTACCTTCAGAAGAGGAATTCCCTTATACTATTAGAGTTGTATCAGAAGTTATGAGCTCTAATGGTTCATCTTCAATGGCTTCTATATGTGGTTCATCTTTATCTTTAATGGATGCAGGTGTCCCAATTAAAAAATTAGCAGCTGGTATTGCAATTGGTATGGCAAAAAATAAAGTTGGTGATTGGAAAACATTTACAGATTTACAAGATATGGAAGATGGTTTTGGTGGCATGGATTTTAAAGTAGGAGGCACAAGAGATGGTATTACAGCTATACAAATGGATACAAAATCTGATGGACTTACAATGGAAATGATAGATGACGCTTTAGGAAAGGCTCAAAGAGCAAGATCTAAAATATTAGATGTATTAGAATCAGTTATTAAAGAACCAAGAAAGGAATTATCTAAATATGCTCCTAGAATTGAAACTATAAAAATAGATCCAGATAAAATAAAAGATGTCATAGGTGTTGGTGGTAAAGTAATAAAAGATATAGTTGAGCAAACCGGTGCAACTATTGATATAGATGAAACTGGAATAGTATTTATTACAGCGAAAGATCCTAATTCTATGCATAAAGCAAAAGAGATGATAAATGATATAGTTAGGGAATTCAATATAGGAGATGTTGTAAATGGTAAGGTTGTTAAAATAATGCCATTCGGTGCTATTGTAGAATTATCCCCAGCTACTGATGGTATGATTCATATATCTGAAATATCATATAAGAGGACAAATCAAGTAGGAGACATATTAAAAATAGGAGACTCTGTTAAAGTTAAGATAATAGGTAAAGATCAGTCAGGTAAAATAAGTCTTTCAATGAAAGCTCTTGAAGA
>DAOLQA010000001.1:21594-33861 GCA_035417885.1 bacterium
TATATTAATTAGTTCTTTTTTTATTTTACATATATTTTTTTATGATCCTTTTATAAAGTTAGCTCCTAAAAATACCTTTTTTTATTCATATATTAATCTAAGTAAATCAAATATATTTACAAAAGAGTTTAATAATATAATGGATGATCACAAAGATATTAAAAATTATATAGAAAATAGTATAAGCAAGGATAATTTATATAAAATAAATAATTATTATAATAATAAAATAGCAATATTCTTATCAAATGATAATAATATAAATTTATATATAGTATTTAAAAAGCAAAGTAATAAGTTGCTAAATGAAAATATAGATCTAGATGTAGGTGATTTTCAGAATATAATTAATAAATATTTAGGGCAGAATAATAAAATAAAATTATGTAGTAGATTTTTGGGTGACTATTTTTTTATAACAAATAATTTAGATTCATTAAAAAATATAGATTCAGAAAAATATCTTTTTTATACAGATTATTTATATACCCTTTTTAAAAATAGAGATTTTTATAATTTAATTTCTAGAAGTTTAGTAAGTGGATATATTAATATTAATCCTATTAAAGATATATTAGGGCAGAATGATATAAATATTTTTTATAAAAATTATTCAGTATTTTCTATTAATTATACTGATAAAAAAATAGAGTTTAAGATTAATAATGTAAATAATTTAAAATCAGATATGAACGATTTTGATATATATAATTTATTCAAGCCAAATATAATAGTAGATAATTTTAATATTACTAATTTTTATAAAAAATTATATACAATTTTAACCGGCAATGAAATTACTAAAAATGAGGCATTATTTTTCAATAAATTTTTAAATTATGAAGATATAAATATTGCTGATATCAAGAGGTTATTTGATAATTCCAGTAAAATATTTTTGGTATTTGATCATAATATAAATTTAAATAATATAAAAAATTTTTTAATAATAACAAAGTTGGATGATTTAAATAATTATAAAAATGAAATTAGTAGTTTGGAAAATATATTTTTAAGGCAGGCTGGTAAAAATAATTTGCAATCAGTTTCGGAAATAGAAAATGGGATTATTTTAAAAGAAAAAGTTATAAACACAAGTAATTTAAAATTTGAAGATATGGATATTTATAATAATAATATAAGGCAACATTTACAATTTTTAAGATTTAATAATTCTGCTATTTACTTTTCATTTATTGAAGAGGGAGAATATTTTATAATATCTAATTCCTTAAATATGATAAATAGTCTATATTATAGCCAGCCTAATAGTAATATTTTAGAAATAAATGATTTAGAAAAAACTATTTTTTTTAGGAATGCAGGCAATAATCTAATAATTGTATTTTAATGCTAATATAAGTAATATTTTTAACCTTTACTATTTTATCTTATAATGATAGAATAATATTTACACTTAAAAAATAAGGCAAACATATGAAAAAAGATTTTTTAGATAAGTTTAAAAAAATACTAGAGAATAGAAGAAAAATATTGATAAGAAACATATCTCAATTAGGTAAAAAAAATAGTGAAGGTGAATATGAAGTTATACGTAAAGAATATGGTAATTCCGATGATGAAAATTCAGAAGAAATTTCTGATATGTTAGAAGATGGCACAACTTTGAGTATGCTAGAAAGTGAATTAGATCAGATAGATCAAGCTTTAAAGAGAATAGAAGCTGGAGAATATGGAAAGTGTTTGAAGTGTGGTAAGCAAATAGAAGAGAAACGTTTAGAAGTTAATCCTTCTGCAGTATATTGTTCTGAATGTCAGAAAAAGATAGAAAAAGATTTAATTTAATATATAGCGGGTTGAACCCGCTATTTAAAATTAATCAATATGAATATAATTATATTTTTTTTATTACTTATAGTAGATAGATTATTTAAGATATTAGCTATGAATAATATTATAAATAATATAGGTATAAAGAATATATTATTTTTTGAATTCTATAAAAATTATAATTTAGCATTAGGTATAAAATTAAATAATATAATTATTATATTTACTAGTATTATATTATTCATATTGCTAATTTATTATTTTTATAATAAAAGTAATAAAATTAGTTTTTGTTTTATAGCTGTAGGATTTATAAGTAATCTATATGATAGAATATTTTATGGATATGTTATGGACTATATTAATATTTTCAATATAGGTATTTTTAATATTTCGGATTGTCTTATAATTATTGGTATAATTCTATTATTAATTAATATAACGAAAAATGATAAGAAAAATAAAGTTAATAGTAATAGGTAGAATAAAAGAAGAATATATAGAATGTGGAATAAAGGAATATATTAAGAGATTAAAGCCATTTTGTAATATAGATATAATAGAGTTAAAAGATAAGGGCATCAAACAGAATAGTAGTTTCATATTGAATATAGTTGAGAAATATAATAAAAATAATATATACATTTTAGATGAACAAGGTAAAGAAAGGACATCTGTAGAATTTTCTCAATTTTTAAATAGTTTAAATGGAGAGACTATATTTATAATTGGCGGGGCTGATGGTATTAGTAATAGCATAAAGCGAAGCTATAATTTAATATCTATATCAAAAATGACATTTACTCATGAGATGGCAAGGTTATTTTTTATAGAGCAACTATATAGGGCTTTTATGATTCTAGAGAATAGAAGCTATCATAAGTGATTTACTTTTTTTATTTTATGTTTTACAATTATATAATTATTGCGAGATCGTCTAATGGTAGGACATAGGCCTCTGGAGCCTATTATTCTGGTTCGAGTCCAGGTCTCGCAGCCAAGAAAATAATGTTACTATTGACATTATTTTATTTTTATGCTAATGTTTCTTTTATTAAATTTACATATATGAATAAACATAATATTCTTATAAATCTAAATATGATAATCACAAAGGAGGTAAGAGATTGTCTTGTTTATTCTCTTCAAAATGGGGCTTTTCCGCCTCATTTTTTAATTTTTAATTTTTAATTTTATGAAGCTTTTATATGTTCAAAAAAAGGAGGATGCTGATGATTTACGATCATTCTTTATACGTAAAGCCATAGCAGTAGATATTGAATCAGATTATGATAAGGCTTTATATTATGCAAGTGTGAATAACTATGATTTAATTTTGCTTAGTTATACTATTGGTAATAAGATTTGTGAGGATCTTAGAGCACATAATAACAAAACACCTATTATATTTTTTATTGATGAAGATGAGAGTAATTTAGATAAACTCAATGCTTTAAAGATAGGAGGAGATGATGTTATGAGAAAACCAATAAATACAGAGGAACTTTATTTAAGGATAATAGCAATATTAAGAAGGCCGAAGGAGTATATAGGTAATTTTTTAGAATTTGAAGATTTTTGCCTTGATCTTAGGAATAAAAGGTTCTATTATAAAGATAATCTTATATTATTAACAAAGAAAGAGGTTTCACTAGTAGATTTTTTTATGAGGAATAGAGGTATGTTGTTAACAAAAGATGATTTATTAGAGAATGTATGGGATATGAACGCTAACCCATTTTCAAATGTTGTAGAAGTATATATTAGGAGTATAAGAAAGAAAGTGCAGGAATATACAAATAAAGAGTTTATACATAATATGCAGGGTATGGGATATTATATAGGAGAAATTGGTAAAATAAAAAGGAACAAATTTTACGATCAATATTAATTGTGGAACTTCTCGTGGAACTGATACTTAATATTTATAATTAAGATAGTAATGTTTATGATAGAAACTGAAAACATGATAAAGGAGGGAGCTATGAAAATATATGTTTTTGATATAGATGGGAATTTATTATCTATCCCAACAGTCTTTTATATGGAGGATATAAAAACTGGTAGAATTTTAGAATTCCAGTCAAAGGACACCTATGAAGTACTTAAAAATATGGAGAATCTTGGTTTAAGATTTCATATTTCACAGAATAACTCTATGAGAAATTTTATTGGGAAGCATGGTGATAAGGCATTATTAAATGATATCAAGAGAGTTGAATATGGTAAGTCTTGGCCAGATTTTGTAAGATGTGTTAATGAGGGGAGTATTTTTAGTATAATAACAGCAAGAGGGAATAGCTTAAAATGTCTTAGGTTAATATTTAGTAATTTTATAAAAAATAATGTGAATGGTATATCTTTTGAATTGTTTTTGCAAAATATAAAAAACAATAAAATATTTAATAGATTATTAGAGAAATATTATTATAAAATTACAAATAACAATAAAATTCTTGACCTCTATATTAACAATTGTTGTAGTTTTTACGGGTGGAATTCAAAAGAAACGAGACATACATTGCAGGGGCTAAATAAAGATATGACAATACAAGATTTTAAATTATTAGCGCTAAAAGATTTTGAAAATAAAATTAGAGATATTATAAAAGAGTGTAATATTGATAATGTCAATGAATTTATAGAACTAGGGTTTTCAGATGACGAGGAATTAAATTGTCTAACTATAAAACAATATTTTGAGCAAAATAGAGGTGATATATTTAAGAGGAAAATATATTATACAGGTAATGGTAATAAAAAAGTTATATTTAGCTAAAAATATATTGGCGTATAAAATTTATACGCCAATTTTTATTGAAAAAAAATATGTAAATTATATAATATACAGAGTAATATTTAAAAGACATAAATGAATATATATATATTTGTGATAGGTAACAATTATAAATTATCAGTAATAGAGATTTTAAATTATTTTTATAATTTTAATATTAAAATTATTGATAAAATATTTACGAATAAAATATTAATTTTAAAGATAGATCAAAAAATAAATTGTAAAGACATAATTAATGTTTTGGGTGGTACAATAAAAATAGGCGAGTTGTTGACAGAAGAGAATAATATTAATAAAAATATTTTTGAAAATATTATTTTAAATAATTCTATAAAAAATAAAAAAATAAATTTTGGGTTTAATGTTTATGATATATATGAGCCATTTAATTGTAAAATAAAAAAGATAGGTTTAGCTATAAAAAATGATTTAAAGCTATTGGGTTATAATTCTAGATTCGTTGTAAATAATAATAATATAAATATTTTATCGTCAGTAACAACACAAAAAAATAATTTAATAAAAGAAAATGGATTTGAATTTTTAATTACAAAATTAAATCATAAATATTTAATTTTTAAAATTTTAGCGATACAAGATTTTGAAGATTATTCTTTTAGAGATTTCGGGAGACCAAATAGGGACTCACATTCTGGTATGCTACCCCCTAAACTATGTAAAATGATGATTAACTTTTCAGATTTTATAAATAATAAAAATATAAATATTTTAGATCCATTCTGCGGGAGTGGTACAATAATATCAGAGTTATTGTTGTTGGGATATAATAATATTTTTGCTTCTGATATTTCTGATTCTGCTATAGAAAATTCAAAAAAAAATATAAAATGGATAATAAATAAATATAATTTATCGAATAAAAAAGTTCATATTTTTAAAGAGGATGTAAAAGATATTAATAAAAAAATAGATAGAAATTTTATTGATTTAATTATTACTGAGCCCTATCTTGGCCCAGCTAATTTGAAAATATCTGATATTTTTAGTATTCAAAAAAATATCAGATATTTAGAAGAACTATATTTATCTTCTTTTAAAAATTTTTATGAAATATTAAATTATAGAGGGGAGATAATTATTATTTTCCCAGTATTTAAAGTTTTAGACAATAAAAAAATAAATTTTCTGAGATTAAATATTATAGACCAGATTAAGGATATTGGCTTTATTGAAGATAATTTTAAAAAATTAAATATAGAAAATTCCTCTGAAATGTTATATAGTAGAGAAGATCAAAAAATATTAAGGGAAATTCATAAATTTATAAAAAAATAATATGGATCAAAAAAAAATAGATTTATTAAAAAAGGTTGAGGGAGATAAATATTATAAAACAAAAAGATTATTTAAAAAATTTAAGTATGCATTTCAAGGTATTATACATGCAGTTATTGAAGATACTAGTTTTGTAACACATATCACTATTGCTTTTATTGTATGTATATTTTGTTTTATTTTTGATTTAACAGCAACAGAAATTATGTTTGTTTTATCTGCTATATTTTTTGTATTGATATCTGAATTAATAAATACTGCTATAGAAGAAAGTATCAATTTATTTACTACAGATATAAAAAGAGGGGCTATGGTTGCGAAAGATGCAGCAGCTGGGGCAGTATTACTTGCCTCAATTTACTCTGTATTGATTGGTATTATAGTTTTTGGACCCAAAGTATATATATTTTTTAGAAGTAAAATTTAAATTTTTATTGAAATAAAAAGTATGCTACATCTCCATCTTTCATAATGTAATCTTTACCTTCTGTTCTACACAATCCTTTTTCTTTTGATCCATTCCATCCATTATTATCTATAAAATCTTGATATGATACTATTTCTGCTCTTATAAATCCATTTTCTATATCTGTATGTATTTTCCCAGCAGCTTTTTTTGCATTCGTTCCATTTTCAATTGTCCATGCTCTACTTTCTTGTTTTCCAGAAGTAAAATATGTTATTAGATTTAATAAATTATAGGAATATTTTATTATTTTATCTAATCCAGATTCATTTAGTCCTAAATCCTTCAAAAATATTTTTTTGTCTTCTTCATTATCTATTTCGGCTATCTCTGATTCTATTTTTGCACTTATAGGTATAACTTTATAATTATATTTTTTGATTAAGTATTCTTTATTTGCATCTTTTTCATTTACATTTGCTATGAAAAACATAGGTTTTTTTGTTAGCAAATTTAGTTCTTTTAAAATTTCATTTTCTTCATCTGTAAATTCTTGAGTATTTAACATTATTTCTTTTTCTAATAGCTCTTTAACTTTATTATAAACATTCATTTTTTTTATACTTTCTTTATCTCCAGATTTTGCTTTTTTATTTTCTGCTTCTATTCTTTTATTTATTATTTCCAAGTCTGCCAATATGAGTTCTAAATTAATTATTTCAGCATCATTTTCTGGATCGATATTACCATTAATATGAGCAACATTATTATCATTAAAAAATCTTACAACATGAGCTATTGCATCTACTTCTTTAATACAAGATAAAAATTTATTACCCAAACCTTCACCTTTACTAGCACCTTTAACAAGTCCAGCTATATCATAAAATTTAATTACCGTATTAGTAATTTTTTCTGAATTAGATACCTGTTTTAATTTTATAAGTCTATCATCAGGAACTTCTATTATCCCTATATTAGGTTCTATTGTACAAAATGGATAGTTAGCAATATCCACTTGTTTATTAGTTAGCGCTTTAAAAATAGTTGATTTTCCAACATTTGGTAATCCAACTATACCTACCGATAAAGACATATCTATTATTAATTAAAATTAAAGGAGACGCAACCTGCGCCTCTTTTTTTTATTTTCTCTTATTAGCTGTTGTTTTTTTTACACTTTTAGCAGTTTTTTTTGTTGTTCTTTTTTTACTTTGAACTTTAGCTTTTTCTTTAGTATTTACAGATTTTGCCAATGATGATTTTTTTCTTGCAGCAGAGTTCTTTTTGATTACATTTTTTTTAGCTGCTTTATCTAAAATCTTTTGAGCTTCTTTTAACAGTTCTTCTAAATTTTCAGAAGTATTTTCTTCTGTTGCTTTTTTTATTTTCCTTTTTATATCATACATCGAATGTCTAATATTATCATTTCTTTTTTGTCTTTTTTGGCTTTGTCTTAAAGCTTTCTCAGCATTTTTTTTGTTTGGCATTATTTTTTATTAATATAATTAATTAAACTTATATAATTTTAGCAAATTTTTATTTTTTTGCAATACTTATCATTACGTGTATAATATTAATATTATATAATTAACAATTAATTAAAACTATATGTCAAAAACAATAGAGAACTTATCGAAGGCATTTGCTGGCGAGAGCCAAGCAAGAAATAGATATACAATGTTTAGTAAAGTAGCAAAAAAAGAAGGGTATGAGCAAATAGCAGCTATTTTCTTAGAGACTGCTGATCAAGAAAGGGAACATGCTTCAAAATTATTTGAATATATTAATGAGATCAAGGAAGGTATTAATGTAGTTAATGTAGAAACATCAGTTCCAAATATCTATTCTAATACAATTGATAATTTGAAATCTGCAATAGTTGGTGAAACAGATGAATTTGAAAATATGTATCCAAGTTTTGCGCAAATTGCAATAGAAGAAGGATATACCGAAATAGGGAATAAATTAAATTTAATTGCTGTCGCAGAAAAACATCATAAAGAAAGATATGAAAAATTATTAAAAAATTTAGAAGAAGGTAAAGTATTTAAGAAAGATAAAAAAGTATTTTGGGTTTGTAGGGAATGTGGTTTTGTATATTATGGGGAGTCAGCTCCAGAAGTTTGTCCTTGTTGTGGTCATCCTCAAGCATTCTATCAAGTTCAAGAGGAAAACTATAATTAATAAAACATGTAGAACTTATTGTAAAACATATATGACAAACAATAAGTAACTATATTTTAAAATTAAAATAAAAGGCAGTGTTTATTATAGCTGTCTTTTATTTTTGGGGTGGCATGCGGGCTTCGAACCCACGACCCTCGGTGCCACAAACCGATGCTCTACCAACTGAGCTAATGCCACCATATTTAATGGTTCTGATTATATCATATAAACATATTTTTTTCAATTTTAAAAATAAAAACCACGCTTAGATTTGAGTTAAGCGTGGTAATATCTATCTTATTTTACCTAATATTGTTTCATATACATCATTCACATTTCTAAAATTAATATTTTCATCAACTAAGGAAATATTAAATTTTTCTTCAATATAAAATATTAATTCACAAATATCTATTGAATCTAACCCAATATCAGAATTTATATCTAGCCACATGAATTTATCATTATTTAGTACACCATTTTCTAGATCTTTGTTTATATTTTTAAAAATATTTTTTAATTCCTCTATTATATATTTTTCTTTTTCATCCTGAGCTTGCATAGCTTTTTCCATAATAAGCCTCCTATATAAAATTTTGGTACGCCCACCAAGAATCGAACTTGGATCTAGAGCTTAGAGGGCTCCTATTCTATCCGTTGAACTATGGGCGCTTATCCTAATTAGATTAGCAAATTATATATTTTAAGTCAATCTAAGTATTAATATAATCATTTTTTTCTTCCAGAGATAATCTTTCTATTGCATATCTTAACATTACTCTTGGCATATTTTTATAATTCTCATTTAAAAATTTTATTAATATATTTTTATCTATTCTTTTTCCAATTTCCCTAAGCATCCAGCCAGCTGATTTTTGTATCAAATCTTCATTATCATTTAATAAGATTTTACAGATTTCTAATGTATCTTTATATTCATTATTTTTAATAAAAGCAAATGTTGATACAATAGCTATCCTTCTTTCCCACATATTGTTTGATTTTGCAAGTCTATATAATATATTTCTATTTTTGTTTATTAAATATTCTCCAACTATTTTATAACAAGAATAGTCTACTAAGTCCCAATTGTTTATATATATTGTATTTTGCAAATAATAGTCAAAAATATTTTTTAATTCTTTTTTCTTATTTTTTTTATACTTTTAAATTTATATGTTAATATTATTATTCCAGTTAATCTAACTTCGTGATATTCATTTTTTAAAAGGAGATCTATATTATTTAGACTAATATTTATATATTTTTTAGCTATGGTTCTTATATCTTCCATTCTAATTTTTAGAAATTTATCATTTTCAGCATACTGTCCTTTATTGGTTTTAAAAAATTTTATATTATTATTTTTATTTTTACATTTATTTAGTTCAGAAATAATATTTATATAATTATTGCTTATCGTGGAATTTTTCATAAACTTCTTTTAATCTTTTATTAGTTATATGAGTATAAATTTGTGTTGTAGATATAGAAGAATGGCCTAGCATTTCTTGTACCGATCTTATATCAGCTCCTTGATACAGTAAATCTGTTGCAAATGAATGTCTAATAGTATGTGGAGTTACCTTTTTTGTTATGCCAGCTATTCTTGCATATTTTTGTACAATTCTTTCTATAGATCTGGGTGTTAAATTATTTAATTCATGTTTAGATGGATCCAAATCTGTTCTTATAAATAAGGCGTCTGATATGTCTGTTCTTTTTTCTAAATAATTTTTTAGTGCTTCTTTGGCACTTTCTGATAAAAATACGACTCTAATTTTGCCACCCTTGCCTCTTACGGAAAATTCATCCTTGTTTAAGTTTATATTTTCTTTTTTTAAGCTAGTTAGTTCACTAACACGCAGACCAGTAGAGAATAAGAGTTCTAATATTGCTATATCTCGTAATTTTGTTAGCTCATCTATTTTTATTAAACGTGGTGCATCTATTATCTTTTTTAATTCATCTCTTTCCAAAAAATCTACTTGTCTAGGGTCTTGCATTGCAAGTTCTATTTTTTCCGGGGTAAAACTTTTTATGTCCATTTTTGCTAAATATTTTAGGAACATTCTTAATGCTATTAAATGATAATTCCTAGTATTAGTTTTCATTTCTCCATCTCTTGTCCCGTTTTGTCTTCTAAGATATAGCACAAAGTTATTTATCAATTCTTGATCTATATCTTTTACATCATTTATCTTGGCAAAGGTAAAAAATCTATTTAAATATCTTCTATAATTACTTACAGTTTTTAGGCTCCTATTTTTATTTACTTCTAAATAGGAGATAAACTTATCTATTAAATTTTGTATATTTTTTGGTATTTTATATTCTTCCATATGAATATATTTTATCATATATTTTGCGACAATAAAAATTTTGATTGAAAAATATAGTATAATTTGATAAAATGTTAGTCATTAAATTTTAATTAAAACAAAATGGCAATTATTATAAACAAAAAGTTAGAAGAATCAAAGTTAGTATTTAATATTGAAATACCATTTTTTGATTATGAAAAATATATTAGAGAATCAGCAGAACATTTAAGTGAACGTGTTAATATTCCTGGATTTAGAAAGGGTAAAGCCCCTTATGATATAGTAGCAAAAGAAGTTGGCGAGATGGCGATCTATGAAAATGCATTACAAGATATTATAGAAAATGCCTATGATGAATTTATAAAAAAAACAGAAATAAAAGAAAAGATCTTTTACGAACTAGATATCCAAGTTGCACAATTAGTTCCAGGGAATCCAATAGTTTTTAACATAGAATATATGTTAATTCCAGAAATAACATTAGGAGATTATAGGAATTTGAAAATTAAAAAATCAAAAATAGATACAAGCTCTGAAGAATTTAAATTAAAAGTTAATAATGCAATATCAGAATTACAAGATTCAAAATCCATCAAAAAAGAAATGGATAAAGCTATAGAAATAGGGGATCAGGCTACATTAAATATGGATCTATTCTTAGATGGCGTTCCATTAGAAGATGGATCGATTAAAGATTATACTCAATTGATTGATCCAAAAATTTTTATTCCCGGATTTGTAGAAAATTTAGTAGGATTAAAAAGCGGAGATAAAAAAGAGTTTGAGCTATTATTCCCAGATAATTATTTTGATAATAAAGTTGCAGGTAAGAAAATATTATTTAAAGTAGAAATATTAAAAGTATATAAAGTTGATAAGCCAGAATTAAATGATGAATTTGCTAAGGGGTTTGGTTTTGATAAATATGATGATCTTAAAAAGCATATAGAAAATAATATAAGAGATGAAATAGAAGCTAAAGAGATAGATAAAAAAACTATTGAGATGATAAATAAAATAATTCAAAACTCTAAAATATCCCCTATTCCAGATAGGTTAATTGATCTTGAGACAAAAAAGATGATTGAAGAATTAAAAGATAGCTTATCACAAAGTGGGATGGATTTTGAAAGGTATAAAGAATCAATAAATAAGACAGAAGAAGAATTAAAAAATGAATTTAGACCAAAAGCTGAAGAAAGATTAAAAATGGCTTTAATTATAGATAAGATAAGTGAGGTGGAAAATATAATAGTAACAGAAGAAGAAATAAATAAGGAAATAGAGGATGCAAAAAATTATTATAAAAATCATCCCGATTTTGAGAATATAAAAAATAATTTAGAGCAACCAGCTTATAGACAGCAATTGGGAAGAGTTTTAAAAAATGAAAAGACTATAAAATTTTTAAGAGAACAAAATTTTATAGATTAGGTAAGATTGTTTTATATATTTTGCTAATATTAGGATAAAAAGTATTA
>DAOLQA010000001.1:33961-39391 GCA_035417885.1 bacterium
TTGCTACTTCTATCATAATTTCACAGTATAAAGGAAAACAAGATGAAGAAAAAATTAAATTTGTATCCTCACAAGTTTTAATGATTGTTTTCTTTTCTTCAGTGTTACTTGCAGTCATAGGATATTTACTATCTCAACCCTTATTAGAATTGGAAGGAGTTAGAGGAGATGTACTAAAGAATGCAATGTATTATGTGAAAATATGTATAATAGGATTGCCAGCTGTTTATTTATTTTATGCCTTCCAATCTATAGAAAAAGGTTTGGGGAACATGAGAAGATCTATGAGAATAATGATTGCAACATGTTTATTAAACGTTATTTTAGATCCTATTTTTATATTTAATTTAAATGGTGGTGTAGCAGGAGCAGCTATAGCTACAATTATATGTCAATTTATATCGGCGATATTATCTTTGTATTATTTATATGGAGATGATAAAAGAATTATTATAAATTTAAAATATTTAAGTATAAATAAGCCATTATTAAAGAAAATAAAAGATTTAGGTATACCATCATTTTTGATACAAGCATCAAGTGCGATAGGATTATATATAATAACTGTTATAACAGTATTTATAACAAAACTTGATACTAATCTTATTGCTTCCATTAGTATTGGTTTGAGAATATTTTTATTTATATTAATTCCTGCTAATGCAATATCTGCAGCAACTTCTGTTTCAGTGGGGCAGAATTTAGGTGCTGATAACATAAAAGGCGCAAAAAGGGCGATAAAATTAGGATGTCTTATATCATTTGTGCTTTTATCTTCTCTTGGTATAATTTGTTTTATTTTTGCATACAAAATTGCTGGGTTCTTTGTAAATAATAAAAATGCCATAGTAATACAAGAGACAGGGCGTTTTCTAAGAGCTGTATCTTTAATATTTGGTTTCCTTGGGGCACAGTTATCTATGCTTGGGGCATTTACGGGTAGTGGTGATACAAAGAGATCTACGCTCCTTACAGTTTTAACTGGTGGTTTAATGCTACTATTTGGTTTTATTCTTTCAAATACAAAGATGGGGTATTTTGGCTTATATATAGCATTTCCTTTAGCAGGTTTTATGTCTTTAATTATAACTTATATAATATATAGAAAAGAAAATTGGACACATAGAAGAATAACACAAGAATTAGAAAATAAGGAATAAAAATTAATGGATTTAGAATTCAAAAATTTAGACTTAAATAAAGATTTTAGAAAAGCATTAAATTTAATGGAAAATACAAGTAAGAATATTTTTATAACTGGCAAAGCTGGTTGTGGAAAATCTACTTTATTATCATTATATATTGCCAAAACAAAAAAGAATGTTGTTATTTTAGCTCCAACCGGAGTTGCGGCTTTAAATATAAGTGGCCAGACAATACATTCTTTTTTTAAATTTAAGCCAGATATTACATTAGATAAAGTTCACAAAATAAAAGATAATAAAATATATAAAAAAATAGACACAATCATTATAGATGAGATATCAATGGTTAGGGCTGATTTAATAGATTGTATGGATAGGTTTCTCAGATTAAATGGGAGGGATAAAAATAAAAAATTTGGTGGTCTTCAAATGATTTTAATAGGAGACTTGTATCAATTAGAGCCGATAATTAAAGATGAAGAAAAAGCATATTTTTATAATTTTTATCAAACCCCATATTTCTTTTCTAGTAAGGCTTTTAGTGATTTTAATTTTGAATATATAGAACTAAATAAAATATATAGGCAAAAAGATAAAGAATTTATAGATATTTTAAATGCGATTAGAGTAAATAATATTGATAATAAAAAGTTAGATTTTCTAAATAAAAATATAGATAATATAGCTGGTATAAACAATTTTAATATTTATTTAACAACAACTAACAAATTAGCCGATAAAATAAATAGCCAAAAGTTAAGAGAATTAAAATCATTTTTATATAAATCTGATGGATATATTTCTGGAGAATTTGATAAACAGAATTTGCCAAATAGTATTCAACTATATTATAAAGAAGGAGCACAAGTCATAATGTTAAATAATGATAGGCTTTCTAGATGGGTAAATGGAAGTGTTGGTATTATTAAGAAAATAAAAGAGATATCAAGATTGGAGAATATGATTATTATACAGTTAGAAAATGGGAAAGATGTTGAAGTTGAGAAATATACGTGGGACTTATATAAATATGAATATAATAAAGATAAAGACATAATAGAGTCAGTATTAGTAGGTTCGTTTACTCAATATCCATTTAAATTAGCATGGGCTATAACTATTCATAAAAGTCAAGGTAAAACATTTAATAATATAATATTAGATTTAGGCTCTGGAGCATTTGCTAGTGGGCAAGTTTATGTTGCTCTAAGTAGGTGTACAACGCTAAAAGGGATAACTTTGAAGCAAAGAATTAACAAAAGTGATATTATATTAGATAGTAGAATTAATAATTTTTTTAGATCATTAAATTCAGAACAATAATTATATGAATATTTTTCAAGCGATTATATTAGGTCTGACGCAAGGGATAACAGAATGGTTTCCAGTTAGCTCATCTGGTCATTTAGCATTAGTTCAATATTTTTTTAATATAAAAGTTTCTACTGCTTTTGATGTTTTTCTACATTTTGCGAGCCTATTTGTAATTGTTTTAATTTTTTGGAAGGATATTGAGAAGCTTATTGTTGGGATAATTCATAAAGATAAACAGTCTATTAATTTATTTTTATATTTAATTATTGCATCTATACCAGCTGGCATTATAGGCTTTTTATTAAAAGATAAAATTGATAGTATTTTTTCTAATATTTTGTACATAGGTATCTCGTTAACTATAACGAGTTTAATTTTATTCTTTACAAAGTTTGCAAAGAATAAAAATAGGAATTTAAATTTTAAGAATAGTTTATTGATTGGTATATTTCAAGCAATTGCAATATTGCCAGGAATATCAAGATCAGGATCAACAATTTCTGCTGGTTTATTTAGTGGGTTAGATCCAAAAGTAGCAACTAAATTTTCGTTTTTATTATCTATTCCTGTTATATTAGGGTCTACAATCTTGGAAGCTAAAAATATAGGAGAAATCAATAATATTTTAGATCTTTTAATTTCATGTATTATAACAGTAGTAATTGGTTTTTTATCATTGAGATATATTCTAAAAGTAGTTGATAAAAATAAATTTAAATATTTTTCATTATATTGTTTTATATTAGGGTCTTTAGTTATTATATATTCATTGTCTATATGATTTTGGTGCCGAAAGAGGGACTTGAACCCTCATGAAGAAATTTCACACGATTTTGAGTCGTGCGCGTCTACCAATTCCGCCATTTCGGCATATATATTATATAAAAATATCATGTTACGAAAAAAGCGTCAACTATTGCTTTTTTTATAAAAATAGTATATATTATATCGAATATATAAGAGTTTCTTTTATTCGATAAGAAATCTAAGGAATGGTCGACTTATATAAAACATTGTAATAATATATTAACAAAATGGTAAAAAAAATATACGTTGGTAGTTTATCTTATGATACAACAGAAGATGGTCTAAACTCTGCTTTTTCTGCGATTGGACCAGTTGCATCAGCTATAATTATAAAAGATAAATTTACTGGCCATTCTAAGGGTTTTGGATTCGTTGAAATGCAAAATGAAGAAGATGTTCAAAAAGCTATTGACGCTTTAAATGGTACAGAATTGGATGGTAGGACAATAAGAGTAAATGAATCAATTCCAAGAGAAAATAATTTTAGAAAAGGGAATTATGGAGATAGACCTCAAAAAAGATGGTAGAAAGATGCTAGGTTAACCTAGCATCTTTTAATACTATTGATTTTATTAAACAATATGATAACATGGTTAGTAATTTATATAATTTATATATAGGGAGGATGCTATGTCAAGTAACTTGGAACCTATTGTAGTTCTAAAAAATGGTCAGACTATTAGAATTAAGCTTGAGGATTTAACAATATTTAGAAAAAATTTTTATACTATAAAAATCAATGGTAAGACAATTTTGTTGTCCCATGAGAAAGATGGGAAATTTATAGAAGCATCTATATTATCTTAAAAATAATAATCCCAATAGTAAATCTATTGGGATTTTATATTGGTGCGGGTGAAGGGACTTGAACCCCCATGGATTTCTCCACTTGCTCCTAAGGCAAGCGCGTCTGCCATTTCGCCACACCCGCAAGCATAATAAGATAATAACAAATTTTTATCTTTTTATCAATACCTTTATTTACAAATTATAAATAATTATATAATATAAAAATAAATTTATTTAGGAGGTATGGTATGTTAAGAGTAAAGCTTCTTGATGATCATAAAATATCAGCAAATATGATGGCTTCTCATGCTGGTAGAATTTGCTATAAATCAGATATAGGTGATATTTATAGAGAGGAATTATTGGATGTTGAGAATCAATTATTTAAAAAAGGACATCATACAACATTTGAACATCAATTATTTAATTTTGAAATTGATGGAATAGCAATATCTGATGTAACTCTTGGTTTACATCTTACGATTCCATTTTATAACTCAGATCAACGATCTGGTAGATATTCTAAGATGTTTAGTAAACCAAATTTTAATGAAATTCAAGAATATATAGTTTCGAGCTATGGAAACAATAAAATAGATGATGTGATGAATTTTATAAAATTTAGTTATTCAATATTTTTTGAGAATATTGGACGAGCTACATCAGTTTGTTTTGATTATATAAAACAAGAGCGTATTGAAGATGCATATACAGTTAAATTAGCTAAGAAGATTGCACAAGAGCAGTTAAGAAATGTTGTTTCAACATCGTTTGATAGTGGGTTATTATTTTCTATAGATATACCAACATTAGTAGCAATGTATGAATGCCCATCAAATCCAGTGATAAAAAACATATCAGATATGATGAAATTAGAATTTCTAAAATATTTTCCAGAAATGTCATACATTTTTAGAGAAAATCAAAGGGAATTAGGATATGAAAAAATAATGATTGAAAGTTGTAATGATATATTTTATTCTCCAATTAACAAACTCGTATCTTATCCATCTAATAAAGAAAAAATAGTAATTCCTAATATCAGAGATATGATCCCAGTTGATAAAGTGCCATATAGAAAAAGATATATGTCTAATAATATATTAGATGTTAAGAATGAAGTAGAAATATCCTTAGCAACAATGGGGCAAGATCAGAGACATAGGACAATACTAAGATCAAATCCAGTATTTACAGGTAATTTTTATTCCCCACCAATTCTACAAGCATTAAATATTGAAGATAAAATATATCAGTTAATGAGCAATTGGAGAGATCTTTATAACAAAATAGATAATAATTTATTCTATCTTATAGCACCATATGGGGCTATGGTAAGATATATAAAGAAAGCGAATATAAATGCTCTTGCTCA
>DAOLQA010000001.1:39491-64394 GCA_035417885.1 bacterium
GTGACTGGTCTTTCTGGTTCTGGGAAGTCTTCTCTTGTATTTGATACGATTTATGCAGAGGGCAGAAGAAGATATGTAGAGAGCTTATCATCATATGCTAGACAGTTTTTGGGGTTAGAAGAAAAGCCAGACGTAGATGAAATAGAAGGGCTTTCTCCTACAATTGCAATTAATCAAAGAAGCATTGCTAAAAATCCTAGATCAACTGTTGGGACCATTACTGAAATATATGATTATATGAGATTATTATGGGCAAATATAGGTATTCCACACTGTCCAAAATGTAATAAAATTGTTACCAAGCAAACAACAGATGAAATAATATCAAAAATTTTATCTTTAGAAAAAAATAAAAAAATTCTAATAATAGCTCCTATTATAAGAGGTAAAAAAGGTGAACACAAAGACGTAATATCAAAAATTCAGAGTTCAGGTTATGTCAGAGTTAGAATTGATGGCACTATAATGGACATAGAAGAAGCCATAGATAAGACTTTAGAAAAAACAAAAAAACATACAATTGAAATTATTGTAGATAGAATAATTTTAGAAGATAATTTATCTGAAGATGATAAAAAAGAACAAAAGGAGAGAATAACCAATTCTGTAGAAACAGCATTAGACTTGGGAAATGGTATTATAATAGTTAATATTGAAGTAGATAATAAATTAGATGAAAATAAAATTAAATCCAAAGATATTTTTTATTCTCAAAATTTTGCTTGTCCAGATTGTGATATTAATTTAGAAGAAATTTCTCCTAGAAGTTTTTCTTTTAATAATCCATATGGTGCTTGTCCAGAGTGCTCTGGATTAGGAATAAAACAAAGGGTAGATCCTGATTTGTTAATTCCAAATAAAAAATTAAGTATAAATGAAGGAGCAGTATTGCCATGGCAAAAAATTATAATGGGGCATGGTTGGAATTATAGAATATTAGTTGAGGTTGCAAAAGAAAATAATATTGATTTAGATGTGCCAGTAGAAAAATTGCAGGAAAAAGATCTAAATATTATCTTATATGGTACTCAAGATAGATTATATAAAATAGGAAGATTTTCATTACCATATGAAGGTGTAATAAATAATTTAGAAAGAAGATATAGAGAGACTGATTCTGAATACAGTAAACTAGACATAGAGAAATATATGATTACAGAAATTTGCCCTTTATGTAATGGCAAAAAATTAAAGAAGGAATTTTTAGGTGTGTTGGTAAGAGATAAAAATATAATAGAAGTTACAGATATGCATATAGATGACTCTATAGTTTTTTTTGAAAATTTGCTACTAACTTTAACTGACAAAGAGAAACAAATAGTTGAAAAGATAGTTAAAGAGATATTAGTAAGATTGAAATTTCTACAAAATTTAGGCTTAGGATATTTATCTTTATCAAGAAATAGCCAAACATTGTCAGGCGGTGAATCTCAAAGAATAAGGCTTGCAACACAAATAGGGTCATCTTTATCTGGCGTAATTTATGTTTTAGACGAACCAACCATTGGGTTACATAAAAGAGACAACGATAGATTAATTGACAGCTTAATAAAATTGAAAAATCTTGGTAATACTATTTTAGTGGTTGAGCACGATGAAGATGTTATGCAAAGATCTGATTATATTATTGATATAGGGCCTGGGGCTGGAAAACATGGTGGTAAATTGATATATGCAGGAACAGTAGATGGTATAAAAAATAATGAAGACTCAATAACAGGGATGTATTTAAGTGGGAGAAAACAAATATTAATTCCAAAAGAAAGAAGGAAAGGTAATGGAAAGTTTATAGAAATAAAAGGAGCTAGAGAATTTAATTTAAAAGATATCAATGTTAAAATTCCATTAAATGAATTTGTGTGTCTTACTGGAGTTTCTGGTTCAGGAAAATCAACGTTGATGATCGACATATTAGCAAACTATCTCTTAAAAAAATTTTATAAATCTAAAGTTGATGTTGGAGAATTTAAAGAAATTAATGGTACAGAGAACATAGATAAGATAATTAATATTGATCAGTCGCCAATAGGGAGAACTCCAAGATCTAATATAGCGACATATACTGGTATTTTTAATACTATTAGAGACTTGTTTGCTCAAACAACGGAAGCTAAAATTAGGGGTTATAAAGCCGGTCGTTTTAGCTTTAATGTTGAGGGCGGGAGGTGTGAGAATTGCCATGGTGATGGTGTTATAAAAATAGAGATGCAATTTTTACCAGATGTATATATTACATGCGATGTATGTAAAGGAAAAAGATATAATGAAAGTACTTTGGAGATTCATTATAAAGAGAAAAATATTGCTGATATTTTAGATATGACAGTAGAAGATGCTATTATGTTTTTTAAAGATATTCCAGCTATATATCCTAAATTAAAAGTTTTAAATGATGTTGGTTTAGGATATATAAAATTAGGGCAAAGTGCTACTACTTTATCTGGTGGAGAAGCTCAAAGAATAAAACTAGCAACAGAACTTGCCAGAAAATCAACTGCTAAAACCTTATATATCTTAGATGAACCAACAACTGGATTGCATTTTGAAGATATAAATAAACTTTTACAGATATTACATAAATTAGTTGATAAAGGCAACAGTGTCTTAGTAATAGAACATAATTTAGATGTTATAAAAACGGCTGATTATATAATAGATTTAGGCCCAGAAGGTGGTGATAAAGGTGGTTATATAGTTGCAGAAGGGGCTCCAGAAGATATAGTAGAGATAGATAAAGGTTATACATCTAAATATCTAAGGGAAGTATTATTAAAAAATAGATAAAAAATATGAGAATTAAAAACTCCCATATTTTTATTAAATTATTAAAAAAAATAATAATTCTATTCTCAAAAATAAGAGCAAAAATTATCAGAGTTTAGAAAATAATATTATTATATTTAATTATAATTGATAAATTATAGAGAAAATATTTATCAAATAATAATATTATTTATTTTAATAAACCCCAATAAATCGCTCTTATTTTATTAGTTAATATTATATATCAAAAATTAAAGTATGCAATTATATAAGGTTGTGGAAAAGTAGAACATTAAGATTTTAATTTTTCTAGTTTTTCTTTAAATGCTTTATATTTCTCTTGCTCTTTTTCAATTATCTCCCTTGGGGCTTTTTCTATGAAGCCTCTATTATTTAATTTATTTTCTATATTATTTATAGAATCTTCTAGAAATTTTATTTCTTTATTTTTCTTTTTATTTAATTCATTAACTTCTTTTTTTGTTAATTCTATATACATCTCAAAATTAGACACTATAATTTTTACAAAATTATTATCGGTTGATGCTGGTGATTTCTCTGAAATTTTTATAGATTCTAGCATCCCTAAACTTTTTATTATTTTTGCATTTTCAGAAATTAACTTTATATCTTTATTAGCTATTATTAAACTATTTAATTTTATCTTTGGATTTACATTATATTCGTTTCTAATATTTCTAATTGATGAGATAATACTTTTAATAGTTTCAAAATCATTATTGATATCATTATCAGATATTTTTATAATAGGTTGTGGCCAATCAGCAACAATTAGTTTAGAGTCATTAAAAATCATGTCCCAAATATATTCTGTTATAAATGGCGCAAATGGATGTAATAGTTTTAATATATTTATAAAGGAGTATTGTAAGACTTGTAAATTACATCCGTGGTCTTTATTTTTAAATATTTCTATATACCAATCTGCAAAATCTTTCCATATGAAATCATATAATAAATCTCCAGCTTCTCCTATCCTATAATTATTTAATTTATCAGTTACAGTTTCTATTACCTTATTTATTTTATACATTACCCATTTATCTGTTAGATTTAATTCTTTTGTATTTATTTTAATATTTAGATTTTTTAAATTTTCTAATTCTTTAGTATTAAGATTTGAAAATGTATTATTATATTCAAGAACGAATCTAGAAATGTTCCAGAATTTATTTATAAAATTTCTGTATCCAGCAATTTTTTCAGTAGATAAATTTATGTTATTTCCAGGCGTTGTGCCAATTACTAAAGATAATCTTACTGCATCTGCACCATACATCCTAATCATATCATTTGGATCTATTCCATTGCCCTTTGTCTTACTCATTTTTTGGCCATATTGATCGCAAACTAATCCATGCAAATATACCTTGCTAAAGGGGTATTTATTAGTTGCATATTTACCAAGCATAATCATTCTAGCAACCCAGAAAAATAAAATATCATAGCCGGTTTCTAAGACAGAATTCGGATAGAATAATTTATAATCCTCAGCATTTTCATCTGGCCATCCAAGAGTAGCAAATGGCCATAAAGCAGAAGAAAACCAAGTATCTAATGTATCTTCGTCTTGTTTTATTTTTTTTGAGTTGCAGTAAGGACATTTTTCTGGTTTCATTTTTGCTACTATTATTTTTTTACATTTTAAGCATTCATATACAGGTAACCTATGTCCCCACCAGATCTGTCTAGATATACACCAATCTTTTAAATTATCTATCCATTGAAAATATGTTTTATTAAATCTTTGTGGAATAATTTCTATATAATTATTTTCTACAGCTTCTTTTGTAATATCTTTTAAAGATTTATTATCGAGTGATTTTATTTTTTTATTTACATCTATAAACCATTGTTCTGATATTAGTGGTTCAATTATTGTTGAACAACGATAGCAATGGCCAATAGAATGCGTTATTGGTTCTATTTTTGTTATTAAATTTTCTTTTTGTAATTTTGAGATGATTTTTTCTCTTGCTTTTGATACTGTGAGGCCATTAAAATCATTTCCAGTCTTATCATTTAACGTGCCATTATTATTTAAAATATTTATAAATTCTAAATTATATTTTTGTCCAATTTTATAATCATTAGGATCATGTGCAGGTGTAATTTTTAAAGCCCCAGTTCCAAAATTTTTATCTACATATTCATCTGAAATGATTTTTATTTCTCTATTAGCAACAGGAATTATTGCAACTTTACCTATTATGTTTGTATATCTCTCATCTGTTGGATTAACTGCAATAGCTGAATCTCCAAATATTGTTTCAGGCCTAGTTGTTGCTATTGTAATAAATTCATTAGTATCTTTTATTTTATATTTTATATGATATAAATTGCTATCAATATCTTTATATTCAACCTCATCATCAGCCAATGTAGATTTGCAGCCGCTGCACCAGTTTACTATTCTTGGACCTTTATATATAAGACCATCATCATACATTTTTTTAAAAACAGTATAAACCGCATTTGTTATGCCCCCATCTAAAGTAAATCTTTCTCTTGACCAATCAACAGATGCACCCATTTTTTTTATTTGATTTGTAATATTTTTATGAAATTCATTTGTCCATTTCCAGCATTCTTCAATAAATTTTTCTCTTCCAAGATCTTCTTTTTTCTTTCCAGACTCTGCTAATTTTTTTTCTACAACATTTTGTGTTGCAATAGCTGCATGATCCGTTCCAGGTAACCATAGAACCTTGTATCCCTCCATTCTTTTAAATCTTATTAAAATATCTTGTATTGCTAACATTATAGCGTGTCCTAAATGTAAATTACCAGTAACATTTGGAGGTGGTAAAATTATTGTAAAAGTTTCTTTTGAATTTTTATTTTCTTTTGTGTTGTTTGGATTAAAATAGCCATTATTTTCCCAATTTTCATATATATCATCCTCTATTTTTTGTGCATTATATGTTTTATCCATAATTTAAAGAGAAAAAATTAGTAAATATAATTAAAATTGTATAATTTTATATATATAAAGTCAATTCATTTTTATTACTTCTATTTCATTATCATCTATTCTTTCCAATAATATTATTAAAGAAATTATTGTCCAAAATAATAGCGAAAGGTCATTTTTAAAAAAGGGTACATCTACTAATCCATGTATTATTAAGGCAAACATAGAAGCGCTAATTGCTATTGATAATGTTTTATTTTTATCTTTTAATAAATAACATTTTTTAAAAAATATATAGAATATTATTAAAAAGATAATCAGTCCAAAAAATCCTAGTTCAGACCAAAAATTTAAAAATATATTATGTGGGAATAAAAACGTTTCATAATTTTTATTTAATTTATATGGTTGTATTTTATTTTGATAGTTATTCAATCCAGCTCCAAAAAGAAAATTATCTTTTAACATATTTTTTGTTTCTACCCACATTTGATATCTAATTTTTCCAGAATAATCGTTTAATAATATTTTATTATTTAATATTTTTTGTGTAGATGGTATGAAAAATAATATTGTAATTAAAATTATAAAAGCAAATACAAAATTTAGTTTATCTTTCGTATATAAAAATAATATAAAAATTATTGATGCTATTACTGCCACAAGTGCACCTTCTGATTTAGCAAATATTATTGACAAGATCCCCAATATTATAACAGCCAAATTAAATATTAATAAAAATTTGTTTTTTCTTAATTTTTTATTTTTTATAAATTCAACAAATTTTCCAATATATAATGTAATTATTGGCGCAATATATAATCCTAAAGCATTTGGATATTCAAATACACTTGTTACTCTTCTTGTTGCTTTTGCTGTCCATAAAGGATCACTTTGTGATATTCCAACTCCTGTTATTTTTTGAAATATTGCATAAATAGATAAATATATGGCGCTTAATCCTAATGCATCAATTATTAAATTTAAATCCTGCTTAGTTTTCAATCTATTTATTAAGATTATAAAAAATAACATAGGTTCTATAATATATGATTTAAAAATACCTAATGATTGGAAAGAATTATCAGATATTTTTAATGAAATGCATGAAACTATAAATAATCCAAATAATACAAAGAAGAAATTATAAAATTTTATATCAATTCTATTTTTTATTATCTGATATGCAAAACTTATAAAAAGAGAAATAAGCATAATCTCTAACAACGTTGTTGGTATTTCAAAGAATTTAAATCTTACAAGATATGTTGGGAATAATAAAATAATAAGAAAAATAGAAGCCCTTTCTTTTTTTATAGAAAATAATGTAAAAATAATAATAAATATAAAAATACAAAAATTTAAAAACATTTATCAACTTTTAATTATTTTGTTATATGTTACACTATAATAAAATTAATATTTTATCAATATATTATGCAGTTTATTGCTGATTTCCATATACACTCTAAATATTCTAGGGCAACAAGTAAATTAACTGATATAGGACATCTTTATGTGTATTCTAAGTTTAAGGGTATAGATATTTTAGGGACCGGAGATTTTACACACCCTCAATGGTTTAATGATCTAAAAACTAACCTAAAGCTAGAAGAAAATGGATTATATACTATAAAGGATGGGGTGATAAATAATCTAGGAGATAAAAATTTGATAGAATTAAATAATATCTTTAAAAAAAAGATATATTTTATGCCAACAGCTGAAATAGCTTGTATTTTTAAAGATAAAGATAAAAATAGAAGGTTACATATAGTTTTGATAGCTAGTAGTTTAGAATCAGTAGAAAAACTAAATAGAAAATTAGCAGAGATAGGTAACATTCACTCAGATGGAAGGCCAATTCTTGGAATACATGCCAAGAAGTTATTAGAAATTTGTTTGAATATAGATAAAGATATTCTTTTTATTCCAGCTCATATATTTACGCCATGGTTTGGGTTATATGGTTCTAAATCAGGTTTCGATAGTATTTATGATTGTTTTGGAGATATGACACAATATATATATGCATTAGAAACTGGTCTTTCGGCAGATCCAGAGATGATATATAAATTAAAAGAAACTGAAAATTTTCAATTAGTATCTAATTCTGATGCTCATTCACCAGAAAATTTAGGGAGAGAAGCTAATATATTAGAAGGAGAGGAACTATCTGCTAATAATGTTATTAATGCAATAAGATATAAAAATAATGATAAATTAAAGTTAAAAACAACGATTGAATTTTTCCCAGAAGAAGGTAAATATCATTATGATGGCCATGCAAATTGTAAGGTATCATTTTCTCCAGAAGAAACGATAAAACATAATGGTATATGCCCAGTTTGTGGCAGAGAGCTAGTGAAGGGGGTTCTATACAGAGTCAATAAATTAGCAGACAATAAAGAAAATGATAATATTAAATTTGATTATTATTCTATAGCCCCCTTAAAAATGGTCATATCAGAAGCTATAGAAAAAGGTGAAACATCAAAAATTGTATCTGAAATATATAATAATATAATTAGAAAGGGATATTCTGAATTTGAAATCCTTATATTTTTAGATTCAAATAAATTGGACTATGTTTTAAGTGATATTAAAGAAAAATATAAAATAAAACAAGCAATTATAGATATAAGAAATAAAAAAGTTAAAAAAATACCAGGTTATGATGGTATTTTTGGCAGGATTGAATTAATAAAAGAAAAAACAAAACAGCAGGAAACATTATTTTAATTCTGTAATAATTTTATCTATTTGCTTATATAAATTATCTATATTTCCATTATTATCTATTATATAATCAGCAATAGATTTTAATTTATCTATATTTATTTCAGCTTCTGCTTGATCTTCTTTTTGAAAGTCATCAAATGTTTTGTTTCTATCATCTATATTTTCATTTCTTTGTATTAATCTTTGATATCTGTTTTCTATATCTGTATCTATAAATAATAATTTAAATTCTGGTAAAGATCTTAATATCTCTATATCAGTCAATCTTCTTACGCCATCTATAACTATCATTTTTTCATTAGAGTTTAGTATATCGTTATATATAACATTAGCTAGCAGATCATCTCCAAACGTGTTTCTTAACATTGTAGACATTTTTTGCATATTTTCTCTAGATATATCTTTATATATTCTTTGTAAAATATCTCTCAATACTTTAGAGAGTTTTAATTGTTGTGCTCCATATTGATTAATTAGATAATTAGCTGCAGTATCTTTACCGGCAGCTATTTTCCCGGCTATACCTATTATTATTCTGTCCATATATTTTTATTATTTTTGAGCATTCTTACCATATTGATCTTTATCATCAATAAGATCTTCCTCTTGCCAATCTTTAACCCAGTCTTCTACTTTTGAAATTTTTAGAGTATTATCTTTTTGTATTGCAACTACTTCTGCTATGCCAGCATTTATAATCATTTTTTTACAAATAAAACATGGAGCAGCATTGATTATATGAGCCTCCATATTTTGATCTAATATCATAGAGTATATATACATTTTAGCACCAAGTAGACTAACTCCAGCTCTCGCTGCATTTATTATAGCATTTTGTTCGGCATGCACACTTCTACATAGCTCATATTGCTGGCCATGGGGGATATTTAATTTATCTCGTAGGCAGTTATTTCTTTCAAAACAATCTTTTGTTTTTCTTGGAGCTCCAACATATCCAGTAGAAATAATCTGATCGTCTTTAACTATAATTGCTCCATGCCATCCTCTAAAGCATGTACTTCTCATTGCGACTTCTTTTGCAATATTCATATAATATTCATCTTTTGATAATCTTTTTGTGTTTAGTTTCATAAATTTATATTAATTTTTATTATATTACATTAAAGAGAAGAATATAAAAAGGTGTTAATAAATAAAAATCCTTTGTTGCAAAAAGGATTTTTTGGTGGGTGCACCTGGACTTGAACCAGGGACCTCGACTTTATAAGAGTCGCGTTCTAACCAGCTGAACTATGCACCCATAAATTTTTGATTTATAATAATTTATGATATAATATTTTATTATTAAAATCAAGATCTAACCATAAGAATATGAATATTAAAAATATTATTATAGGTATAATTATGATAGCTATTGGTATTATATTCGTATGGCAAACAGAATGGTTTGTAAATAATTTTGGAAGAATAGGTTTTTTTGAAGAAAAAATGGGTTATGGATACAGTAGATTTGGTTATAAATTAATAGGAATAGTATTAATAATATTAGGAGCACTAGTTGTTAGTGGTCTATGGAGTGGAATATTTATGGGGCTATTTGGTCAATTTTTTGGTGGTTTAAGTAATTCATAATCTTAATTATATAGACAAATATATAGACAAAAATATTTTTATCTGATATACTAATTTTATTGTTTTGGGCCCTTAGTCTCAGTTGGTAGAGCGCCTCGTTTGCACCGAGGAGGTCAGGAGTTCGAGTCTCCTAGGGTCCACCAGATAGAATTTATTATATTCATCGGTATTGATTAGGGTTTTAGGAAACTAATATCACAAATATGTATTGTTAACTGAATTTAGAGCTGGCTTCCTATATAGCTATAGAGTCAAAGAAAGAAGTTATATTAGCTTAACTGGATTAGGAGTTTAGTATAAATTTATCAATAGAGATCTAGTATTATAATATAAAAATTTTTGATTGTAAGATTAGATATACATAGTTTTTACTTTAAGATATAAAGAGTATTACAATATTTCTATAAGATATTGGTTAAAAGATTATTAAAATATTAAAATATATAGCTGATATAAAAAATAAAAAATTTAGGAAAGCGTCACAAGACTAATGAAATATTATCTGGCATATAAATTTAGGAGTTAAAGGATAATTATAGAGAAATCAGTTTTAAAAATTTTTTAATGGATAAAAAATATGTTCAAAGTAATATAGTATTTACAATATATTAAGTAATTTTATAGCAAAAATATTTACATAAAATTTAAAAGGTGATATAATGATAATATTGAAAATAAAAAGAAAGAACATTTAAAAATAAATAGTAGTAACAGACCTTGGTTAGATAGGAGCACATAATAATGTTAGCTAAAGTAAAATTTAGTTGATATAAAAGTCTTCTACTCTAGCCAAGATCCGTTTCTACTATTTCAAAATAATAGTAGTAACAGACCTTGGTTAGATAGGAGCACATAATAATGTTAGCTAAAGTAAAATTTAGTTGATATAAAAGTCTTCTACTCTAGCCAAGATCCGTTTCTACTATTTCAATAAGTGATATAATTAGCCTTATATCACAAAAATGATAACAAAAATCAAAAAGGAAATTTTCAGATATCTATATCAAGTTTGCATTTGCATCTTAGGTATAGAAAAAATATTTGGGAATTATCCATGGAATGGTTGAAACTTGGGTAGGCTAAACCTTTTGTATCGAATTCTTTAAAGAGTTTGATAACAAAAATATATAAGGCGAAAGTCTTATATTCAAATTCTGGGCCACCCCTAAAAGCATACTTTGAGGGCTTATCCAGGATAATTAACTACGAAAGATATTAATTATCCTAGACAAGCCCTCTAGCAGGGGAAATTGGCCCTCTTTTTTTATTTAATAAATTTATGTTATTTATATTAAAAAATACAGAATGTTTACTGTATTTTTTTAATAATTTTATTTAAGACTATTTCCACAGCTTTATTCATATCTGAGCTAGAAACTGCGCAATTTACTTCTTCATTATCTCCTATTGGATTAAATTCTTTTAGTAATTCTTTTGCATTAATATTATCCCTTGTTATTAATGTGATATATATGATGTCGTTAATTTTATTAAACAATATTCCTATTTTTATACACCCAATGCTATCTATTATATTATTAAAAAAATCAGAGAAGTCTATTTGCTCATTCTCATCATCTATAATGGAAAAGAATAGTGTATTATTATAAGCTAATTTAGAATTTTGTAAAATTTTAGACCAGACTCTTAAATCATTTAAGTTTCTTGTTTTATACAAATTATTAATAATTTTTTCTTTATCAGCTCCTATTTCAATTAGAGCAGAGATAGCTTCTACTGTATTTGATGATAATTTTTGTAAATTAAGTTTTTTGTTTTTATATATTATTCCAGCTAAAATATTTGTAGCTATTTTTTCATCTATTAATTCACTTTTATACATTGTTATTAAGTCAAACATTAATTCACATATACTACTATATTGTGGCTCAATTAAATTTATTTGTCCAAATCTTTCATTAGCTATATTATTATCTATATTTATTATAGGAGTGTTTTTAAAAAACTCTATATTAGAATTATAAAACTCACCAATTTTCTCTATATTTTCAACGCCTATAGTTATTATTAAATCAAATAAATTTTGATTATCTATTATGGAGACATCTTCTTTTGTAAATTTTTTATTTTTCTCAGGCGTTAAGTAAATTTCTATTCTATCTTCTTTTTGCTCATAACTTAACTCTTTCGCCTTTACATCTTTTGTAGAAATAGCTATTGTTAAGTTATTTTTTATATCTATATTATTTTTTATTAACTCAAATCCATTTAGAAATTTATATTTTTCTTCTATAGTATTTTTAAAATAAATAATTGTATTTTTGCCTAATATTTGTGTAAATAAACCAAAAGAAAGTGAAGCAGCTATTTTATCGAAATTAAATATAGAATCAGTAAGAATTAATATTTTACTGTTTTCGTTGATTATTCTAAATATTTGATCTAAGTTATTTAGTTCCATAGTTATTTTTAATTGATTTATTATTTTAAGCATAAATAGTTTATAAAGTCAATATTTTAATTTTTATATAATTTAAAAGATGATATAATATAAATATAATAAATTAACAAATATTTATGTTTGAGAAGTTTCTTAATAAAAATAGAAAAAGCAAGGAAAATGAAAATGTAAGAGAGGATAGTCATATAGAAGAAAAATCACATGAGGCAATAGAAATAAAAAAAATTGATATAGAAGATATATATGAAGTGATAGAAAGAAATGCTAATATTATTGATAATATTCTTGATATAGATGTAAGTCCATTAGAATACATAAAAGAACAAAAAGATATAGATGGGAGATTATTACAAAAAATAGATGATTTTTTAGAAACAATAGAAGATATAAAAGATTATAAACAAAATAATTTTAATGATTTGATTCTAGATATAAAAACAGCAAAAGAAGTCCTTAGTGATAATACAATTGATGGAAGATGTATTTTAGATTTGCTTAAAAATATAGAGATACCAAACAATATAAGAAAGGGTATAAATAAAATATTATATTTTAATATGCGGGATGTAGATGATCTAGCTGTGATATTAAATGAAGATATTATAGAAAAAAATGCAAAAATATTAGAGGTTGATAAAAATCAATTTGAAAAGATGATAGAAAGCGATCCTGATTCTGTCATTAAAAAATTATTATATAAATTATCTAAAAGTAACCAGATAGAACTATCTAGTCTATTAGATGAGAAAGAAGAAGAAAATGAAGATAAAAAATATTCACACAAAGCTAGGGGTAATAAATTAATGAAAGCGATATTATTATCTGCAATGTTAATGCTTGGAACTAATAGTTTTGCTCAGCAGAATGACAAAAAAATAGAAAATATTGATTATAAGCAGACAGAGTCTGTAGATTTGAATGAAATTTTTTTAGCACAACCATCTAAAGAAGATATAGAAAGAGTGGAGCAGACATTTAGGGATATATTTAAAGATAAAAAGATTGCTGAGAATCTAGACAAAAATGATATTATAAAGAATCTAGGCTGGATTAAGGCAATAACAAACATAGATAATAATAGTTTAAGACAAAATATTATTGACGGGTTAGATAAAGATAAGCAATTGGCTTATAAGCAGTTTTTATTATTTGTAAATGCTAGAATTTATTTTTTAGAAAGAGATCAAAATAAAAAAGATTATATATTACAATATATGGGCGAATTAATATCCCAAATAGATGAACTTAAAAAAATAGAAGTTACTAGTAATAATATTAGTAATAATACAATAGAAGAGATAGAAAATAATATACAAAATATTAAAAATTTAATAATTAAAAAAATAAATTTTAATGCTCCAATTTTGTCAGATTATGATGAAACAGAAGTATTAAAATATATAAGTTCTGCTGGTTTAAAATCTGATAGAGACTATGTCTTTAATTTGTATAAGCAGTTAAAAGAGGAGGAAACTAAGTTGAGCAATTTAAAAAAGAGTAAGATTGTAAAAAAATGAAAGATAAAGTTTATAATTTAATAATACTCGGGTTAGGACCCGCTGGTATAACTGCTGGCATATATGCTGCAAGATATAAATTGGATACTATAGCAATAGGATCTCAAAGGGGTGGAATGGTCTCTTGGAGCCATTTAATAGATAATGTCCCAGGCTTTGGAGAGATATCAGGGGAAGATTTAGCAGATAAATTTTTTAAACATTTAAGAAAATATAATAATTGTACAATAGTGGAAACTACTGTTAATACAATACAGAGTCTAAATAATAGAATCTTAGTTTCAACAAAGGAGGGTGAGATAATACAAGGAGAATCATTAATATTAGCTTTAGGAACAGATAAAAAGAGAGCTGGTATTAGAGGCGAAGCAGAGTTTTTAGGTAGAGGTGTTAGCTATTGTACTATTTGTGATGCCATGTTTTATAAAAATAAAAAGGTAGCCATAATTGGCAGTGGAGATTCTGCAGTGAAAGGTGCCTTATATTTATCAGATATAGCAGAAAAAGTTTATGTTATTATAAGAAGAGAAATATTTTCTTGTAAAGAGAGATGTGATATTACTTCATTAAGTAAAAAAAATAATGTTAAAATATTAAATAATTCTGTTGTAGATGAAATATTAGGTAATAAAAAAGTAGAAAAGATTATAGTAGAAACATCTACGGGCAACGATGTTTTAAAACAAGAGATAGATGTAGATGGTATATTCATAGAAATAGGAACAATTCCTCAATCAATATTATTAAAAGGCTTAGGGATTAATTTAGATGAAAATGGTTTTATAAAAGTTGATAATGAATGTAGAACTAATATAAATAATATTTTTGCAGCAGGAGATATAACCGTCGGGTTCTCATCATTAAAGCAGATAGTGGTTGCATGTGCTATGGGAGCTATAGCAGCGACAAGTGCTAAGAAATTTTTAGCTTAATACTTATTTTTTATTAGTTTAAATATGGTATAATTTATATATAAAAGGCTTAACTTTTTAATTATGCAAAAAAATAAAAAATCAAAAAATACTTCTGCTTCTAAAAATAAAAAATTTATTCTTTGGTTTGATGAAATAGGTATTAATGATGTTCCATTAGTTGGAGGTAAAAATGCTTCTCTTGGGGAAATGTATACAAATTTAACAAAAAGGGGAATTAATATACCGAATGGTTTTGCCATTTCAGCGTATTCATATTTTTATTTATTAGAGAAAACAGGGGCTAAAGCAAAATTAAAAAGTATATTAAACAATTTAAAGAAAGATAAGAAAACTGGAACATACAATTTAGAGACTTTAATACAATGTGGTAGAGCTGCGAGAAAATTAATTTTAAGCTTAGAATTTCCAGAAGAATTAGAAAAAGAGATAATCGAAGCATATAGAAAATTATGTGAATTTTATAAAGTAAAAGAAGTTGATGTAGCTGTAAGATCATCTGCTACAGCCGAAGACTTACCCGACGCTTCATTTGCAGGTCAGCAAGAAACATTCCTAAATATTAAGGGGGAAGGAGAGTTACTAGATGCTTGTAAAAAATGTTTTGCATCAATATTTACAAATAGAGCAATATCATATAGGCATGACAAGGGATTCGATGATTTTAAAATAGGACTTTCTATTGCTGTTCAAAAAATGGTTAGATCAGATCTTGCTAGTTCTGGTGTAATGTTTACAATAGATACAGAATCAGGATTTAGAGATGCAATTGTTATAAATTCAATTTATGGATTAGGAGAAAATATAGTTCAAGGTAGGGTTTCTCCAGATGAATTTTATATATGGAAAACTGGAGTAAGACACGGCAAAAAGCCTATTATAGGTAAAAAGATAGGATATAAAGATATCAAAATGGTTTATGAGGAAGATGGAGAAAAGGAAAATGTAAAAAATGTTAAGGTCGATAAAACTGATAAAGAGCAATTTTCAATTACTGACGATGAAGCATTGCAGCTAGCTTTATGGGGTTCAATTATAGAAGATTATTATGAAAAGCCTATGGATATAGAATGGGCTAAAGATGGTAAAAGTAATAAACTTTATATAGTTCAAGCAAGGCCAGAAACTGTTCAGTCACGAAAAAATATAAACATTCTTGAAGAATACATAATTCAACCTAAACAAGAAAAAAAGATAATAGTCAAAGGCTCATCTGTGGGATCAAAAATTGGTAGTGGGAAAGCTAATGTAATTAAATCAATAGAGAATATTTATGACTTCAAAAAGGGAGATGTATTAATAACAGAAATGACCGATCCAGACTGGGAGCCAATTATGAAGATAGCATCAGCTATAGTTACCAACTCAGGGGGGAGAACGTGTCATGCTGCTATTATTAGCAGAGAACTTGGGATTCCTTGTGTAGTGGGTACTAGTAATGCTACTGAAAAAATAAAAACAGGTAGAAATATAACAGTTTCTTGCAGTGAGGGTGAAGAAGGGTATGTATATGATGGTATTTTAAAATTTGATGTTAAGAGAACAAACCTAAAGAGGTTAAAACCAATTAAAACAAAAATTATGATGAATGTTGGGAACCCTGAATCAGCATTCAATCTATCATTTATCCCAAATGACGGTGTAGGATTAGCACGTGAGGAATTTATAATTAATGAATATATTAAGATTCATCCTAAAGCTCTTATTAATCTTAATTCTTTAAAAGATGAAAAATCTAAGCAACAGATTTTAGAATTAACAAAAGGATATAAAAATAAAAAAGATTTTTTTGTGGAGAAATTAGCGGAGGGTATTGGGAGAATTGGAGTAGCTTTCTATCCAAAACCAGTAATTGTAAGATTTTCTGATTTTAAAACAAATGAGTATGCTAATCTAATTGGCGGTAAGGAGTTTGAACCTGTAGAACATAATCCTATGATTGGTTGGAGGGGTGCGTCAAGGTATTATGATCCATTATATAAACAGGCGTTTGGCTTAGAATGTAAAGCAATAAAAAAAGTAAGGGAAGAAATGGGTATAGATAATATAATAGTTATGGTTCCTTTTTGTAGGACAATTGAAGAAGGCGAGATGGTATTACAAACAATGGAAGAATTTGGGTTAAAAAGAGGCGAAAATAAATTACAGGTTTATATGATGGTAGAAATTCCTTCAAACGTAATATTGATCAATGAATTTTCTAAAATATTTGACGGATTTTCTATAGGATCAAATGATCTAACACAATTATTATTGGGGGTTGATAGAGATTCTAATCTAGTTTCACATGTCTATAATGAAAGAAATGAATCAGTAAAGATAATGATAAAACTAGCGATAGCAAGTGCTAAATTTAATAAAAGGAAAATAGGAATTTGTGGGCAAGCCCCATCTGACTTTCCAGACTTTGCTTCATTTTTATTAAAGAATAAAATCGACTCAATATCATTGAATCCAGATACTGTTTTAAAAACTAGACTATCACTAAGTAAGGTAGCAAAAAACAAAAAATAGAATTTTATAAATTTATTTTTAGTAAGCTAATTAAATTATCCAGCCATTTATAGCCAAGTTCAGACTTGTCTATTTTAATTTGTTTTTCTTTTATAACTGTATTAGGGTATTTTTTTATTAGCCTATTTTTTATAATCTCATTAATAACGTCATCAAAATCTAATATGATTTTATTGTTATTATATTCTATATTTTTTATTTTTAATTTTTTTGAGTATAGTTTTAGTATTAAAATATCATATAAATTATATATATTTTTATTGTCTAAATTTTTAAATATACTTATCATTTCGTTTTTTAAATCATCTTCATTATTAATTGCTGCTAGCTTTTGATAGATATATATCCTTTTATTTTTATCACAAATAATATTTTCTGGAATATTAAAATTAATTGGTAAATTTATTTTTGTTTCAAAATCTATATCTTCTTCAACGCCGTTTATTATTTTATTAACTGCTTGTTCTAATAACTTACTATATAAATTTAAACCAATAGCATATATATGGCCATGCTGCTGCTCTCCCAATATATTACCTATACCCCTGATTTCCATATCTCTTGATGCAATTCTGAAACCATCTCCAATTTTACTATTTGTTTCTAGCGTTTCCAATCTTTTTTCTGCATTTATATTCATATTTTCATTTTTATATAAAAAATATGCATACGCCTGTCTATTTGATCTTCCTACTCTTCCTCTTAACTGATGTAGCTGAGCAAGCCCAAATCTTTCTGCATTTTCTATTATAAGTGTATTAACATTTGGCAAGTCAATACCATTTTCTATAATGGTTGTACATATAAGTACATCTATTTCTCTAGTATCAAATTTATGAAACACATTAAGTAGTTCATTAGATTCCATCTGTCCATGAGCAACTGCAAACCTAATATGTGGAAGCAATTGTTTTAGATTATGTTCACAAATATTTATTGTTTCAACTTTATTATATAGATAATATACTTGTCCCCCTCTAGATATTTCATAATTTATTGCATTTCTAACTGTATCCTCATTGTATTTTTCAACTATTGTTTTTATATTTAGCCTATTTTGTGGAGGAGTAGATATAATACTCATATTTATAATATTTGTAAGTGACATATTTAATGTTCTGGGTATTGGTGTTGCAGACATCGTTAATACATGGATGTTATTTCTAAATTTTTTTAGCCTTTCTTTCGTAATACTCCCAAATTTTTGCTCCTCGTCTATTATAATTAATCCCAGATTATCAAATGAGATATCTTTTGATAATAATCTATGAGTGCCTATAATTATATTGTACTCTCCAGATTTTATTCTATTAATTATATTATTTTTTTTATTATTTTTTTCAGTAAATCTATTTAATAATACTATTTTTATCCCAAATTTATTAAGTCTTTCAGAGAAAGTATCAAAATGTTGTTGTGATAAAATTGTTGTAGGGCATAGTATCATAACTTGATACCCATTTAATACAGCTTTAAAAGCAGCCCTAATGGCTATTTCTGTTTTCCCAAATCCAACATCTCCACATATTAACCTGTCCATAGGGCGTCCACTTTTTAAATCTTTGAAAACATCATTTATAGCTTTTATTTGGTCTTTTGTTTCTATATATTTGAAATCTTCTTTAAGTTGATTTTCTAATTCTATATCATCTTCCATTGGTTTTATTTTTGATATTGCTCTTTTAGCAGAGATATCTAGTAATTCGCCAGCATATTTAAAAATATTTTCTTTTATTCTTTGTTTTTTATTTATCCACATAGAGCTTTCTGATAATCTATGCAGAGTAGGGTTTTCTTTGCCTATATATTTATCTATTCTATCTATTGATTCAACTGGAACAAATAATTTATCCCCACCTTCATAAATAATAACTGCATATTCCTTTTCTAGATTATCTGATATTTTATTTTTTTCTATTCCAGAAAAAATTCCTATGCCATGATCTATATGTACAACATAATCCCCATCTTTTATTTCAGATATAAATAATTGTTTTTTCCTATTTATGTTTTTTTGTTTTTTCAAAATATTATTTTTTTTATCTTCTATTGTTATCTTTGTACTTATTAGTCCTTTAAATAAAGTATTATCGCATAAAAATATTTTATTGTTTTTATAGTCTATAAAAGCATTAAAGTTAATATTATTTTTTATTTCTTTTATATCTATATTTTTCAAATTAATATTATTTTCATATAGAGTTTTTATTAAATCATCTTTTGAAAATGATATTATGTTTAATATATATTTTTTTTCAAATCTAAAGAAATCTTTTTTTATTTTATTAAAATTCCCATTATAGTTTTCAAGAATCCCTATATTATTTTGTTTTAAGAATTTACAAAATATTATCTTGTTAAATTTTTCTATATTAAATATTCTATTTAAATCTTCTTGTATATTCTCATGAAATACAAAAAAGGAATTATTATTTATATAATCGTCTATATATACATTTTGTGATTTAGACAAAAATTGATCACTTGGCATTATGGATATTGAATTATAATCATCTATCCTTTTCTTATTATTGGGGTCTATAGTATATATTTTGTCTATTTTATTTTCAAAGAATTCTATTTTGTATAAACTATCATTTATTTTTATTTCTATAATATCTCCATAATTTTTAAAATTATTATTATCAATATTTATATTATGATTATACTCATACCCAGAATTTATGAGTCCTGATATTATATTTGTTATTTTTGCTTTTTGCCCTATTTGTAAATTTATGATATTTTCTATAAAGTTATTTTTAGAATTAATTCTTGTAAATAGATCATTTAATGTTAGTATACATATAAAGTTTTTATTATTTAATATATTATAAATTAAATCAGAATTTATATTGTAATAAATAGTATATTTTTGGTTGAAATATAAATTATTAAATAATAAAATAGATTTCAATATTTTATTTTTTTCTTTTTCATTTTCTGAAATAAAAAATACTTCATCTTTATATAAAAGAGGGGAATCTAAGGATAAAATTTGATAAGAATTTATAAAATTATCAAAATTCTTGATTTTTAAATCCATTTTATGTAGTATTTATTTTAACTAAGATTAGAATATTTATGTGATTATAACATTTTATTGACATTAATTCAAAAAAATGCTATAATAGTAATATTAAATAAAAATTTACAGTATGTAATTTGTTGTTTATAAATTAAATAATAAATTACATACTGTAAACTTTGTGGAAATTATGATAGTTTACTACTAAGGTAAACAATAAATTAGCGCTATAGATAACTACAATTATACTATAGCACAAAAACTAATTTAATAAAATATCATAATGGAGACATTGTTTACGGTATTTGTAATAAATCTTAAATTTAAGATTTATTACAAATACTAGAGTTGTCCTGACTTTAGTTGTAAATAGATTGTTTAAAAACAATCTATTTTATTTTTAGCCATTTATTAAATTATCGAACAATATAGCAACCGTCATTGGTCCAACACCGCCAATTGGCGGTGTAATATATTTAACTTTATCAATGATATCATATATATCAGCATCCCCATATATTTTTTTACCTTCTTTGGTAATGCCTATATCAATGACTATGGCATCTTTTTTAATAAAATCTTTTTTAATATAATGTTTTTCACCAACAGCGGAAATTACAATATCCGAATTTTTTATTATATTTTTGATTTCATTTAAATTTTGTTTGTCAAAAATAATTTTATTTATATCAGCACTATTTAATTTTTGTTTTAAATAATATTCTATTCTATTAGAAAATATATCAGAATTAGATATAATACTTATATTTTTTTTAGAATTTATGTTGTCATCATATTCCTGTAATATTTTAAATATAACTTTTCCCATAACAGGATTAAATTTTGTGTCATTTAGAAATCCATCTACGTCTTTATCCCTATTAATTAAATTTACTATTTGATCTTGATTAAATTTTTTAGGTATAGGTAGCTGTATTATAATACCATTAATTTCTTCATCATTATTTAAAAAATTTATAGCATCCATTATGTTATTTTCTGTCTCGTTTTCATTTATTATATATTCATAAAATCCAACATTTATATAATCAGCAAATTCTTTTTTTAACTTTAAATATGTTTTTGAATTTTCATCATCACCAATTAAAACGGTTGCTAAATTTTTTCTTATTTTTTCTTTCTGTATTTTTTGTTGTAACTCAAATTTAATAAATTCTGCTATACCTGTTCCATCTATTATTTTATCTTTATATTTTTCTAAAAATTCTTGTTCCATTTATTTTATATTATTATTTATTTTCCCAGCAAGTTGACCACATGCTGCGCTTATCTCGTTCCCAAAACTTTTTCTTAAAGTTGTATTTATTTTATTATTTTTTAAATAATTTTCAAATTTTATTATATTATTGTAATTTGATGAATTAAAATTTTTATATGTATTATTATATTTAATTATATTTATATGTATTAAATAATTTTTTTCTATTGATTTTACAAAATGAATCAAATTATCGGCATCATTTTTTGAATCATTTATATTTTTTATCATAATATATTCTAAAAATATTTTTTTATTATATTTTTCTAAATAGTAATTTATAAAATCTTTAATATCGTTTAAATTATATTTATTATTTATTGGCATGTATTTCGATCTTTTTTCATTATTAGCAAAATGTAAAGAGATAGCTAAATTTATTTGTGGAAATTTACTAAAAAAATTTTTCATTTTTTCTGGATTTGCAAAAGATGTAGAAATAGAGATAGACCTATCTGAAAAATTAAAAATATTTTTATTCGTAAGATTTTCTATACTTTCAACAATATTTTTATAATTCAAAAATGGTTCTCCCATGCCCATATATACTATATTTGTTAATTTTCCCTGTATATTATTTTCTAATATATATTTTTTCCAAAATAAAATTTGGTCAGTTATCTCCTCGCTTGTTAAATTTCTTGTAAAACCATTTTGTCCAGTAGCACAAAATGCACAATTTAATGGACACCCACACTGTGATGATATACATGCAGTATAGCCATTTTTGTTTTTGATCAACACGCTTTCGATTATATTTTTATCATTTAATTCTATTAATATTTTATAGGTATTTAGGTCTTTTGTTTTTATTATTTTTATAATCTTAAAATTTATAATTAGCTCATCTTTTAGTTCTTCTTTTAAACGCTTAGGTATATTATTAATATCATTAAAATAAAAAATATTCTCTTGGAAAATAGCTTTTAAAATTTGATCTAATCTATAATGAGGCTCATCTAATTCAATTATTTTATTTTCTAAATTTTTTATATTCATTTTAATTAAATTTCCTCATAAAATTTATGACATCATTTTTTATTTCTAATAGTTTTTTATCATTATTATAATTTTTTATAGCTTTATCAATGAATAAAGCTATGGTTCTCATATCATGTTCTTTCATCCCTATGGTTGTAATTGCTGGTGTGCCAATCCTAATCCCAGATGGATTTAATGGTCCATTTTTATCAAATGGTATAGTATTAGCATTACATTCTATATTTGCTTTTATTAATGCGGAAGAAGCTTCTTTTCCAGTTATATTTTTACTTTTTATCATGTTAATTAATATTAAATGGTTTGAAGTTCCCCCAGTAATTAAATCATATCCTAAATCTATTAATTCATTTGATAAAGCTTTTGCATTTTTTACAATTTGTTGAGCATAAATCTTAAATTCTGGTTGGGATGCTTCTAAGAATGCAACGGCCATGGCAGCTGTAGTATTATTATGTGGTCCACCCTGTAATCCAGGGATAATAGTTTTATCTACTTTTTTCGAAAATTCATCCTTACATGCGATAAATGCACCCCTGGGGCCTCTTAGAGATTTATGTGTTGTAGATGTTATAATATCTGCTACTCCAAATGGGGAATTGTGAACGCCACCTGCTACAAGACCCGATATGTGAGCTATATCTGCCATTAAATATGCCCCTACATCATCTGCTATTTTTTTAAATTCTTTAAAATCAAACTCTCTTGGATATGCACTAAAACCAGCTATAATCAATTTTGGTTTTGATTTTTTTGCCATGCTATATATTTCTTCAAAATCTAATAAATTAGTTTTACTATCTACTTGATATTGTATAGAATTAAATATTTTCCCAGTTAATGATAATTTATATCCATGTGTCATATGGCCACCACTAGATAGCTCTAATCCCATTATTACATCGCCCGGAGAGCATAATGCATTTATTGCTGCAAAATTTGCTGGGCTTCCAGAGTATGGCTGAACATTAAAATGATAGTCAGTATTAAAAAGTTTTTTAGCCCTATTTATTGCTATGTTTTCTATTTGATCTATATATTCTTGCCCTTCATAATATCTCTTTCCAGGATATCCTTCAGAATATTTATTTAATAATATTGATCCAGTTGCTTCCATAACAGCTTTACTTATATAATTTTCTGAAGCTATCAATCTTATTGTTTCTATTTGTCTTTTGCCTTCTTCTTTTATTAATTTTGATATTTCTGGGTCAGTATTTTCAAGCTTTGAATTATTTATCATTTTATAAATATTAAAAATAAAATAAGATTGTTTTAAATAATCTTTCTGTATAATTAGATAAATAATTATTAGATCATGTTTATTAGTTAATTTATAAAATGATACTTTTATGGCAGGGGTAGTAGGAATCGAACCCACACCAAAGGTTTTGGAGACCTTTGTTCTACCATTAAACTATACCCCTAAAAATATAAATTATATTATATAGCATAAAATATATAAAATCAATTGACTTTATCGTAAAAGTATGTTAGAAATTTATATATAATTAAAATTATGTTAGATAAATTTGCATATTTGTTAAATCATAATATTGTTTTAAGAACATTTTGTATAATGTTAGTTTTGTATTTTATATTAATAGTTCCAACTCAAAAGAATCCAGATTTAAGAGTTGTAGTATTAAAAGGCATATTAGTAATATTTGCATTTTGTTGTATATGGTGGGCAATAGGGAATTATGATGTAGTTTTATCTATGGCTGGACTAATGTAAATCTTTTATCATATATGTGTCGATTTGTTTAAAGCCATTTTTTTTATAATATTCTCTAACTCCAATTCCAGATATTACAGCGATTTTTTTTATATTATATTCTTCTTTCGTTATTCTTTCAGCTTCTTGTATTAATTTTTTTCCAAGTCCATGATGTTGGCTCTTATCATCACTTTCTTTCTCTCCGACAGATGATACTATACCATATGTATGTATTTCTCTAATTATAGCGCAGTTATTTAATTCATCTATAAAATGTTTTTTATGACTAAAATAATTAGACGGGATTCTCAATCTTAGAAATGATAAAATATTTTTTCTCTCAGAATCTTCAAAACTTATAAAATACTCTATACCAAAGCTAGCATCATATTTTTCTACAAACATTTCTATATTATTTATATCTATCTCTTTATCTTTTATTTCTCTACATCTTATACA
>DAOLQA010000001.1:64494-65961 GCA_035417885.1 bacterium
TTATCTAAGTTTGATCCTGGTAAATTAGGCATCATATGATAACAAATTTTAAAACCAGCATCTTTCATTAATCTAGTTGCTTCTATTGTTTTTTCTATATTATGTCCTCGTCTATTTAAATTTAATACATCATCAAAAGTAGACTGGACTCCAATTTCTATTCTAGTACATCCAAATAGCCTCATTCTTTTCAATTCTTCTTCATTTATATAGTCAGGTCTTGTTTCTAATGTTAATCCGACGCATCTGTTATTAGCTTTCTCATTTATTTTTTGTTGTATTTGTATTTTTTTTATATTATTTTTTGACAATTTTTCTTGGATTAATAATGGTATAAATTTTAATTTATTTATATCAAAATTTAATCCTTTGAATACATTCAAAATATATTTTTCCTGATATTTTTTATTTAAATAAGACCATGTTCCACCCATTATAATTATTTCATTTTTTGATGTATCATGCCCAGTATGTTTTAAAGCAGATAATCTAGCAACTACTTGTTTATATGCATCAAAATTACATTTTATTGCTCTCATGACAGCTGGTTCATTTGGCAAATAACTTTTTGGCATATCTTTTTCACTAGGGCAAAAGGCACAATTTCCTGGGCATGGAGCTTCTTCTGTTAAAATTGATATAACAGATACCCCAGACAATGTTCGTATTTTATGTTTTTTACAATATTTTTCAAATAATTTATTTCTCTCTATAATTTTTTTATCTACAAGATGATTATATATTTCTAAGATTTCAGAATTAGATGGTGGGTTTATTTTTGCCCGTCCAAATATTCTTTTTTTATTTAATACAAAATCTTCTAAAGTAATAAACTTAGAATTATATAATTCTATGACAAATTTTTCGTAAATGTTATTATTAATCATATTTATAAATGATATATTTTTAAAATATATAAGTCAAATATTTTGCAAAAAATATTAAATTAATATAGTATAAATATATTGTAAAAATATTATGACAAAAATCAATTTATTGGAAGAAATAAAAAATAGTTATAACAAAATATCAGATAACTTTAATATAACAAGAAAAAATAATTGGGATGATTTTAATATTTTTAAAAAATATCTTTTAGATTTTAAAAATGAAAAAATAAAAATTTTAGATATTGGGTGTGGGAATGGAAGACTAATTAAATTTTTAAATGAATTAAATTTAAATTATGAATATGTTGGAATAGATAATTCAAGAATGCAGATTAAAAATGCATTAAAAAATTTTGGTAATCAAAAAAATGTAAAATTTATAGAAGCAGATGCTTTAGCTATTCCTTTTAATAATAATGAATTTGATTTAATTTTTTGTATAGCTACTTTTCATCATTTACCATCATTTGAAAATAAAAATAATGCATTAAGAGAAATGAGAAGGGTTCTTAAAGATGGGGGATTAATATTTATGACAAATTGGAATTTATTTCAAAAAAAATATATTTTAAATACT
>DAOLQA010000002.1:0-18165 GCA_035417885.1 bacterium
TTTATTTTTTTTAGTCTTATTATTTTTTTGTTGTGCAAATAATATTTATGCTAAGGCTAAGAGTTGTAAAACGCACGGCGATTGTTTATTAAGCGAGTTTTGTGATGTTAACACTCGTACTTGCACTCCAGATCGTGCGGATAATAATTCCTGTGGTATTTCAAATGAAGTATGTAAAAGTAATAATTGTGTTGATGGGGTATGCAGGCCCGCAGGATATGTTGCAAATGGTAAACAAATAGGGGGTGTTGATATAGATACTATATATAGTTCTTCTAATTGTGATAGTAAATGTCCATCATCATATAGCTGTGAGCCAATTACAACCAAGAGTGCTGGTCAAATACAATATAAATGTGTTTTTGGTAGCTATACGGGTGGGCCGTTAAGCACTAAATTAGCATGTTTACCAATGTATTTTGGTTTGCCTATTGCTGGAATGCAAAAAGGTGATTGTGTTTCTTTTGATACAGGTGCTAGTAACCTTATCCAGACAGTGATTAGATTTATTTTTGCTTCAATAGGAACTATTTCTGTAATTATATTTATTGTAGCTGGATTTATGATTGCTTTCGCTGCTGGTAACCAAGGCACAATTAAGAAAGCTAAAACAATGATAAAAGACACTGCTATTGGATTGATTGCTGCTATTTTTTCTGGTTCAATTCTTGCTCTTATAAATCCAGATTTAGTAAATGTAAGTACATACACAGTAAAATTGCCAAATAACATAGAAGTTGTATTAAGAGAAGATGTTGAGAAAATGTTACATAAAACAAATATGCCTGAAGGTTTTGGTGATCCTAAGTTATCAGCAATAATAAACAAAGTTGCTGTTGCTAACCATATAGATTATTGTGTTTTATATACTTTAGCATTCAAAGAATCAAGTGGTCAGGTTTATGCCATTGGTCATGATGAAATGGTCCCAGATACTAAATCATATAATGCTTATTGCAAAAGTAGACAATATTATAATGGAGGCAGTTTTAGTTCTGCTGATTCTAGCAACTGTGATTCTAATAAGAAAGTTAGCAATGATGATGTAGTAAATTTTAATGATACTGAGAACTTAGGATTGGATTGGAGGTATTCTCATGGTATAGGTATGATGCAAATTACTATTTTCCCAGGGAATTCATCAAGCTTTACAGAAGTTGGAGAAAGGCATCCTTCCCCAGCTTACTATATAGCTATAAACGGAAAGAAATATCATGTGAAAGATCTTTTTGACCCAGAAACTTCACTAAATGCTGCTATTGATTTATTATTAAGTAAGGGTTTTCAAGGGTTAATCGGTAGTGATGTAAATGGGATGACAGATGCTAAACTTCAAGAGATGTTTACAAAATATAATGGTGCAGGTCCAGCTGCTGAAAAGTATGGGAGAGAAGCATTGACTGTTTATAAGAACTGCAGGGATAATTTAAATAAGAGATAATTTGCTTTTTTAAAAATAATTTGTTATTATATTACTTATATTTATGTGTTATTTGTTTAAAATAACAATAAAAGAATATTTATACTAAAAAGTTCCTTAATAGGAATAAGTATAAAATATCTAATAAATAAAAAAATAATATGTCTATAAAAATACCTTCGATAGAGGAAATGTTAGAAGCTGGTGTTCATTTCGGTCACCCTGTTTCTAAGTGGCACCCTAAAGCTGCTCCATATATATATGGAGTTAAAAATGGTGTGCATATAATTAATTTATTAAAGACAGAGGAGTCCTTAAAACAAGTTACTGATATTGTTATAAATACTGTGTCTAAAGGAGAAGATATACTTTTTGTTGGGACGAAAAAGCAAGCCAAGGATTTGATAAAAAAAGCTGCTATAAAATGTGAAATGCCTTATGTTAATGAAAGATGGCTTGGGGGGACATTTACAAATTTTGGGACAGTATTAAGGTCAATTAAAAAGTTAAATAAATTGGAATTAGAAAAAGAAAATGGTGATTTTTCTAAATATACTAAGAAGGAAGCTCTTATATTAACTAGGTTAATAGATAAATTAAATAAAAATTTGGGCGGTATAAAAAATATAAAAAAATTACCAGCATTAGTTTTTGTGGTTGATCTAAAGAGTGAAGACATAGCTGTAAAAGAAGCTAGAAGTAAGAAGATTCCAATAATTGCTATATGCGATACAAATGTTGACCCTAATTTAGTAGATTATCCAATTCCAGGTAATGACGATGCTGTTAAATCAATAGATATGATAGTTAATGTGATCGCTGATGCTGTTAATGATGGAAAGAAACAAATTAAACAATAAGATAATTAATAAAAATAATATGTCATTAGAACTTGTAAAAAAGTTAAGAGAAGTTTCAGGTGCTGGTATAGTAGACTGCCAGAGAGCTTTAAAAGAAGCTGGAGATGATTTTGATAAAGCTATTGAAATATTAAGAAAAAATGGACAGCAAATAGTTAATAAAACCGCTGATAGAATCGCAAAAGAAGGTGTAATTGTTTTTTATTCAACAGAAGATAATAGAGCTGGTGCGATTGTTGAAGTTGGGTGTGAGACTGATTTTGTTGCAAGGAATGAAGATTTTTTAAAGTATGCTAATATAGTAGCTAAAGCAACTTGTGAAAATAATGTTAATACTATTGAAGAACTAATGGATTCATTGATAGATGGTAAGAAACTTATAGAATACCAAAATGAAATAATTGCAAAGATAAAAGAGAAAATAGAAGTGAAAAGATTTACTAGAAGAACAGTAGATAATGGTGTTGTTGGAAGTTATATACATTTTGATAAAAGGAGTGGGTGTTTATTAGTTATTTCAAATGTTGAGGATAATAGTAAAACCATGTCTATTATTAAAGATTTAGGTATGCATATTGTAGCTCTAAAGCCACAATATTTGTCAAAAGATGATGTGCCAGATGATATAATTAAAAAAGAGAAAGAAATATTGCTTAATCAACCAGATTTAAGAAATAAGCCAGCAGAAATAGCTGAAAAGATTGTTCAAGGTAGAATAAATAAATTTTATTCTGAAAATTGTTTAATTGAGCAATTATTTGTAAAGGATGATAGTAAAACTGTTAAACAGGTTGTAGAAGGACTAGGGAAGAATGCTAGAATAGAGTCATTTGTGCTTTATGAATTAGCTGCACAATGAAAGTCATTGATAGAATCTCCCAAGCTCTGCTTGGGATTTTTTGTTTTAGATGATATAATTTAAATATATTAATAAAAGGCTGATGAAAAGAATATCTAGTATTAAAAATATAAAAAAGATTAGTAATAAAACATGTCTTGTATATGTTAATTTTAATATAAAGATAAAAAATGGAGTTATTGAAGATGACAGAAAAGTAAGGGAAATTATTGATACTATAGAATATTTATCATTCAAAAATTCTAAGATAATATTATTTTCTGATAATAGTAATATTAGAGAAATAGAAATAGTATTAGAAAAATTAAAGAATTTATTAAAGCTAAATAAACAATTTAATAAAGAAATAATTTTATATAAAAAGGCTGATCTAGATAATTTAGATAATGTTATTAAGATTGCTGATTTTGGAGATATAGTTTGTATAAGGTCTTTAAGATATTATGATAATTATAAAAAATATTTTAATAAGGATATAGATTATTTTATATTTGAGAATTTTGAAAATTTATATAATAACAGCTATTTATCTGATTTATCAAAAATTAAAACATATTATGGTTTTTCTTTTTGTGAAAAATATGATAACTTTTTAAAATTAAAAATAGGGAAGAACAAAAATGTTGCAATTGTGGGTGGGGAATATAATAAAGAAAAAATAGAATTTATAGAAAATTTATTGAAAGCAAAGTCAACTATTTTATTAGGCGGAGAAGTATCTGTTATGTTTTCATATGTATATATAAATAGAGTGCTAAATAAAAAAAGATCTACTTCTAGAGCTAATAATAAATTATATAGCTTATTAAAGAAGTATAAAAAAAATATAGTGTTGCCAATAGATTTTATAGTAAGTAGAAATAAGCATAAATATTTAGAAGTTAGAAGGAAAAGTATAAAAGATCTTAGTCTATCTGATTATATATTTGATATAGGACCAGATACTATAAAAAAATATCTAGAATATATTAATAGAAGTAACATATTAATTTGGAGTGGGCTTTTAGGCATGGTCGAAGATAAGAAATTTTCAAATTCTAGCTTAATGATGGCTGAGATATTCTGTAATAAATCTAGGGGTAAGGCTTTTGGTGTTGTTGTTGGCAATAGAACATGTAGATTTGTAATAGATAATAAGTTCGGAGATGATGTGGACTATTTATTTTTTGAAAAGCAAACTTTTTACAATTTAGTCAGACAAAAGCTAGGTTAATGCCTAGTTTTTTTATATTTTTTTTGGTGTTATAATAAATTGATAAATAATTTTTTTAATGCAATGGAAAACATTTGGAGAGTAAAAAACACCATAAAAGATTTTGAGCTTTATAATAAATTTCCTGATGTAAATAAAATAATATTAAATATTTTATATAATAGAGGTATTTTAGAAGATAAAATATATAGTTTTTTAAATCCTGATTATGATAAAGATATTTATGATCCATTTTTATTTAATAATATGCAAAAGGTTGTTGATAAAATTTTTGATACTATAAAAAATAGAGGGAAGATTTGTGTTTATGGAGATTATGATGCAGATGGGGTAGGATCTTGTTTTTTGCTGGTTAGTTTTTTAAAAAAGATTGGTGGTGATGTATTTTGTTATATACCTGATAGAAAAAATGAAGGTAACGGATTAAATAAAAAAGCAATAGATTATATTAAAGATAAAGGAACTAATTTAATTATCACTGTTGATAATGGTATTGTTGCTTTTGATGAGACAAATTATATTCATTCTCTAGATATGGAAATTATAATTTCTGACCATCATGAGCAAATGCCTCATAGACTGCCTAATGCGTATGCTATTATAAATCCAAAAGTTGAGGGGGAAAAATATCCATTTAGAGAATTGTGTGGTGCTGGTGTCGTATTCAAAATAATATCAGCACTTGCATTGGAACATAAGGATAGGGATGAATTATTAAAATATATAAAATGGAATTTAGATATTGTTGCTGTTGCTACCATCTCTGATCTTGTTCCACTTGTAGATGAAAATAGGGTTATTGCTAAATATGGACTTACTGTTTTAAATAAAACAAGAAATCTTGGACTAAAGGAGATTATAAAAGTTAGCAATTTAACTGATTTACAAGGTGTAGAGAAAAAGGAGATTTCTTCTTATGATGTTGGTTTTAGAATTGGTCCTAGGCTAAATGCTGCTGGCAGAATGGATCATGCAAATGCTGCTTATGAGCTGCTTATGTCTTCTAATAAAGAAGAAGTAAGAAAGATAGCTGAAGATTTAAATGAAAAAAATAGTGAAAGACAAAATATTGTAACTAATGCTGTTAGATGGTTTATAAAAGAGAGTGGAGATAAAATTGATGATAGAAAGATTATAGTAGTTCATAATGATAGTTGGCCAGTTGGAATTGTTGGTCTAATTGCAGCAAAGCTTAAAGATTACTATAACCTTCCAGTTTTTGCATTAACTACTGAGAATAATAATATTGTTGGTTCTGGAAGGAGTATAGAGGGATTTGATATAACAAAGGCTATGCAAAACAATTCTAATTTATTTTTAAAATTTGGTGGCCATAAAATGGCTTGTGGCTGTACTATTGCATATGATAAATATAATGAATTTAAGAGAGTTATGTCAGAGTATGCTAATCAAAATTTGAATATTGGGGAAATAGAACATTATTTAGATATTGATTTAGAAATAGAGTTTAAAGATATAAATATAGATTTTTGTAATGAAATAAAGAAATTTGAACCATTTGGTAAAAATAATGAGGATTTAGTATTTTGTAGTAAAAATGTTGAAGTTGTAGGTTGTAGTATTTTCGGTAAAAATGCAGATCATTTTAAAATGAATGTAAAACAAGGTGATACCTTGTTTAGTGTTGTAGCATTTTATAATAGAGATTTATTCGATAAAATTAAGGTAGGAGATAGATTAGATTTAGCATATAGTATTGAAGTTGATAATTGGGGAGGTAAACAAGAAATTAGACTAATGTATAAAGATCACAAATATGAATAGAGTCATAATACATACTGATGGTGGTAGCCGTGGGAATCCAGGTCATGCTGGTATAGGTATTGTAATAGAAATAAAAGATGAGGAAGGTAAGATTCTAAAAAAAATTATTCATAAAGAATATATTGGTATAGCTACAAATAATATTGCAGAATATATTGCTATATTATGGGCTTTAGGTTATTGTAAAGAGAAGAAGTTAGATAATTTAGAGTGTTATCTTGATTCAGAACTTGTTGTAAAACAATTAAATGGGGAATATAAAATAAAAGATCAAGAATTGGGTAAAATTTTTATTAAGATCTATAATCTAAGGCAGAATTTTCATTCTTGTAAATTTTCCCATATAAAAAGAGAATTAAATAAAGAAGCAGATTTGCTTGTAAATGCTGCATTAAATGAAGCAGGCTATTAAATTTTAGCACTCTTGATTTTTGAGTGCTAATAATGTAATATATTTATAAATTATATATAATATTTATATCTTATGGTAAAGTTATTTAACAATAAATTCAGTCTAAACTTCTTAAAAGTGTGTGTATTGGCGTGGGAGATGGCAAAAAATGAGTATATTGAAAATAAAAATGCAAAAAATGAAGTAATTGACCAAAATGAATTAAATGAAGTTGTGGTGTCTGCAAAACATCTATTTTTTGCTATATCAATATTCCCAGAAAGTTTAGCATTTAGTATTTTATCTAAATACAAAAAGATAAATAAGGTTTTTGATATTAATCTAAATAATAAGATCAATAATGATTTAGAATTATTTAAATACGATTTTACTTTAATTAAGGATAAGTTTGATATTACAGCTAGAGATGTTGTTGATAATGCTTTGATGGTTGCAGCTGGTTATGATCATTATTATGTTGGGACAGAACATTTATTGTATGCTATTTTAAAAAGTAATGACCAAGAATTAAAAAATGTGTTGAATACAAGCGGAATAGATAGTGATACAATGTCCAAAGATGTTCTAGAAATATTAAAGAGTATTTCAAATTTCGCAAGTTTTGCAAATGGCTATCAAAATAATGTTGGTGTTCAAAAAACGCCAGCTCTTGATTTTTTTTCTATTGATTTAACTAGTAAAGAAGTAGAGCAGGATCTTGATCCTGTTATAATGCGAGATAAAGAAATAGAAAGATTGATATATATATTATCTAGAAGATACAAAAATAATCCAATACTACTTGGTAATGCAGGTGTTGGGAAGACTGCGATAGTTGAAGGACTTGCTAAAAAAATAGCAAGTAATGATGTTCCAGATTTTTTAATTGGTAAAAGGATATTAAAATTAGATCTTAATGCTATTATTGCTGGTGCTTCTTATAGAGGAGAATTTGAAGTGAGAATGAAAGATATTATTGATGAGGCTAGTTCTAATCCTAATATAATATTATTTATTGATGAGGTTCATTCTATCGTTGGAGCTGGATCAAATACAGGTAATCAAGATGCTGGAAATATTTTAAAACCAGCCCTTGCGAAAGGTAAGATAAGGGTTATTGGGGCAACAACATTTGAAGAATATAAACAATATATAGAAAAAGATCCTGCACTTGAGAGAAGGTTTGAACCAATATTAATTAATGAACCTAGTGAGGAAGAGACATTAGAGTTATTAAGAGGTATTAGAAAAAATTATGAAAAATTTCATAATGTTAAAATAGAAGATGAGGCCTTAGCTTATGCTGTCAACCTAGCTAAGAGATATATAGTTGATAAATATTTTCCAGATAAGGCAATAGATTTAATAGATGAGGCTTCAGCAAGAGTTAAGGTTTTAAATTATAATAATAAATATATTAGAGAGATAAATAAAATAGAAAACAAAATTGATCTTTATGAAACTGAGAGAAATTCATTAGTTGAGAAAGAAGATTTTAGAGATGCTTTAATTGTAAAAGATAAAGAAGAAGCTTTGTTGGAGAAATTAGATAATTTAAGATTTATGGATAGTGAATCATCTAAGAAAAAGTATGGTGTTGTTAGGAAGGAAGATATTGCTAGAATTGTATCTGATAGAGTATCTGTTCCTGTTGAGACTATTCTATCTAATAATATAGGAGATCAGATAGAAAAGTTGAGGAAAGATTTAGATATAAGTATTGTTGATCAGAGAAATGCTAAAGAAGATATTATACATTTTATAAAAAAAGGAGTATTTGAATCTAATTTTAAAAATAAACCTCTTACTTCTTTTATATTTGTTGGGCCTGAAGGTGTTGGCAAAACAGAGGTTGCGGGTGTTATTGCTAAAAGTTTTTTTGGGGGAGAAGAAAATATGTTAAGATTTGATATGAGTGAATTTTCAGAAACTATATCTATTACATCTTTAATAGGTGCACCTGCTGGATATGTAGGTTATAGAGAGGGAGGGGCATTAACTGATACTGTTAGCAAGAAACCATATTCTGTTATATTATTTGATAATGCTGATAAGGCTCATCCTAAAGTATTGAGCTTGATTACAGAAATTGTAGAAAATGGGAGTCTTACTGATGCAACTGGTAGGGCAATAAGTTTTAAAAATAATATCATAATTATATCTGTGACAATAGATAATGATAATGTTGAAAAAGATAATTTAGGGTTTGATATTAACGACAATAAAAATGAAGAGAACGGGTATATAGGTGATTTATTAAGAGAATATCTTGGAACAGAGCTGGTAAATAAGGTTGATAAAGTTGTAGTATTTTCTAATTTAAAAGATGAAAATTTGGTAGATGTTTGCAAGTTGAAGCTTGAGAGTTTAAAGAAATTTCTGCCAGCTGGTTATACTTTAAATTATAATAAGGAAATTATACAAAAAATTATAGATATTGTTAAACAAGAAAAAAATAGCAATGCAAAAGGCATAGATGAAGTTATTACTGAAAAAATAGAAAATAAGTTAATAGATTTACTTGTTGAAAGGGGAGAAGAAAATAATAAAACAATTTATATTGATTATAAAAATAAAGATTTTAACCTTGTAATTAAATAAGCAGCTTGTTGCTGCTTGTTTTGTTTATTATATGTTTGAAGAAGTTTTAGATTTTATATTTCCTAGACGATGTTTTTCATGTGGTAGAATAGAAGACTATCTTTGTTCTGATTGTCTAAACAAGAAACTGATATTGCAGAATAATTGTTTTTTGTGCAATGATAAGGATAATTCTAGTAGATTAAAAAATTGCAATACTTGTAGAGATAATATTATGTTAGATGGGATTATATCATTTTTTGACTATAAAGATTCTTGTATAAAAGAAATGATGAAATTTTTAAAATTTAGATATTCATATAATATTGGTAGATATTTTGGTGAAGTAATAGGCAATATTTTTAATGAAAGATACAAACTAGATGAAAACTATATTTTAATTCCAGTTCCTATATCTAAAAAGAGGTTAAACGAGAGGGGTTTTAATCAGAGCTATATATTTGCCAATGAATTGTCTAAAAAAATTAATATAAATATATACCCTGATGTCCTTATAAAGGATAAGAGTACTGCTGATCAGGTTGGTCTTACTCAAGAGGAAAGATCTAAAAATTTAAAGAGTGCATTTTCTGTAAAATATGATAAGATTATAAAATACAATTTATATGATAAGAATGTTATATTAGTAGATGATGTTGTGACAACTGGTAGTACAGTAGCAAACTGTGCAATGATACTTAAGAATAATAGATTTAAAAAAGTTTTTGTATTAACAATAGCTAGAACTTAATTTAAAAATGAAAAAGAGTATAAAATATATATTATTAGCAATATTTATAATACTTGTCATTTTCTATTTGTTTTTTGTATATGAAAGATATAAATTTAATGATAGAATTTATAATAGCTTGGATAATTTTAATAAAAACGTAGATTATATTATTGTTTTTGGTGCTGGCTTAAAATCAGGTGATCAGCCTTCTGATATATTAGCTGATAGGCTTAATGTAGCTGTCAATTTATATAAACAAGGAGTTAGTAAAAAAATTTTAATGTCAGGTGATGGCAGTAGTGATGCTCATAATGAAGTAGAAGTAATGTTTAAGTATGCAGTTAATAAAGGGGTTAATAGTAATGATATAATTGTTGATAATGAGGGCTATGATACTTATTCTACATGTTTACATGCTAAAAAGGTTTTTAATATAAATAATGCAATACTTGTAACTCAAGCATATCACATAAATAGGGCTTTATATGTATGTAATGAATTAGGAATAGATAGTTATGGATTTACTTCTGATCTGAATAGATATATAGATATAAATAGATTTAAGTTCAGAGAAAACTTTGCATTCTTAAAAAGCTTTTTTGAAGTTAAGTTTGAAAAATGAGAAAAAAGAAGAATAATGGTAAAATATATAGGGTGCTTATTGGTCTTGTAATATTAGGGCTTTGGTTATTGTATTTTATATTTGTTTTTAACATTAATAAATAGTATGTTCTATTTAATAAATCTATTTTTTGTTGGTTTTAATTTTCTATATTTTTATTTAATAAATAAAAATATTTTAAATCCTAATTTAATACATATTTTTATTATATATACATCTATATATTTAGCTGTTTACTTAATATTTTTTTTATTTAGTGTTTTTGTTTTAAATCAAAAAAAGGAATTTATAAAAAATTTTGCTATATATTTTATTTATGTTATATCATCAATTTTATTTTTTATATTTATAAGAGATGATAATATAAAAATAGTATTTTATACTATAAATATATTATTGACATTTCTTAACTTTTTATCATTTAAATCAAAGTTAGTAGAAAAAGATAATTATTTTACTCAAGAGGCTAGCTATTTTACATTTTTAGTTTCAGTATTTTTGTTTTTTTCGTCAATATTTGCATTTTATGTTTTTATCGGATTTAATAAGCTAATAATTTTACTTCTATCTTTTGTGTATTTTTATTTATTATATTATCTTCTTTATTCCAGTAGCCCTAATGATAAAAAGAATTTGTCAAGATATATTTTTATATCAACTCTTACTTCATCTGAATTTTTATTTATACTAACATACTTACCTTATAGTTACTATGTAAGAGCCATACTGATACTTATATTTTCTTTCTTTATTTCTAATTTTGGGAAAGAAGCATTAAATAATGAAGTTAATAAAAAATATTTTAACAGGGCATTTATTACTATGGTTTTCTTGGTTATTATTGTATTAATAAGTGCTAAAACGTCTTAATTATTATATGAAAGTTTTTATTAAAATTATGAAAGTAACATTGATTGTTGTCGCAATATTAGTTTTAAGTTTTACATCAGCAATTTTAGGTATATATATTGTCTTTAATAATGATAATTCTAAAATTCCATTGCTAAATAAGATAGATGTTTCTAAAAAAGTTAAGAATACAAGTGTTGTTGTAGAAAAAAGAGATGAGGTGCATATTGATAAAGATATTCAACTGCAAGGCTCATATAAAGATATGCAACAGTTTTTATCATATATAGCTCTAAAAAAAGATAAAGGGCCATATCTTGATTCTGATATTATTGGTTTTGGAGTCAATATAACAGGAGACGGATACATATTAACAAATGTAAACGCAATTCCACAAATAAAAAAAGATACAAAATATGTTATTATTTTAAATGATTCTAAAGTTTTTGATGTAAAAAATATCATTTATGATAAATATGGTTTTATTATATTCAAAATAGATGGCCAGAAAATGAATGTTCCCTCTTTTACATATTATGATGATATAAATATTGGTGCTACTGTTTATTCTAATAATGGACCGTTTGGTATAGAAGTTGATACTATAAAAAGTAAAAAAGATGGAATTATACAATTGAGCAATAATCAAATGAGTAATAAGTATGGGATTTTTGATTTAAGCAATAAATTAGTTGGATTTTATGGTAATGATAATAATTTATATTCTTCAAATTATTTAAAGAATATCCTTTATTCTTTAACATTAAATAAGAATACAGGTAAGATATTAAGGCCCAGTCTTAATATTGAGTATAGTAATTATACTAATATTATAAGTGAAGATAATACCTTGAGTGGTTTTTATATTACAAAAGTTCCATTGCAAAATAGTTATAATCTAATGGAAGTAGATATTATTAAGAAGATAGACGGATATGCTGTTAAAGATTCTTTGGATTATATATTACAGAATTATAAAGTTGGAGATACCTTAGATTTCGATATTATAAGAGACAATAAAGAGATAGAAGTAAAAGTTGAATTAAAATAAATAATTAAAGTATGATATAATTATATTATTAATAAATATAATATAATGAAGCATCTTGTAAAGCATATTTGTATAGTATTATTTTTAATTATCTCAATATTTTCATTTAGAGATGTTTTTAGTGCTGGTTTTAATGATTATATTAATGGTATTATTACATCAAGCGAAAAAGAGGCTGCTAGCGGGGCATGCAAAAATAAATGTAGTGAGGGATATTATCAACTTACATTTGGATTACCTTTTCAAAAAATGTCTAGATGCGCTTGTGTTCCGCTGAATCAAGGAGTTGGTGCTGTAATGGTTTCGTTTATTCAACTTCTTTTGTCTTCAATAGGTATTATTGCTGTTATTATTTTAATTGTTGCTGGTTTTATGAGAGCTTTTTCTGGCGGTAATAGTAATGTTGTTAAAAAAGCCAATGACATGATTAAAAATTCTTTTATTGGTCTTATACTTGTTATTTTTTCTGGGTCAATACTTGCAATAATTAATCCTGATCTTGTTCAGATAGGAATATTTAATCCGAGTATAACTAAGGTAAATGTTGAATGTGTAGATTCTAAGATGGCTACTAGTGATAAAGATGGTAATGATAAAACATATACAAACGAAGATGGAAAGGTATTTAATATCAATTGTGTATATGAATGTAAGGATAATATGTGCAGTGCTGTCGTAAATGTTGCTCAGGTTGAGACTAATAATGTTATGACGGAAAATATTACACATGTAATAGCAGATACTAAAGGAGCTACAAGTAACTGTAGTTGTTATCCAGATAGTATACCATCTTGCAATAATGACTCACGCTGTACTAATAATGAGGTATGTATAGCGACTTTTCTTTCTGAAACTTCCTCAAATCAGATTGTAACATTTAGTAATTTTAAATGTTTCCCTAAAAAGGATACAGGAACTGTTTGCTATCAAAACATAGAATGTAAAAGTAATAAATGTAAATTAGATAAGAGTGGTAATATGGTTAAAGTAGTTGAGACAGTAGATGCTAATGGTAAAAAGCAAAAGGCTCCCGGGCCAGGGGGTTTTTGTCAATAGACAATCTTGTAAATATCTTTTATTCTTGTTATTATTAACATAAGAGGAGATATTTATTTTTATTTCTTTAAAATATGTTTGACATAAAAGAAAACGAAGAAAGTATATTAAAATTTTGGGATGATCACAAAATTTTTGAAAAATCTGTTAAGAGAGATCCTAAATTAGGAGATTTTTCTTTTTATGATGGGCCTCCATTTGCTACAGGTTTACCTCATTATGGGCATATTGTTGCATCTGTTTTAAAAGATATAGTCCCAAGATATAAGACTATGCAAGGTTATAGAGTTGAAAGAAGGTGGGGGTGGGATTGCCATGGTTTGCCAGTTGAAAATTTGATAGAACAAGAGCTTGGTTTTAAAACTAAGAAAGATATAGAGGATTATGGTGTTGAAAATTTTAATAATGCTTGTAAAAGCAGTGTTTTAAGATATGCTGATGAATGGAAAAAATTTATACCAAGAATTGGCAGGTGGGTTGATATGGAAGATGATTATAAAACAATGACGCCAGATTTTATGGAATCAATTTGGTGGGTATTTAAAGAATTATATGATAAAGAATTAGTATATAAAGGATATAAGGCGATGCACATTTGTCCTAGATGTGAGACTACATTATCTAACTTTGAAGTTACATTAGGATATAAAGATGTTACTGATTTATCTGTAACATGTAAATTTAAATTAAAAGGGAAAGATAATGAATATATTTTAGGCTGGACTACCACACCATGGACATTACCAGGGAACGTTGCCCTTGCTATTAATAGAGATGTTCAATATGTAAAAATAAAAGTTGAAAATCCTAAATTAAAAACAATAAAGAGTGATGAAATATATATATTAGCTAAAGATACATTAAACAATGTATTAAAAGATGAAGAATATACTATTATTGATGAAATAAATGGAGAAGATTTAATTGGTTTAGAATATGAGCCTTTATTTGATTATTTTGCCAATGATTCAACTATAGATAATAAAAAAAATGGATGGAAAATATATCATGGAAATTTTGTTACAACAACAGATGGAACTGGTGTTGTTCATATAGCACCAGCATTTGGTGAAGATGATATGAATTTAGGAAAAGAATATAATCTACCATTTATACAACATGTAAAAATGAATGGATATTTTACATCTCAGGTTAAAGATTTTATTGGGCATGAAGTTAAACCAAAAGATAATCCATCAGAAACTGATACTATGGTTGTTGATTTTTTAACAGAAAAAAATAGAGTATTTTCAAAACAGAAATATTTACATTCTTATCCTCATTGCTGGAGATGTGATACTCCATTATTAAATTATGCTACATCTTCTTGGTTTGTTAAGGTTACTGATATTAAAGATGATCTAATAGATAATAATAATAAAATACACTGGGTTCCTGATCATGTTAGAACTGGACGTTTTGGTAAATGGTTAGAAAATGCAAGAGACTGGGCTGTATCTCGTTCAAGGTTTTGGGGCACTCCATTACCTGTTTGGATCTGTGAAAATGAAAAATGCAATCATATAGAAGTTATAGGTAGTGTTGAAGATTTATATCAAAAAATGAAAGATACAGATGATAAAGAAAGGCTAACTAAATTAATAGTTATAAGGCATGGGGAGAGTGAAAAAAATATAAAACATATTAGTTGGTCTAAAGATGAATTGTATCCATTAACAGAGAAGGGTAGGCAGGATATGGAAAGAATAGCTAATGAAATAGATAGAGATGTTGATGTTATTTTATGTTCTCCTGTATTAAGAGCTAGGGAAAGTGCTGAAATTATAAACAAAAAATTAAATAAAAAAATTGTTATTGTTGAAGAACTAAGGGAGACAATAAAAGGAAGTTGGGAAGGGGAAAATATATCTGAAGAGGGTAAAAAAGATTTAGAATATTATAGAACATTAAAAGGTAATGATAGATTTTTATATAAACGAGGTGGTGGAGAATCTTTTGAAGATGTTGAAAAAAGAGTTAATAAATTTATAGACTCTTTGAAACAATATAAAGGTAAAAAAGTTTTAATTATTACTCATAATGGTATAAAAGTTTCTATAGAGTCTATATTAAAAGAATGGGAGATAGGAAAGTTTTTTAGTATTTTAGATAAAGATTTATTTAATAAGATAGAAATATATTTGGATAATAAAACAAATAAAGAATTTGATCTTCATAAACAGGTTGTTGATAATATTGAATTTAAATGTCCTGATTGTGGAGCAAATATGAAAAGAATACCAGAAGTTTTTGATTGTTGGTTTGAAAGTGGATCAATGCCATATTCATCTTTTCATTATCCAATGGAAAATGTAGATACTTTTAATAAAAGATTTCCTGCTAAATTTATAGCTGAGGGACAAGATCAAACAAGAGGTTGGTTTTATACATTAATGGTTTTAGCTACTGCATTGTTTAATAAGCCAGCATTTGAAAATGTAGTTGTAAATGGTATTGTTCTTGCAGAAAATGGTCAAAAAATGAGTAAGAGATTAAAAAATTATCCTGATCCATATTTTATATTAGATAAGTATGGAGCTGATGCTTTGAGGTATTATTTATTATCTTCTCCTGTTGTAAATTGTGAAGACTTAAATTTTTCAGAGAAAGGAGTAGATGATGTTGTTAAAAAGGTTATATTAAAATTAGTTAATGTTTTAGAGTTTTATAACATGGCTAATGTTGATCATATTGTTGAAGAATATAGTGGTAATATAGATAGAAACAATAATCTTGATGTTTGGATATATGCTAAAATGAATGAGTTTATAATAAATATAACAGAAGAATATGATGGATATTATTTAGCAGATGGAACAAGATTAATAGAAGATTTTATAGATGATCTTTCAAATTGGTATTTAAGAAGAAGTAGAATGAGGTTGAAATCTAATAATAAAGATGAGAGATATTCTTCGCTTTCAATATTAAGAGAAATACTTATGACTTTATCTATGGTTATAGCACCATCTATGCCTTTTATAGCTGAATATATATATCAAAGTTTAAAAATAGATAGCAAAAATGAATCAGAAAATTTTAAGAGAGAATCAGTTCATTTATGTGATTGGCCAAAACCATTTGATTATGTTGATAGCAAAAAAGGATATAAGGTAATTAAGGAAATGGATTTTATAAGAACTGTTGTTAGTTTAGGATTAGCTATAAGAAAACAAAAAAATATTGTTGTTAAACAGCCATTATCTAGTATAAACATAGTTGTTCATGATACTGATAAAAAAAATATAGAGAATAATAGAGATATAATATTAGAAGAATTGAATGTAAAAAATATAGGATTTATAGATAATATTGAAAGTATTGCAAAAAAAATTGCAAAACCAAATGCAAGATTAATTGGACCAAAATTTGGAAAAGATGTCCAGGAAATTATAAACAAAGCTAAAAATGGTGATTTTGAGATATCTGAAGATAAAATTATAGTTGATAAAAAATGGGAATTATCTAAAGATGAATGCGAAATATTATATGTTTCAATAAATAAAGAAGAAGAAATTAAAGAAGAAAACGGAATTATAGTTTCTTTAGATACTAAAATAACAGAAGAACTAAAAAATGAAGGATATATAAGAGAGATAATAAGCTTTATAAACAAACTAAGAGCTGAAAAAAATTTATCTATTAAAGACAAAATTGATATTAAATATTCTACTGATAGTGAGGTATTAAAATCTGTAATAAATGATAACATAGCTAAAATACAGCAACTAGTTTTAGCTAACAATATTATAGAAGAAGAAAATAAAGGTGAAGTTTGTGAGGTAGGAGATTATAAAATAATCCTAAGCATATATGTTGGATTATAAAACAGATTTGTTCCTTTTGTCTGATAGAAATTATAAAGATTTTGATAGAATTGTAATTGCTTACACAAAAGATCTTGGGAAAATAAGTTTAAGAGTAAGAGGTGCATATAAAACATTATCTAAATTAAACCCAAGTTTACATTTTTTCTCTATAGCTAATTGCGATATAATTAAAGGTAGAAGTTTTAATTATATTGCTAATGCTAGTGAAGAGTGTGTATATAAAAATATAATTAATAGTTTAAAGAAAACATCAATATATTTCTTCGTAATTGAGGTTTTAGATAAAATGACCTATGATAATATTGAAGATGAAAAAATATATAATTTATGTATTAGGTATTTTGAGTATTTAGATAAATTAAAAATAAAAGAAGATGGTTTATATATATATTTTAATAAAGATATAGAGATAATTAATTCATTATATAAGTTTTTGATAATACTTTTTAAAGAAATTGGATTAAACATAGAAAGAAAATATTTAGATAAAAAAATATTAAATAATAAAAAAGAGTTTTTTGATTTTGTATATTTTTATACAGAAGAATATCTAAAAACAGAAAAATTTTTTAAATAAGATAATTTAATAATATGTTTCTTAAAAAGAAGAAAGATAATACGGAAAAATTGAACGATGTTCTAAGTAGCAGCAATAATATTTCAGAATATTCCAAACCAAAAGATTTTGATTTAAAAAATAAGTCCCCATTTTCTAAGATTATAAAAATACTTGTTATAATACTTATTATTAGTGTAGTTGGATTTTTGTTGTTTCTGTATTTATTTATGGGGAATAAAGATAATAGCAAAAATAGCAATACTGCTGACAATATTCAGTTGAATATTATAAGTACTAATATAGATTTAGATGGTAAGTTGTCTTACACAATTTCATTTAAAAATAATCAAAGTGCTA
>DAOLQA010000002.1:18265-34153 GCA_035417885.1 bacterium
TATTTGATTTGAATAAGCCAGTAGATAATACTATTACAGATGTAAATAATGATGATTATTATCAAAAGATCATAACAATAGATGGGGTTATAACAAACGATAAAATATCTAATGCTGATTTTGATATAAATACAGGCATATTTAAAGATATGAGTAATTTTGATAGTATAGAATATCTAATAGAAAGACATGATTCATTCCAACTAGCCAATTCTGGATTTACATTGAATGTTAGCTCTAATTTTAATATACAAGATTTGAATGGAGATAAAGTTGCATTGATAGATGATATATCTAAGCAATATAAATTAACATTAAAATATAAAAAAGAATCAAACGATGTAACATTTAAAAATGCTAGAGTTGTATTAGAAATTACTGGAGATAATCTATTAAATTTTGATAAAGGGAAATGTACTCCAGACACTGTTGTTACAAGGAATGAACAGAGCGGATTAATGGATAATATTTTAGAATGGAGTTATGGTAAAATAAATTCTTTAAAAGATATATCTATAAATGAAAATACAATAGATATATCTATTCCATTTGATGAGTCTTTTATAACAAGTAAAAATGGTATAAAAAGTGCTGTTGTAAATTTAAGCGTATATGGTTTTGATAATTCAAATACTGAAATTTTGTTATATAAAAACCCATCATTTAAGATTATTATAGATAGTGGATTTAATATATTAGCTAAACCTAATTATTATGATGAAAGTGGTAACCAAGTTGGGTTTGGTCCAAATCCTCCAAAAGTTGGGCAGGAGACTAAGTATAGAGTTGATTTTAACATTGGTAATAAATATAATAATCTATCTAATATTGTTATGAATATACAGCTTCCAAAATATGTTAGATATTCATCAGATTATTCTACAAGTAATGGATTTGATCTTGTTTATGATGATAAAGCTAATATTATCAAATGGAATATAAATAGTATGAATAAAGGAGATTCTGTTACAGGATTTTTCTTTGTATATGCTACGCCTACTAAAGATATGATTAATAAACAAATACAAGTTATAGATAAAATCAATGTTCAATATATGGATAATGATTTAAATATGAGCATGAACAAGGATTTTGGACCTATAACAGGAGATAAGGTAACTAATTAATATGAATTTTGAAGTATTAAAGTCACAAGGTTTTGCGAGATATGGTAAATTATATACTGATCATGGGATCGTTGAGACCCCATGTTTTATACCTGATGGAACATTGGGAGTTGTTAAAACACTTTCAGTTGATGATTTACATAGCATAAATATGAATATGATACTTGGTAATACTTATCATTTAATGGTAAGACCTGGTATGGATATATTAAAAAAGGCTGGAGGATTGCATCAATTTATGCATTGGGATAAACCTATTTTAACAGATAGTGGCGGATTCCAAGTATTTTCATTATCAACAATTAGAAAAATAACAGAAGAAGGTGTTGTTTTTAGAAATCATCTTAATGGAGATAGGATATTATTAACACCAGAAAAATCTATACAAATGCAAAAAATTATAGGATCTGATATAGCTATGGTTTTAGATGAGTGTGTAGATGCTAATAGAGACTATAAATATTTTAAAAAATCTATTGATCTAACTTTAAGATGGGCAGAAAGAAGTAAAAAAGAATTTGAAAGAATAGATACAATAACAGGTAAAAAACAACAGTTGTTCGGCATAATACAAGGTGGGCCTTTTGAAGATTTAAGAATTAACAGCCTTAATGGGTTAAAAAATATAGGGTTTGACGGATATGCAATTGGTGGAGTTTCTGTTGGTGAGAACAGAGATGATAAATATAAAGTTATAAGAGTATTGGCTGATTTAATTCCTTCTGATAAGCCTAGATATCTTATGGGTTTAGGTATGCCAGAAGAAATAATTGAGGGGGTAAAAAATGGAGTTGATATTTTTGATTGTGTAATACCAACAAGAAACGCAAGACATGGTCATTTATTTACAAATTTTAAAATGAATAGTTTAGATGATTTTAGTTATGATATTATTAGGATAAAAAATGCAAAATATAAAGATGATTTTACACCGCTTGATGAGAATTGCTCTTGCTACACATGTAAAACATATACAAAAGCATATTTACATCATCTATTGAATGTAAATGAAATACTTGGTATGAGATTGATGAGCTTGCATAATCTTAGATTTTATTTAAATATGATGGAAGAAATAAGGAGAGTATTAAATAGTTAATATTGCTTTTTGTGTTTTTTTCTTTTATAATGTATTTATCTTTTGGACGTATAGCTCAGATGGTTAGAGCGCAGCACTGATAATGCTGAGGTCCCAAGTTCAACTCTTGGTACGTCCACCATGTAATCTATCTATGTTGGTGTAAAAGCCAACTTTTTATATTTTATTTTTATGACTTGCTAAAATTTAAATATTGTGTTATAAAATATATACAAAGTATTTAGGAGGGAAATTATGGGTTCTCATATATTTTTTTCTGATTGTCCTTGGTGCTCTAGATCTCATACTAGAGGTGTTCTACAACAGCTTGATTCTGATCTATCATTCAATGGTCAGGGGGTTCCTGTATGCCCTTATTGTCTAGGGACTGGGCTTATACCTATTAAAAAAATAAATAGCAAGAATGTTTTATCCAAATGGCATGCAATGTCTATAATGGTTAATAAAATTAGAAAAGAAAATGAAACCCTTGCAATAAGATCAGAGTTTCTTTTAGATGAAGATACTGATATAAAGTTTAAAGAAAATAATAAAAAAATAATTAATATTATGAAAGAAGCATTAGCAATTGTTGGAAATAAAGCTCCAAAAAATTGCTATGCAAGGTTAATTATAAAGAATTGAATATTGTGCACTGTCATTAATGGCAGTGCATTTTAAATATTGCAAAAATATATAGATGTGTTATAACTGGAAAATGAAATTTATATATAGGAGGCTATATATGTCTATTATTGATTCTGTATTAGGGAAATTTTGTAAAGAATGTGGTAAAAATAGGACAAAAAATGCTTCTGGCATATGTGATGAATGTATGGAAAAAATTAGATTGGAAAAAGAGATAGAAATAGCTAAAAAAAGAGTTTTATATTGCCCTAATGATGGCCACATTATGAACCCTATAATATTGAATTTGGGTTATAGTAGAAAAGTTGTTGTTTATATTTGTAATACTTGTGCTGGTGTATTTATGAATAAATATGATCTTGATCTTGTAGGTAGAAGTATTTTAGAAGAAGAGAGCGCTATATTTAATGAGCAGTTAAAAGAATACTCTCCTACGTTAAGCTTCTAAGAGGTTTATATGACTGTTAAATTTAAACCCGAATGTTATAAAATAAGATTAAAGTATTGTAGGGAGAACATAGATTTATTAAATAAAATAATTTCTTATAGAAAAAATATGGGGCATGATATAGTAGATATATATGAAAAGGGGAAATTAAAAAATTTTGAGATGCTTAAAGATGCAATATCAAAGAGAGATTTTAAGAAGTATGCAGATTATAACTTTTATTATGCTTTGATATTGCCTGGGTCTAAAGAGATAGAAATATGTTTTATATTGTAAATCTTGTAAATCAAGCGCCATTTAATAATGGCGCTTTTCATTTGAAAATTAGGTCGTTTTTTGTTAATATAGAAGATATGAAAATAAATTATAAAAATATTGGTATTATTTTTATATTTTTTGTTATAGCTTGTCTTATATTTTTTAGAATAGAATATAATAAACCAGAAAATGTATTATCTAGGGCTAAAAAATATTGTATAGATAATAATCATGAATATAGAAGTATATTGAATTCTGATGGTGCAGAATCAGAGATTTGTATAGTAGATGGAAAGAAAATTGATTCAATTGAGTATTATAATAATAGAAATAAATAATTAATTTAAAAATATGAAAAAATTATATAGATCATCTAGGGATATGTATATAGGCGGAGTTTGTGGTGGGCTTGGGGAAGTTATGAATGTAGATTCAAATATTATAAGAATTATATTTATTCTTTTTGCTATATTTGGAGCAGGAGTTTTGATATATTTAGTTATGTGGGCTATTTTACCATTAAAAACCCTTGATGAATATGAAGCGGAGGAGCATGATGAGAATACAATAAATATGGAGAAAACTAGGGATGATGTTTATAAAATAGCGAATGAAAGGAATATACATTTTTTAGGCACTCTTTTAATTTTTGTTGGTGCATTGTTTTTAATTAATAACTTATTTTTATCTTTAAAATTTCATAAAATTTGGCCATTAATTATTATAATCATTGGTCTAGCTGTAATATTTGGCAAGGACAAAAATGAGAAAAAATAATTATGTATGATAGAAAGGAACTTTAAATATAGATTTTATGAATGCTTGCCAGCAATTGTAGTTACTCTAATCTTTTTATTTTTATTTATTTATTCTTTTGTAGATCCTATACTTGTTATATATTTTATAATCATTTATGACCTTTTATTTTTATTTAGAGGCGTCTACACTGAAATAAATATTGTATTATCTTTTAGAAAATTAAAGCAGACATTAAAAATTAATTGGTTTGAAAAATTAAAGAATGACTTTAGTGATTCTTGGGGTAATGTATATCATTTAATATTTCTTCCAACATTTAAAGAGCCTATAGAGGTTATAGAAGAATCATTTGATCATCTTGTAAATATAAAATATGATTTAAAAAAAGTTATAGTAGTATTAGCTGGAGAAGATGCTGAAGGACAAGCTTTTTTAGATAAAGCTGATATAATACAGAAGAAGTATGGAGATAAGTTTTTGAGATTTGTTATTACTGTTCATTCTTTAGAAGTTGGAGAGATTAGAGGTAAAGGTTCTAATTGTGCATCAGCAGGAAGGAAGGTAAAAGATATTATAGATAAAGAATTTTCATACATCCCTTATAAAAATATTATTGTTTCTAATTTTGATATTGATACTATTGCTCATGAGCAATATTTTGCTCATATAACATATTTACATTTAAAATTGCCAGATCCAAGAAAGGTTAGTTTTCAACCTCTTGCTGTATTTAATAATAACTTTTGGGAGTCTTCACCAACTAATAGATTGACTGCTCGTGGTTCAACATTTTGGTTATTGTATGAATTTATGAGAGACCAGAGAATATTTACTTTTTCATCTCACAGTATGAATTTTGAAACATTAGTAAATGTTGGATTTTGGAGTTCTGATGCAGTGTCAGAAGATTCAAGGATTGGATTGCAATGTATAAATTATTATAATGGAGATTATAAAGTAATGCCTGTATATATACCAGTTTCTATGGATGTTGTTACTGGGAATAATTTTTTTAAGAGTTTTATAAATCAATATAAACAACAAAGAAGGTGGGCTTATGGAATGGAAAACTTTCCATATATGATGACTGAGTGGTTAAAAAATAAAAATATGCCTTTTTGGACAAAATTTAGATATATATCAAAGCAATTCTGGAATGGGATAACTTGGGCTACAGCATCTTTAGTGATGTTTGTATTTGGATATTTACCATTAATGATTGTAAATAATAAAACTTTGGGACAATCTATAATAGTTAGAAATGCTCCATATATACTTCAGACATTAATGAGGATAGCTATGTCTGGAATTGTTATTAATGCTGTATTATCAGCTTTATTTTGGCCTAGAAAAAGGGGTAAGATAAAATTTTATGAATATATTTTGGTATTTGTAGAGTGGATAATATATCCAGCAACAAGCATATTACTTGGTGCAATACCAGCGAATGAAGCATATTTTAGATTGCTGTTTGGTAAGTATTTAGGATTTTGGGTAACTCCAAAAGATAGAAAGCAAAAAGTATGATATAATATATATAATATAAATGATTTTTTATGGATAAAAGGTTTGAAAGAATAAATAAAACTTATTCTGATATTAAGTCTATTAAAATACAGGGGGCTACAAATATTGCAAAATATGCTATTTTAGCTTTACATGATTCTATATTAAAGAATAAATTTGAAGATAAAAGAGATTTTAAAAATTTTTTTATAAAAGCTTGTAAGAAAATAGAAAAAGCTAGGCCAACAGAGCCTATGTTGTTTAATGGAATAAGATATTGTTTATATATTTTAAATGAGAATGAGAGTAAAGATTTAAAATATTTAAAGAAAGATGTTGTAAATGCAACGGAATTTTATTTAGATTTAATAGTAGATGCTAGTGCTAGGGTTATAAAAAATGGGATTAAAATTATAAAAGATAATGATACTATTTTAACCCATTGTCATTCTAGCTCTGTTGTTAAGACATTAATACTTGCAAAGAATTCTGGTAAAAAATTTGAAGTAATTAATACAGAAACAAGGCCATTGTTCCAAGGTAGATTAACTGCTGTGGAATTACATGAAAATAATATTAAATTTATGATGGTTATTGATAGTGAAGCGCCATATTTTATATCTCCTGCAAGTGGAAAAGAATATGAAGTTGAAAAAGTTTTAATAGGCTGTGATGCAATTGGTATGTCTGGGAGCATAATTAATAAAACAGGAAGTTATTCTATAGCTCTTGCTGCTAAGGCTTTTAAAAAGCCTTTGTATATTTCTGGGACATTATTGAAATGTGATGTTAATGATAATATACCTGTTGAAAGTAGAGATTTTAAAGAAATATGGGAGAAAGCTCCAAAAGATATTAAAATATTAAATTTTGCATTTGATTTAGTTCCTACTGAATATATAACAGGTATAATTACAGAATTTGGGATTATAAAACCAAAAGATATAAAAAAAGTTGTGAAGCAAAAATACCCATGGATGTTTAAAGAATCAATAAAATAGCTGTGGAAAACATATCTATTGACCATAAAAAAAGTTATGATATACTATTTTTTATGCTAAAAGCATAAATAATAATTAATTTATAAAAAATGGCAAAAAAACATCAATCCGAGAATTTAGATGATATGGATATAGAAGAGGAAGAAGATGTAGAAAAAACTGAAGATGAAGAGGAAGAAGATGAATATTGGGATGAAGAAGAAGATGAAGATTGGGATGATAATTGGGATGAAGAAGAAGATGAAGAATAAAATATAAAATCCGGGAAGCCGGATTTTATTTATTTTGAAAATGATATATAATTATATTAAATAATATAAATATTAATTATTTATATATGGGATATAATGAGGATGAACAAATTAGAGAAGAGGAGAGAAAGAAAAAGTATAGAACTCTAGATCAAGAAGATATTGATGAATATTATAATGAAGAAACAGATACAGATTCTGATGGATATGGTAATGGAGAAGATGAAGATTATGAAGATTCAGATGATGAAGGATATATGTAATTAACTAAATTAAAAAGGTTTAATTTATGGAGAGTTTTTATTTAAAAGTAAGAAAACTTGATATTGAAGTTGGAGAGGCAATGATGGTAATGATTAGCGAGGATGATGCTGTAAAGAACAATTTAAAGTCTATAGATAAAGTAAGTTTATCTTTTGATGATCAAAAATTAATTGCTGATATTATAATTAACCCAGATATAACACCTGGGGAAGTTGGTGTTTTGTCTGATATTTGGAAAAAATACAAACTTAAAGATGGAGAGACTATAAAAATATCTTATGTTGACTGTGACCCAGCCGCGATTGAGGCAATAAGAAAAAGAATGCTTGGTAAAAAATCTTCAGAAGAAGATATAAATATTATAATTAAAGAAATATCAGAAGGTAGAATGTCAGATGTTTTAATGACATATTATGTTGCTTCTAGTTTTTTGAAAGAACCTGATATAGACGAGATGTATTACACTGCAAAAGCTATGGCTGAAAATGGTAATATATTAAGATTTAAAACAAAAGATAATATTGTAGCTGATAAGCATTGTATAGGTGGTGTTTTAGGTAATGAGACAACAATGATTATTGTACCAATAATAGCATCTTTAGGTATAACTATACCAAAGTCTTTTTCTAAAGCTATTACAACACCAGCTGCTACTGGTGAGTGTGTCAATGTTTTAATGAATATTGAATTTAATAAAGATGAAGTTTATAAACTAGTTCAAAAAAATAATTGTTGTTTAATTTGGGGTGGGGGCAAGATAAATCTTGCGCCTGCTGATGATAGAATTATAAGAGTATCATATCCATTATCTCTTGAACCTTATTCTAAAGCAGTTATTTCTATAATGGCTAAAAAATATGCAATGGGCATTACTCATTGTTTAATAGATATACCTGTTGGAACTAGTGCAAAAGTAAAAACTCAGCAAAGTGCATTAAAGCTTAAAAAACAATTTGAATATGTTGGTCAAAAATTTGGTATGAAAATGGATGTTGAAATTACTAATGCAAGTCAGCCTATTGGTAGAGGTATTGGGCCAATATTACAGGTTAGGGAAGTTTTAAGAATATTAGAGCAACATCCATCTAGGTCATTAGATCTAGAAACTAAATCTTTATATCTTGCATCTAAATTAATTGATTTAACAGGATATGCAAAAGGAGCTAAAGCTTTAGAAGTTGCAACTGAGCAATTAAAGCTTGGTAAAGCTCATAAAAAGATGCAGGAAATTATAAAAGCACAGGGTGGTAAAAATCCTAATCAATTAGCTGATGAATTGCCTCTTGCAAAATATAAATATGATATATTTGCAAAGAAAAATGGGACAATTATTGATTTTGATATGAAATTATTAAACAGTATTGCAAGGACATTGGGGTGTCCATTAGATATAGAAGCTGGTATATATTTATATAAACAATTAAAGGAAGATGTTGATATTGGTGATAAATTATTTACTTTATATTCAGAAGATAAAAATAGATTAAAAGATGCTTTAAAAGTATTAGAAAAGAGTGAAGCTGTAAAAATATTATAAATTATTGACAGTATATTTTATAGTTATATAATATTATAAATTTTATGAAATTATTTATTTAGTGATTGTTGTGCCTACCAAGCACAGTAGTAATACTATCGGTTAATCCGACTAAATTAAATAAATAATAATTAAGTGACGTATATAACGTAATGTGGGTGGAACCGCGGAGTAGAAACTTCGTCCCAATTCATAAGAATTATTTATGGATTAAGACGAAGTTTTTTATTTAATAAATTAAAATAAATATATGGAAGATATGCAATTAATTCGCCATTCAATGGCTCATATTCTAGCTATGGCTGTAAAACATCTTTATCCTGATGTTAAACTTGGAATAGGCCCAGCGATAGATGATGGTTTTTATTATGATTTTGATAATTTAAAAATATCAGAAAATGATTTTCCAAAAATAGAAGAAGAAATGAAGAAAATTATTTTTGCAAGAGTTAAGTTTGAAAAGAAGGTTGTTGATTATAAAAAAGCAAAAGAATTGATGAAAGATGAACCATATAAGTTAGATTTAATAGAAGATCTACATAAAGATAAAGAAGATATTTCTTTCTATTATTCTGGTTCTTTTTATGATCTTTGTGCTGGTCCTCATGTTCATTGTTCTTGTGAGTTAAAAGACGCTGCATTTAAGATTGATAGAATTGCAGGTGCTTATTGGAAAGGAGATGAGAAGAATAAAATGCTAAATAGAATCTATGTTTTGTGTTTTGCAACCCAAGAAGAATTAGATACTTATATAGCAAGAAGAGAAGAAGCAAAAATGAGAGATCATAGAAAATTAGGGAAAGAGTTGGATCTATTTCATATAGATGATAAGGTTGGGTTAGGGCTTCCATTGTGGCATCCAAGAGGAGCTATCATTTGGAGAAAAATTGAAGATTTTTGGTATGATGCTCATTTAAAAAATGGATATCAATTAGTAAGATCGCCACATATTGGTAATCGTGTATTATGGGAAACGTCAGGGCATTGGGGATTCTATAATAGTTCAATGTACCCACCACTTGAAGCAGGGCAAACACTTGAAGATCAACAAAAACATAAGAAAGTTGAAGTATCAGAGCAATATTTATTAAAGCCAATGAACTGCCCATTTCATGTTCAGATATATAAAAGTAATCCTAGATCATATAAAGATCTTCCTTTTAGATGGGCTGAGTGTGGAACTGTATATCGTTTTGAAAAAAAGGGTGAACTATCTGGTTTAACTAGGGTTCGTGGTTTTACACAAGATGATGCTCATATAATGTGCAGAAAAGATCAAGTAGAAGATGAATTAAAAAGAGTTGTTGATTTTATAACATTTATATATAATTCCTTTGGCTTTGATATGAAGGATGTGCAGGTATTCCTTTCTTTAAGAGATCCAAATAATAAAGAAAAATATATCGGCAATGATGAAGGTTGGGAATTTACTGAAAGTGTTTTAAGAAAAATTGCTAAAGAAAAAAATTTGAATTTTACAGAGGAGATTGGAGAAGCTGCATTTTATGGACCTAAATTAGATTTTAAGATACAAGATTGTCTTGGAAGATTATGGCAGTGTTCAACATTACAATTTGATTTTAATTTGCCAGAAAGATTTGATATGACATTTACAAATTCAGAGGGGAAAGAAGAAAGACCATATATGTTGCATAGAGCATTGTTAGGTAGTTTTGAGAGATTTATTGGTTTACTAATTGAAAATTATGGTGGGGCATTTCCTGTTTGGTTAGCTCCAGAGCAAGTTAAGATTTTAGCAATATCTGATAGGCATGCTGATTATGTAAATTCATTGAGAGATAAAATGGCTGCAGCTGGATTAAGAGTAGAAGTAGATTTAGATAATGAAACATTGGGTAATAAGATAAGAAAAGCTACTGCTTATAAAATACCATATATTGCTATTGTAGGAGATAAGGAAATGGAAAATAATAAAATAAATGTTAGAATTAGAGGGCAGAAAGAACCGCAGGACTTTGATATAGATGAGTTTATAAATAGAGTTGTTGATGAAGATAAAAGAAAAGTAATAAATTAATAAAAAAATATATCGGCTTTTTGCCGATATATTTATTTTAATTCATATCCTATGCTTACTGTCATTTTAATATCTGAGCTACCTGATTCTATTTGAGGAGTAGAACCAGCCCCTAAATCTGATTGTGCTGCTTCGCTCATTAATTTATATCCATTATATACATTTATAGTCCCGTTAGATTCGCTAAACGATATTATTCTTCCAAGATCTACGCCTAAAGCCTTAGCTGTTGCTGTTGCATTTTCTTTTGCTTTTTTTATTGCCTCTTCACGAGCTTGTGCTATATATTGGTCTTTGTTATCTATATCAAATTGTAAATCTCCAACCTGATTTAAATTATAGTCACTGGCTAAAGCTATTATATCTGATACTTTGTCTAGATCTCTTATTTTTATTTCAACATTTTGTGAAACTTGATATCCCCTTAATATCTCTCTACCATTTGTCCAATTATATTGGGGGTATATACTATAATTTGCTGTTTTTATATCTTTTGATTCTACTCCCATTTCTTTTACTTTTGATATAAATGCATTCATTTTATCTGAACTTTCTTTTTGTGCATCGCTTATTTTTGTTTTTTCTACTGATATACCCATAGATACTATTGCTATATCTGGCTTTGCATTTACTTTTCCTTCCCCAGAAAAAGACATTGTATTTATTGGTTCAGGAGTTTTGCCTATGTAGTCATATTCTCTAGATAGATTTTTACTTTTGTTGATTAAATATATTGATCCTGTTATTGTAAGAATAATAACAGCAAGACCTACGAAGACACATGTTAGATCTAATAAACCTTTATTATCATTTTTCATAATAAATAAATTAAATAGTTATATAATAATTATAACGCAAAAATATAAAAATAGTAACACTCGTGATATAATATTTATATAATAAAATAATAAAAAAATATGAAAAAATTTTTAAACATTTTGTTTATATTTTTGTTCATGATATCATCATGTTTTATAGTATATAAAGTATATGCTGCTGATGTGAATTTAGATATGAAAATAAATAGTTATGGTATTATAGAAGATGTTAATACTAGTAGTGGAAGTGGAATTGGATATGAAATAAGCAAAAAGGGTGGTTTAAATACTGTTACTGATTTACAGACTTCTATAAAAAATGTTTTAAATATTGTGCTTGGTTTTGCTGCAACAATATCTTTAGTATTTGTTATTATTGGTGGTATTAATATTGTATTTTCTAATGGTGATAAAAGTAAATATACAAAAAATATTCAATTAATGACAACTGGTGCTATTGCATTCTTAATAGTATTACTTGCATATACTATATCAAGGTTTATATTAGGCTTTATTACTACTATAGCAGGATAGGTATTTAAAAAAAATATAATTTGTGTATAATAGAGTTCTTATCAATAAATAAAAAAAATGTATAAAATAAAAACAATAAAGGGCAGAGAGATATTAGATTCAAGAGGTAATCCTACAATAGAAGTTGAATTAGAATTATATAGTGGAGCTGTTGGAGTTTTTAGTGTTCCATCTGGTGCTTCTACTGGGAAATATGAAGCATTAGAGCTAAGAGATAATGATGAGAATAGATATAATGGTAAAGGTGTATTAAAAGCAATAGATAATATAAATATTGTTATAAATGACGAATTAAAGGATAGAGAATTTAAATCTCAAGAATGGTTAGATAATTTATTAATAGAAATAGATGGCACAAAGGATAAATCAAATCTTGGTGCTAATGCTATACTTGGAGTTTCTTGTGCTTTTGCTAGAGCTTGCGCTGAAGAAGATAATATAGAATTATATGAAGAAATAAATAATATATATAAAAGATTAGGTGGTAAGAAAAATACGAGTCTTCCAACACCAAGTTTTAATATTCTAAATGGTGGAAAGCATGGAGATAATGGGATAGATTTTCAGGAATTTATGATTTTGCCAAATGGAGTTAATGGTTTATCTGAGCAAGTTAGATGTGGTGCTGAGATATTCCATTCTTTAAGATCTATAATAAAAAATCATAATTTATCAGTTGGTGTTGGAGATGAAGGTGGATTTTCTCCAAATCTTAAATCAAATATAGAAGCTTTAGAAATAATACAGGAAGCTATAGAAGAAACAAATTGGAAACTAGGTAAAGATGTAAATATAGCAATAGATGTTGCTTCAAGCGAGTTTTATAAAAATAAAAAATATATTTTAGATCATAAAGAATTATCAAGTTCTCAAATGATAGATCTTCTAAGCGATATTGTTAAAAAATATAATATTATTAGTATAGAAGATGGGCTTTCAGAAGATGATTGGACTGGGTGGAAAGAATTAAATAATAAATTAGGAGAAAATGTTTCTCTTGTTGGCGATGATCTGCTTGTTACAAATATTGATAGGTTAAATATGGCAATAGAAAATAATGCTTGTAATTATATCTTAATAAAGCTTAATCAAATAGGGACTTTGTCAGAGACTTTAAATACAATCATTCTTGCTCAAAAAAATAATTTTGGAATTATGATATCTCATAGATCTGGGGAAACTGTTGATTCTACTATAGCTGATTTAGCTGTTGCTGTTGGAGCTGAAAGAATCAAAGCAGGAGCTCCTTCAAGAGGCGAGAGGGTAGAAAAGTATAATAGATTGATGGAGATAGAAGAAATAATAAAAAAATAAAATATGGCAAAAAAGCCTTATGTATTAGTTATAGCTGATGGAGTTGGAGTGGACGTTCCATCTTCATCAAACGCTGTTGCTTTAGCTAAAAAATATAATTTAGATTATTTTGTTTCTCATTATTATGCAACAACTTTATATGCTAGTTCAGAATATGTTGGACTTCCTTTTGGATCCTGTGGTGATTCAGAAGTAGGTCATCTTAATATTGGTGCTGGTAAAATTGTTTATCAAGATGTGCTAAATATTAATAGAGCAATAAGAGATAAAAGTTTTTTTATAAACTCAAAAATACAAGATGCAATATTGAATGTTAAAAAGAAAAAAAGCAAATTACATTTAGTTGGCACCTTGTCTTACAGTCCAAGAAATAGTTTGATAGAGCATCTTTATACTTTAATTGAGTTTATTAAGCAGGAAGGTATTGAAGATTTTTACTTGCATATAATTTTAGATGGAAAATATTTTGATAAAGATACTGGGATAAATATATTAAAAGAAGTCCAAGATAGGTTAAATATTTCTGAATGTGGTAAGATAGTTACTCTATGTGGTGGGAATTATGGTATGGATAGGGACTATAATTGGGATAATACAGAGAGAATGTATAGGGCAATGGTTAGTGGGGAATCTGATTATTATACTGATAATATTGTTGAATTTGTGAATAGTTGTTATCAAGAGAAAATATATGATGATGAAATACCACCAGTGGTTGTAACAAAGAATGATAAAGTAATAGCAACAATAGATGATAATGATTCTGTTATATTTTTTAATTTTAAACCTGATACAATAAGACAACTAGCAAAGAGCTTAATCAAAAAAGATTTTAATGAATTTGAAAGAAAAGAAACATTATATAATGTATATTTTGTTACTATGACAGAATATGAAAGTGGTTTAACAGATAATGTTGCTTTTACTAATGAAGTTGTTAATGAAAGTTTAGTAAGCATTATAAGCAAAAATGGTTTAAAACAATTACATATATCAGAGACTGAAAAATATCCACATGTAACATATTTTTTAAATGGGCAGAAAGATATTATTTACCCAGGAGAAGAGAGAATGCTTATACCATCTAAGAATATAAGAAGCCTATTTTCTTTAAATCCGAGGATGAATTTATTTAAAGTTATAACAGAAATTGTTGATGGGATAGAAGAAGACAGATATGATTTTATAGTTTGTAATTTATGCAATTGTGATATAATGGCTCATAGTGGTAGTATTAAGAAAACTATAAAAGCTGTTGAATATATTGATACAGAAATAAGAGAAATAGTAGATACAGCCTTGAATAGAAATGGAGTTGTGTTTATAACAAGTGATCATGGCAATGCTGAGAAAATGTTAGATGATGATAAACCAAATAAAGATCATACAAATAATCCTGTTCCGTTTATAATAGTTGGGAGAGAGTTTGAAAATAAAAAAACTATTCCAAATTTTAATATGCTTTCTTCTGTTGAGCCAACAGGAGTTTTAGCTGATATTGCTCCTACAATATTAAAAATCATGGGTCTTGAGAAAGGCGAAGAAATGAGAGATGGGTTAGCACTTTAAAGGTGCTAACTTATTTTATTTGACAGATTGTAAGAAATATGTTAGGATTTCTAAACTGATTTTTAGAATAAAACCATGATAACTTTAAATGACTTTAAACAAAATCTAAAATTAAGAGTTAAGGGAGTAATAAACATTATTGCTATATCATTATTTTTAGCTTTAGGTTTATCTTTATTACAACCCTTTTTATATAAATCAAGTTTTAGTGTATTAATAGTTCAAGATGCTAAGAATGCTGATGATGTTTATACTGCTATTAAATCAGCAGATAAACTTGGTAGCTTATTACAGAAGATTGTAAAGACTTCTGATTTTTTTGATGCTGTTATGGCCTCTAAAGATTATAAAGTTAGTAGAGATGATTTCAGTACAGATGAAAGAATAAAGAGAAAACAATGGGATAAAATGATGGATATAAGTCTAGTGCAAGATACAGGCATATTGGAGTTTAATGTATATTATAAAACAAAAGAAGGTGCTGAAGAATATGCTAAAGCTATAGCTGATACATTAATGAATAGAAGTACTCAATTCTACGGTGCATCAGATATCATAAAAATAAGGGTTATAAATGCACCACTTACATCTGATAATATTGCAAAACCAAAGATAGTATTGAATGTTGCAATGGGATTATTGTTTGGTATATTTGCTGCAATATTGTATGTATATTTTACAATAGAAAGTAAAGATAATATACCTGTTGAGCAGGATATTGTTGAAGGTGATAAAAAC
>DAOLQA010000003.1:0-30591 GCA_035417885.1 bacterium
CCATCACCTATCATATATATTGAATCTCTAACTTCAAAATTGCTATTTATAAACTCAGGCTTATTACCATATGTTTTTATTTCTGGATAATACATAATAGTTTCTGGCCTTAATACACCAGGGACTATTGTATCTAATAATTTCATTGCTTTCCATATATCTCTCATTATTCTTGAAGGGACAGCTAGCGCTATATCTCCTGGGGTACTAGATGATAGAGTTGGTTCGAAATCATATAAATCTTTATTGAATGTTTCTCTTTTGCTCCTTTTACCCATTCTAAAATCACCTACTCTTTGCATCATTGGCATTCCTCCAGAAAGTTGCATAGCTGCTTCTCCTAATATCTTGGCAAAATATAAACCGCTTACAACTGGATCTGTTAATTTTATTGTCTTTAAAATAGCAAAATTAACTAAATTATTTGTTTGCCTGGCATCTGACAAAGCATGACCATTAACCGAATAATATGTTTCATACTTTTCTTGGACAACATAAGCTGCACCAGAATTTGTGCAGAATGTTCTTACAGCATCTGGAAAATAAAACTTAGGATCATAATAATCTTTAACTATAGAATAATTTTCTAATTTAGTTTCTATCCTTATGCCAATATCTACTATATTATCAATATATCTAATATTTAACTTATCCATTAATTTCTGTAAAAATAATGTACCTTTCCTGCCAGGGGCTAAAATTAATTTATTATATCTAATACTATATTCTATATTATCTTTATCTCTAACCAAAATTGTCTTTTCTTCATCTGCTAGATTTATCATTTCATAACCTAATAATATTTCAACACCTGAATCTTTAAGCTTTTGGATTAACTCATTAATTAAATTAACAGCTCCGTCTGTACCAACATGAGCCTGATCAATGTCTAACAACTTTACACCTATTTTATCTGCTCTCCTATGATATTTTTCTAAATTTGTCTTATTTTGTATTTTTGGACGTAAATATCTCTTTACTATCTCTAGATATTTATATACTTCATCTGGATCTTTCCAATAGTCTAACGAAAAACCTATTGGGTATGTATAATTTTGTTTACAGTCATTTCTTAATCCACCTGAACTTACAAACTCCTTATCAATTAGTAATATTTTTTTATTTTTTAATTTATCTATTAATTGAAAAGCTGCTCCTAAACCTGCTGGACCAGAGCCAACTATTATTATGTCATATTTACTATCCATTTAAAGATATTAATTATTAAACAAACATATTCTATCAAAAATACATAAAAAAAGAAATAAAAAAGATGAGATATGAGTCTCATCTTTTTGCTTATTATCTTTAAACAACAACAGTAAGTTGCTTTATAATAAAGTCTGTTATTGCATAAGCAGCAGCTATTATAACTATCCCTATTACACCATTTATCATCCACTTTTGTGCCTTTTTTATCTGTTCCTGATTACCACCAGCAGTCATCCAACTAACACCAGCATATACAACTATTACTAAAGCTACTGTCCCACAAAGACCTAATACAACTTTTATTGCATTACCTATTATTTCTGGTACTGTTCTATTTGATAATCCAGATGTTTGCTGTATTGAGCTAGCACTTGCACCAGTAGGGCATGTGCAGCTGCATCCACCATATGAAGTACCTCCATAATACACTCTTGTTCCAGAAACTATTGGCGTTGCATCATTAGGACACTTAACTGCAGAAGCTCCAGTCCCATTAAAAGCCGAGGTTACATCACTTGGACAAGCGCCAACAGCACCTGGTTTAGTAGTTGTATCACCACTACATCCAGTCGTAATAGAATCATAATTTGCAGCAGCTACAAAAGAGAATGATAATAGAAATAGACTAATTGAAAGTAATATTCCTTTTGTTGTTTTTTTCATAATATTAGTTATTAGTTTTTATTAATTATTTATATTTATAATTATACATCTTTTTAAAAAGAAAATAAAATATCAAATTTATTATTTATTGATTTTTCTTTTTTGAACCAGTAATTTTTGTTATTGCAAATATACCAACTCCTACAACTATTACACCAATAATAATTAATACAATAGAAACTGTATTATTTACTGCACTACTTCCAGTAGCTGTTGCTCCTGTTGTTAAGTCTGTATTAACCTCCCCAGTTGGCAATATATTATTTTCAGAGGTTACGCTAGGCGCTGTTTGGCTCTCTCCAGTTTTTTCCTGTGTTGTAGTTTGTTCTGTATTTGTAGCATCTACTATTTTTGTACATTTACATGCATCACCGTCTCCTTTCTCACATTTGCCACCATTAGAGCAGTTACATAAAGTTCCATCACCTTCTCCTGGTCTTAAATCTACAGTACAGGCTCCACTACCAAATTTACATGTACCACACTCAGTTGCATTAGCTTTAAAGCTTAATAAAAAGCCAAACAATAAAGCTAAAGAAAGAATTGAAACTTTAAAAACTTTTTTCATATTTTTATTTTAGTTAATTAGAAAAAATTTAAGGTTAAATTTATATTAACTATTATATCACAATTTTCTAAAAACAATAAAGTCTATATAAAATACTTGTATAATCTATTGATTTCAACTACATCTACATTAAAATTTTTTAATTCCTCCAAAATTAAATCCTTATATTCTTTTTCTTGCCGTATATATTTTTCTGAAAGATGATAAATGATTATTTTCCCTATATTTGCTTTATTATTTTTTATGGCTTTTGATAAACTTTCTAAGTCTGTATGTGCTGCGTCTAGTTCTTTTTTCGTTAAAAATGTGCACTCGTGCATTAATATCTCAGTATCTTTCAACTTTTTAAAATCTATTGGCAAAGAATCACCACAATAAGTTATAAAAGTATAATCATTTATATTATATATATCTATATTATTATTTTTTAATTTATTTATAAATTCAGCCTTTGCTTTATTTGATGTCAATTTATCTATTTTATTTTTATACACACTTTTTAAACTTTTTCTATATTCTAACAATCTAAAACCACACGCTGTTAATCCTTTTTTATAATATTTAGCGGTATGATCTACTTCAAAAGGTTCAACAAACTTTTTACCATCTATTTCTATTTTTTCATTAAAATTAAATGGGATAAAATCAAAGACATTTTTAATATCTAAACTCTTTAATGCAAATTCTATATTTTTAATTTCATATTCATTATTTCTATGATAAAAAACTTTAACCTTTCTATTATTTTTTCTTGTAACTCTTGACAAAAAACATCCTATTCCAATTAATCCAATATAATGGTCTTTATGAAAATGGGATATAAAAATATATTTAATATCACTTGTATGTATCCCTAATGTATAACAAGCTGATTCTCCGCAATCAAACATAACATTATACCTAGGGAAGTAAAACCAGGTTCCAAAAATAGCTTTAGATTGTCCTATTATATATGGAGTCATATTTTTTATCTAAACCAACTCTTTACTCTATTAATATCATCTAGGTGACTTACTTCTTTATCCGGCGTTTCTAGTATTAAAGGTATTGTATTTTTTATGGCAAACTCTGCAATATGTTTTAGAGAACTATCACCAATTAAACCATAACCTATCGACTCGTGCCTATCAACTTTAGAATTTAAATCTTTTTTAGAATCATTAAAATGAAAAAGCCCAATATTACTTATCCCTGCATGCTTATTAAAATATTCTATAAATTTATCAAATTCTTTCTCATCTTTTAGATTATAACCTGATGAAAAAGCGTGAGCTGTATCAATACAAAATTTTATCTTTTTATTTTTACCTAAAATATCATAAATCTGAAATAGCTCTTCAAAATTACTTCCAATTTCTGTCCCTTGGCCTGCTGTATTTTCTAAAATGATATAAGGAGTTCCAATATTATTTATTTTATAAGAAATAGTCTCTATTACCTGTTTTATGTTCTTAATAATATTATTTAGAGCAATTTCTTTGTTCAAATCTACATATTTTCCTATATGAACCACCACTCCATATCCACCCATTTTATATATAGAGTATAAATCATCTACCAATGAATTTACTGCCCAATTTCCGACTTTATTAGTTACTGTTTTTATCTCTTCTTTTATGTTATTTATATTTGCTGAACTAATTTTTTGTTCATATATTTCTTCCTTTTTATACTCTTGTATTTTTGCAAAATTTAATAAATATGAGCAATGCCCAACTAAAAAAATATTATTTCTTTTAATATATTCTTTTGTCTCTGCTGCTTCTTCGTCTGTAATATTACAGAATGATAAAAATTGTGGAGATTTTAAAAAAATTTGTAAGGCATTAGAATTATAACATTCAACAGTTTTTTTAACTGCATTTAAAAATCCTGAACTAATAGACATATGTGCACCTATAATAAGCATACATTTATATTAATTATATCTATATTATCTTATTTTATACAAAAAATAAAGATTAAAAAATAAAAAACAGGGTTTTTACACTCTGTTTTTTATTTATGATTATTTGTAAATGGTATTAATGCCATTATCCTTGCTCTTTTTATCGCCTCACTAACTTTTCTTTGATGTTTCGTACATAAACCACTTTTACTTCTCTTTAATATCTTATGATGCATTGAAGTAAACTTTTGCATTAATTGTAAATCCTTATAATCAATTTCATTTATATTATTTACACAACAATAGCAAGTTTCTTTTTCTTGTGGATTTGTTTTCTGCATTTTTTAAAAGTTAATTATTAAAATGGAATATCTTCTATATTTATTTCCTCAGTATCAGCATCTACTATTGGTAATTCCTCTTCTGGGTTATTTATAGTAGTTTCTGAAGCTTCTGAATTATTATTCTGGTCTTGATATGATGATCCTTTTGTATCAAGCATAGAAATATTTTCTGCTATGACTTCTGTTTTATATTTCTTTACTCCATTTTGATCATCCCACGATCTTGTTTGCAATCTACCTTCTATAAATACTTTTTTACCTTTTTTTAAATACTGATTAGCAATATCAGCTAATTTGCCCCAAGCTACTATATTATGAAATTCTGCTTGTTCTTTTTTATTACCACTAGCATCCTTCCAAACTCTATTAGTTGCAACCGTAAACATTGATAATGACTGACCATTAACTAAAGTCCTACTTTCTGGATCTTTAGTTAAATTGCCAATTAACATGACTTTATTTAAGTCCATATATTTATAATTAAAAATTATTTATTTTTTAGGTCTTTTACGTCATCATCCATTATTTCTTCTATCTTTTTATTTATTTCTTCTTGATTAATTTCTTTCTTTTCTGCTTTCTTTTTTTTCTCAATTTCTACTCTCGCTTCTTTTTTTATAGTAGATGAAACTTCTTGCTCTTCCTGAGTTTTCTTACCGAACATTATTTTATACTTTTCCTCATCTAGATCTAATGTTGTTTTGACTATCTGAAATCTTAAAATATTATCATTTAATTTTAAATTTAATTCTTTTGTAAGACCTAATAAATTCCTCCCATTTTCCATGTTAAAGTGAGTAGCTACATAATATCCATTATGAACATGATTAATCTCATAAGCTAGCTTCCTTTTACCTAAAATTGATGTCTTAATTATCGAGCCTTTATATTTTTTAATTAAATCATCAATTTCTTGGGTAATTTTTATGTTTTCTTCATCAGTGTATTTTAATGGAATTATGTATAATAATTCATAGTGTGCATTGACCATAAAATTTTTATATTATTAATTATTTATATTTTACACTATGATTTTTTAAATACTAATACATAATGTAAAATCCTATATTATTTTTTAAATTAATTTATTATTAAAAACTGGGTTTTTGATCCAGTTTTTCAATAAAAAGTAATTGTGCATAACTATTTTTGAACAAAACTGGAATCATTTTAGATTCTTATTGCTTATTAACAATAAGATATGTTTTGTTATTTTTCTTTTTTATCTATTTCTTTTTTAGGCTTTTCCACTTTCTTTTCTATTTCCTTTTCTTTGCTAGTATCAAGGCCTTTCTTTGTTTTCTTCTCATCTTCATATAAAGCTTTAATTGACAGTCCTAAACGATGATTTTTAGCATCTATAGACACTATCTTGAAATCATAAGTCTTACCAATTTCTACTACTTCATTAATATCTCTAACGATACCTTTTGATAGTTCTGATATATGCGCCAATCCATGTATTTCTTTATCTAACTCAACAAATGCTCCAAAAGGATTAGTTTTTAATATTTTACCTTTAACTTTTTGACCTACCTTATATTTTTCCTCAACATTTTTCCATGGATCTTTATCCAATTGCTTCATTGATAAAGATATTTTTGAATCATTAATATCTATAATTTTAGCAGTAACAATATCACCAACTTTTAAATATTCATTAGGATCATCTATTCTTTTCCATGCTATTTCAGATATATGTATTAAACCTTCAAGACCATCATCGAATTCTACAAATGCTCCGAAGCTTACTACGCCTGATATTTTTCCTTTTACTATATCTCCCACTTTATACTTTGATACTATTTTCTCTTGTTCTTCTTTTACTGTCTCCTTTTCAGAGACTATCAATTTCTCTTCTTCTTCAACAGCATCTAATATCTCAACCTTCAATGTTTTGCCTATAAGCTCCTGCAATCTTTCTAATATCTTTGTTTTAGATCCACCCTCAACTCTTGGATAATGCTCTGAAGAAAGCTGAGATACTGGAAGAAATCCCCTTACGCCACCAACTTTTACCATCAATCCTCCTTTATTGGCTTCTGTAACAACTGCATCAACAACAGTCTTGTCTTTTGCATATTCTGCTAGTTTTTCCCATGCTTTTTTATGACCTGTTGCTCTAAAACTTAATTCAACTTGATTCTTCTCATTGTCTAAATCTATTACAGTAGCTGAAATTATATCTCCTGGCTTTATATCCTTCGTTTCGCCTGATTCATCTTGCAATTCATATCCTCTAACTACACCAACTGTTAGTCCATTTACATCAACTAAGACTTCTGAGTTAGACGCAGATATAACTTTGCCTTCTATTAGCTCACCGATTTTAGGCAATGTTTTTGTATTTTTAGATAATAATTTAGCAAATTCTTTATTAGTTTCATCCTCTTCTTGGAAAAGCTTGTTATAAAGTTTTTTAGTTTTTGTTGGCATAATATATAAATAGATAGATATAAGCAAAAAGCCTATCATTAGTTAATTAGATAATAGTGTAGACCCAATCTACGCTTCTCAATATTATTAAGAATTTATTAATAATTAGTGAGAATTAATTTGATAACATTTATATCAAAATTTATAATAGTGTATTTTATTTTCGAAAAAATGTCAAATTTTAGGATATTTATTTATTTTTCTGCTTTCTTTAGAATATTCTCTATGTCATTATAATCTTGTATGTATTGTTGTATATCTTCTGGCTTTATATTTTTTAATAATTCATTATAATCTATATTTTCAGTATCACCATAACCATACTTAATGTTCTCTATGTATCCATAACTTTGTGCTTTATCTTTATTCTGTAATGTATTTTTTATATCTCTTGAACCATTATTTAAAATGTTATTTAGTTCATTTATACTATTTTTTATATTTTCTCTTACCTCAATTTCGCCCTTACTTGGATTTTTAGTAACTCTTACACCCTTCAACCAATTAAAAAATACTATAATAATTGATATTATAATAATTAGTATAAAAGCCAAAATATTTTTTTTATTATCTCTATCATCATTATTTTTTTCTTGCTTGTCTTTATTACTAAAAAATTTCATAGACTAGTTAGAAGTTAATAAATATAAAATTTGATTGTCTTCTTCTGATGGAAGATTCTTTTTATTAATTTTAAACTTATCATTTTCTTCAATATTTAAAAATGCAGCTTTGAATTCTTTTAAATTTCTATCATCTTTTATTGGATCATAATTAATAGGAATAACAATTTTTGGTGATAGATTATCTTTTATTTCTACAGCCTTTTTAGCTGATAAAAAATTTTCTCCTATCGGAATTAATAATATGTCAATATTTCCTTCTATAATATTCTCTATAGATTCTTCATTGTCTTCCAATAGCAAATCATCATTAATATTATCCAAATCTAAAATAGTGATATCTTCTATATTTAATTTATATATTTTCTTTTTCTCTTTATTTTTTTGTATTACAAAATTTTTATATATAAAATCATCTTTTATTTCATATTCCCCATAATTTGTAATAACAAAAGTGCTACTCATTTTATTAAAACTATCTACATTACTTGGATCTACAACAATATTACATTTCTCAACGTTTTTTGGATTTAATAATATTATATTATTCTCACTTATAATTTTTAAATCATTATTTTTATTCCAAATAATTTGCATATTTTATTCAATTAAATATTATTTTACATTAAAATGATATCACCAAAATTATTGAAAGTCCATTTTATATATATTCTGCCTTTTATTTTTACTTTTTATGTGCTAAAATGCTTATTGACTTAATAAATAAATACTTTTTATGGATGAAAAAAATACAAAGATTGAAAATAATGAAAATAAAAAACAATTTGTAATACCAGAAGAAGTTGGAATGAAGCCAGTATCTATCACTAAAGAAATGCAGACTTCATATATAAATTATGCAATGTCTGTTATAATCTCTCGTGCTCTACCAGACGTAAGAGACGGCTTAAAGCCAGTTCATAGAAGAATATTATATGCAATGTGGGATGTTGGTTTAAAATCAAATGCAAAATTTAGAAAATCAGCGCATGTTGTTGGAGAAGTTATGGCTAAATATCATCCTCATGGAGATGCTGCTATTTATGATACTCTTGTCAGGCTTGCTCAAGATTTCTCTATGAGATATCCTCTTGTTAATGGACAAGGCAACTTTGGATCTATAGATGGAGATACTGCTGCTGCTATGCGTTATACTGAGGTTAAATTACAAAAAATAGCTGAAGAATTATTAGAAGATATTGATAAAAATACTGTTGATTTTATGCCAACATATGATAATTCTCATTTAGAGCCAGTAGTATTGCCAGCTAAATTGCCAAATTTATTATTAAATGGAAGTATGGGTATTGCTGTTGGTATGGCTACCAACATACCAACACATAATTTAAATGAAGTATGTGATGCTATCATATATCTATTAGATAATCCAGATGCTGAAGTAGCTGATTTAATGCAATATATAAAAGGACCAGATTTCCCTACTGGAGGAATTATATATAATATACAAGATATAAGAAAAATATATGAAAGTGGTAAAGGAGGTATTATTGTCAGAGGTAAAGCGGAAATAGAAGAAGTAAAAAATGGTTTTAGAATATTAATAACAGAAATACCATATACAGTAAATAAAGCTACACTTGTGGAAAAAATAGCCGAATGCGCTAGAGAAAGAAAGATAGAAGGGATAAAAGGTATAAGAGATGAATCTGATAGAGATGGAATGAGAATAGTTGTTGAATTAAAAAAAGACGCATTCCCCGAAAAAGTTTTAAATTCATTATATAAACATACTGACCTTCAAATTACATATCACGCTAATATGCTAGCACTTGTAGATGGAATAGAGCCAAAAGTATTGAACTTAAAAATGTTCCTAACAGAATTTATAAAACACAGGAAACAAGTTGTATTTAGAAGAACACAGTTTGAACTAGACGAGGCTAAAAAACGTGAACACATATTGCAGGGCTTAAAAATAGCAATAGATAATATAGATGCTGTTATAGAAACAATTAAAAAATCAAAAGATACAGATACTGCTAAAGTTAATTTAATGACAAAATTTAAATTAACAGAGATACAAGCAAATGCAATATTAGAAATGCAATTAAGAAGACTTGCTGCACTTGAAAGACAAAAAATTGAAGATGAACTAGCTAGTATATTAAAATTAATTTCAAAATTAGAAGGAATACTTGCGGATGAAAAGAAAATAGAAAAGATTATAAAAGATGAGTTACAAGAGATGCAACAAAATTATGGAGATGATAGAAAAACAAAAATAGTTAAGTCAAAAATCGGAGAATTCTCTGCTGAAGATTTAATACCAAATGAACCAACAGTAATATTAAAAACTGTAGATGGATATATAAAAAGAATGTCACCAGATAATTTTAAATCTCAACATAGAGGAGGAAAAGGCGTCAGTGGAGTAACTACAAAAGAAGAAGATACTGTAGAAAATATATTTACAACCAACACCCATGCTGATTTAATGTTTTTTACAACTAGCGGTAAAGTTTTTCAGATAAAAGCTTATGAAATCCCAGAGACGCAGAGAACAAGCAAGGGACAAGCACTTGTAAATTTTTTACAAATAAGTAGCAATGAAAAAGTTTCTACAATATTAGCATTAGAAAAGCCAGTAGCTGATAAATATATTATAATGGTAACAGAACAAGGAACTATAAAAAAAGTTAGAATAGACGAATTTGAAAATGTAAGAAAAAGTGGGCTTATTGCTATAAAATTAAGAGATGGCGATAAATTAAAGTGGGCAAAATTAAGTTCTGGAAAAGACGAGATCATACTTACTACTAATAATGGACAATCTGTAAGATTTAATGAGTCTAATATAAGAGTTATGGGCAGAAATGCATCTGGTGTAAGAGGAATAAAATTAAAAAATGATGATATAGTTGTCGGAATGGATATTATCAAACAGGATAAAGAAAAATATAAATTACTTGTAGTCTCTAGTAATGGTTATAGCAAATCAACAGATATAGAAGAGTATAGAATACAGGGTAGGGGTGGATCTGGAATAAAGACTATGAATATTACAGAAAAAACTGGTAAACTTGTAAGTTCAAATCTTATCAGTTCTAAATTTTTAGAAAAAGATACTGAAAATTCTAAAGATTTAATAATAATGTCAGAAAAAGGACAGGTTATAAGAATAGCGTTAAACTCAATACCAGTATTATCTAGAACAACGCAAGGCGTAAGAATAATGAGCTTTAAAGAAGATGGGGATAAAATAGCAAGTGTTACAATAGTCTAAACTATTATTGACAAGCAAAGTATTATATTATATCATAATTATTATTGAAAATAAGCTAAATAAGTTAAAAATATGTCAAAAACCAAAAGAACATACCAGCCAAGTAAAAGAAAAAGAATAAGAACTCATGGATTTTTAGCTAGAATGTCAACAAAAGATGGAAGAAGAGTTTTAGCAAGGAGAAGGGCAAAAGGTAGACACCAGCTTACAGTTAAAAAGAAATTATTCTTAAAATAAAGGTTTACTCAATTACAAAAAGATGATACCTTATAAGTATCATCTTTTTGTATAAATATTATGTTAAAGAAAAAATATAGAGTAAAAAAAATTAAAGAATTTAAAGAAATAATAAAAAATGGAAATTATACTGGAGCAAATGAATTTTATATTAAATTTATTCCAAATAATCTTAATTACTCCAAAGTATCAGTTGTTGTGCCCTCAAAAATTGAAAAAAGAGCAGTAAAAAGAAATAGAATAAAAAGACAAATGTCAGAAATAATCAGATTAATTTATAAAAATATAAAACCAGGATTTAATATTGTTTTTTTCTGCAAATCTCCAATATTAAAAATGCCATATGAATTAATGAAACAAAAAATTGATAAAATATTATCAGATGCTAATTTATTAATAAAAAATGATTAAAAATATAACAAAAATACCGTCAGAAGTATCTATAAAATTGATAGAAATATACCAATTATATTTTTCACCAGATCATAGCCCATATTGGAGTAAAATAAAAAAACCTGCTTGTAGATATTATCCAACTTGTTCAGAATACACAAAACAGGCTATTGAGAAATATGGGTTAATTAAAGGTATAATAATAGGTTCTTGGAGAATATTGAGATGCAATCCATTTAGTAAGGGAGGAATAGATCTGGTAGAAAATAATAAAATATTTAAATAATAGTATTTTTATAAAATAACCTGTATAATATTTTTTATATATTTTAAATAATAAAATAAATTTATGTTTTTTACTTTAATAGTGCAACCAATGATTAACTTTTTAACTGCTATACATGGAATACTTCCACAAATAGACTTTGGAATAGCTATAATAATATTAACAATATTGATAAGACTTATTTTATTCCCACTTAATTGGAAGTCTATAAAAATTCAGAAAAAAATGAGTATTGTTCAAGAAAAAATGAACCAAATAAAAAATACTGTTAAGGATCAAGAACAACAAGCTATGCAAATAATGAATTTATATAAGACAGAAAAAGTAAATCCATTTTCTTCATGCTTGCCATTAATCCTTCAGCTTATAGTATTAATAGGTCTCATAAATGTACTAAATGGATATATGGCTGGACAAATAAAAATTAATGGGCAAATGCAGCCACTTGAAAATGCTATATATAAAAATATTAGCTTTATAAAAAAAGATTATGTATATTTTAACAAAACAGCTTTCGGGTTTTTAGATTTAACGCAAAAAGCAATTGCTAAAGATAAGACGACAAATACAACAGTATATAATATATATGGAATAATATTAGCTATAATGTCTGGAATATTACAGTATATACAAACGAAAATGATAACACCAAAAAAAATACCTTCTGTTGAGGGAACAAAAGAAGATAATATAACCAATGCTATGAATGCTCAAATGCTCTATATACTTCCTATAATGACTATATGGATAGGGTTATCATTCCCAATGGGGTTAACTTTATATTGGATTATAAGCAGTATATTATCAATTATACAACAAGCTATTGCCCTAAAATCATCAGATAATAATAAACAAGATAGAGAAAATAAAATTATAGATATCCAAAAATCTAATTAAAAATATGTCTTTTGAATTTACAAATATATATGTTTTAACAGAAATAGCTATTTTATATATATTACTTAATTTAAAAACTTTAAAAAATTTAAAGAAAAAAGATAATATAGAAGAAAACAAATTAAATTCAAGAATTAATTTTTTTGATTTTATAAAAGGCCTCGCTATACTAGCAGCATTTATAGGACACATAGTTCTAATTTATAAAAATAATCTAGGTGAACTATATTTTTTTATAGTTAAATTATGTAGGTTCGCAATTCCATTTTTTATAATTTCATCTGGCTGTTTATTATACTTAAAAGACTATTCAAAAGAGTCAATAAAAAATTTTTATAAAAAAAAGGTAATAAGATTAATCATCCCATATCTCATAGTTTGCATATTTTTATTTATATTAAAAAAATACACTTTCAATCTAACTAATATTATAAAAATATTTGATGGTAAAATCTCAGCCCCATTTTATTTTATGCCAATTTTAATACAAGCATATATATTTTATCCTATCATAAATAAAATAATCGATAAGATAGGAAATAAAAAAAGTCTAATACTTTCTTTTATAATATCATTTATAAGCATAATATTAATTCCAACAATATATGATTTTCATACATTTTTACCATATTTATTTTTCTTTGTTTTTGGAATAATTTTTAGAAAAAATTATTATATTTATGATTTCAAATATATATTAAAAAAAATAAATTTTGAAAAGTTTTCATTAATAATTTTTATAATATATTTTTTATTTAGCATAATAGAAAAAAATGAAGAATATTCTAATTTCCAATTAATATATGCTCCTACTCTATTTATTTTATTGTTCTATGTTAATGATAATATAAAAAATAAAAAAATATATAAATCATTTTCGTTTTTTGGAAGAAATAGTTTATATATTTTTTTATTACATTTTGAAATATTGCAATCTTTATATAAATATTTTAATAATTTAAATATAAATTATCATTTTAAAAATATTTTATTTATATTACTATCATTTATAATAGCATTTTTATTACCAGCAATGTTGTCTGAAAAAATTAAAGACTATCTCCAACAACAGCGCCACTCGCAAACGCCCACATTAGATTAAAGCCACCACAATCACCATCTACATCTAAAACTTCACCCGTAAAAAAGAGACCTTTTACTTTTTTTGATTCCAAATTATTATTTATTTCTTTTAAATTTACACCGCCAGCAGTAACTTGAGCAAAACGAAAATCCTTGCTTCCTGTTATTTTATATTTTGTATTTTTTAATACATCAACTATTAATTTTATATCTCCAATATTCAAATCTATTAATTTTTTATTTAGGTCAATTCTATCTAAAAAAATATAATCTATCAACTTTGGGTTTATTAAACCTAATAATAAAAATTTAATATCTTTTTCTTTGTTGATATTTTTTATATTGATTATATGTTTTTGCAGTTTTTCCTCATCTAAATTTGGAAGAAAATCTATGCTTAAAAATAATTTATTTTTTATATTTTTATTTAGTAATTCTGTTGCATATCTTGAAATAGAAATTATTGCAGATCCAGAAATACCATAATCTGTAAATAGAATATCACCCCCATTTTCTTTTATTATCTGATTATTAAAAATGATCTTTGCATTTCCGCTAAATTTTATTCCTGAAATTTTTTTTAAATATTTACAATCTATAATTAATGGCACAACAGATGGAAATGGTTTTATTATTTTATGGTTAAATCTTTCGGCAAATATATAGCCATCACCAGTTGTACCTATTTGGGGATAAGCACATCCTCCTGTTGAAATTACAACCTTATCTGTAGAAAAAATATCATTATTTGTTTTTATTATAAAAATATTATTATCTTTTTTAATATCTTTTACTGCCGTATTAAGGAAAACTTTAATATTCAATTTCTCTAATTCATATAACAAAACATTAACTATGCTATTTGCACTATCTGTTATTGGATAAAATTTCCCGTCCTTTTCTTCTTTAAATAGTATCCCTAAATTCTCAAAAAAATTTAATATTTTTTTATTATCAAATTTTTTAAATACATTTTCTATAATTTCTTTTGTGTTATTAAAATATTCTGTATGATATTTATTTATGTCTAAATTCTTATTTAATAAATTACACCTGCCATTCCCGGAAATTAAAACTTTTTTACAAATTTTATCATTTTTTTCTAAAATAATAACCTCATTGTTTGGATTTTTTCGCTTTGCAAATATAGCAGTAGCAACTCCACTAGCTCCTCCACCAACAATTACTATATTTAATTTGTGTTTATTTTCATTCATGTTATATTTTTTATTTTTTCTTTTAATATAATTAGACTCCTTCTGTATCTACTTTTTACAGTATTAATTGAGACACCCAATATTTCACTTATCTCCCTAAAATTAAATTCATTAATATAATATAAATTTAGAACTTCTCTATATATTACAGGAATTTCATCTAATACTTCTTCTATATCCTTCTGTAATTCTAATTTATAATATATCTCATCTGGAAGTAGGTCATCATTATCCTCTATGCTATCAACAAATGTTTCAACATCATTATTATAACTGTTTTTATTAAGCTCTGAAAATGTAATATTTTTTTTCTTTTTTAAAAAGTCTAAGCTACTATTTTTAGCTATTTTATAAATCCATGTTTTAAAATTCTTATCTTTTTTAAATTTTTTTAAATTTCTCCAAGCTTTTAAAAATACTTCTTGAACAACATCTTCAGCTTCTTCTTCGTCTTTAATATAAGTATATACAAAGTTATAAATTGGCTGTAAATATCTCCTTATCAAAATATTTAACGACTCATTACTGCCATCTAAATACTCTATAATTAAATCTTTATCAGATTTATTGTTGTTCATCTTTATTTATATAATTATTGTTGAGCAGCATTATCTTGCTTTGGCACTAATTGATTTCTTATTTGTATTGAATCAGCTATAACACTTCCATCACTATTAGCTTTCCCAGAAATTATTACATTATCTCCAATATTTATATCATTAAGCGTTACTTGTGTAGATTTTAACACATTTGTAGAATTTGAAAAAATAATTATTTTAGATCCCCCATCTTTTAACTTTACTGTTATAGAATTATCATCTTTAGATAATATTTCTCCATCTATCATATTACTTTCTTTTATATTTGCCCTATTAAAACCATAACCGTAATTCATAATTATATTTCTTTGAGTCGTGGAAAACGAATCGTTTTTGTTGTTTACATTTTTTGAATAAAATACTCCTAAAAGAAATGATAGTATGGTGCTTGCCACTAAAATTAAAGAAAAGATTATTATCTGTTTTTTCATATTATTAATATTATTAATTATTCATATCTAAGAGCTTCTATAGGGTTTAATTTAGAAGCACGATTTGCTGGATAATATCCAAATAAAATGCCGATCAGAGCTGAAACACCAAAAGCTAATAAAATTGAGGATGTAGATATTGACGTTGGTATGCCTCCAAGTTTTGAAATAGCTAAAGATAATAACCATCCAAGCATTATTCCAAAAAGCCCTCCAAAAAACGTTAAAGCTACCGCTTCCATTAAAAATTGATTATTTATATCTCTTCTCTTAGCTCCGATAGCTTTTCTTAAACCTATTTCTCTTGTCCTCTCAGTCACAGTTGTTAACATCATATTCATAATTCCTATACCACCAACAAGTAAAGATATCGCAGCAATTGAACCCAATAATGTAGTAAATGTATCTGTTATTAAAGAAGCTGTAGCTAATATATCAGCTTGATTTACAACTATAAAATCTGCTAATGATGCATCTGATATTTTATGTCTTTCTAATAATATATTAGTAACCTCATTTTGCAGTTGTGACATCGTGTTCTTATCCTTAGCTTTTATTGCTATTGTGTTTATATATTTTGTACCCATTAAGACTTTTTGTGCAGTTGTGATTGGAATAAATATCATATCATCTTGGCTGCTAAATCCATTACCACCCTTTGCTTTTGTAATACCTATAACTTTAAAGTTTATTCTATTAATACGTATAGTCTGACCAACAACATTTATAGCATCTTCCCCAAATAAATCATCTCTTACATTTGGACCAATAACAGCTACTTTTGCATTACTGTCTACATTTTGATCTGATATAAAATTACCTTCTGCAATTTCAATATTTCTTATATCTTGGTAGCTAGAAGTTGTGCCCATTACTTGTGTATTAGTATTTGTGCCTTTTGCTATAACTTGGTATCTGCCAGAAACTTCTGTATCAATACTGTCAACTAAATCTATCTCATTTTTAATAGCATCTGCATCTTCTTGAGTTAAAGTTTGCATTGCTCCTCTGCCCTGATTTATACCATTAACTCGTCTTATACCAGGAGTTACTAATATTAAATTAGATCCTAAAGATTCTATACTTGATTCTATAGAATTTTTTGACCCTTGGCCAACGGATATCATTGCTATAACAGACCCTATACCTATTACTATACCTAAAATAGTAAGAAATGATCTTACTTTATTTGACATTAATGCATAATATACTTCTCTAAATAAATATGATACTTTCATCTAGTTTTTATTACTTTATCTTGTATTATAAGGCCATCTCTAATTGTTATAATTCTATCAGCATGCTCAGCAACATCTGGCTCATGTGTAATTAAGACTATTGTATGTCCTTTTTCTCTATTTAGCTGCTGAAATGTTGCTAAAACTATTTCTCCAGTTTTTGTATCTAAATTACCTGTTGGTTCATCCGCTAATATAATAGACGGATTATTTACCAAAGCTCTTGCTATTGCAACTCTCTGCATTTGTCCACCCGACAATTGATTAGATAAACTATAAATCTTTGATTCATTAAGGCCAGCGCTCATTATAGCTTTTTTCGCCCGTTCCTCTGCTTCATGTATATCAACATTATTATACATTAGGGGTAACATAACATTTCTTAACACTGTCGTCCTTGGCAATAAATTAAAAGCTTGAAAAACAAATCCTATTTTGTTCATCCTTATATTAGCTAAATCATCCTCCCCTAATTTCGACATATCTCTTCCATCTAAAAAATACTGACCACTAGTTGGCACATCTAATGCTCCTACAATATGCATCAATGTTGATTTACCAGATCCAGACGGTCCCATTATAGCAACAAACTCACCTTCCTGTATTGTAAATGAAACACCATTTAATGCTACTGTAGAATTGCCGTCATTAACATAAATCTTTGTTATATTTTTACATTCTATAATATTTTTCATAATGTATAATTATCTACCTGGGAATCCTCCGCCTCCATTCATTTGTTGCATAAAATTCATATTTGATCTTGAGCTAGTAGATGTTGATTTTGATGAACTAGTACTAGTATTAGAAGCACTTGTTTTTATAACAACTTTATCTCCTTCATTTAAACCATTTATTATTTCTGTATTAGTATCATCTGAAATACCAGTCTCTACATTAATCTTTGTTGGTATTAATTTTGTTGTTAAAATGCCATTACTATCTGTACTTATAGAGTTATTAAAAGTTTCAACATAACTCAAACCGTTAGAGGTTCTAATAGCTGAATTTGGAACAATTAATATATCTGATTTTGAATCAGTTATAATATCAGCAGTCACGCTCATGCCTGGTTTAATTCTCTGATCTTCTATATCAAAACTAACTTTCACAGTATAAGAAACAACCCCTTGTGTTGTTGTACCTAGAGTATCAACTTCTACAACTTTACCAGTTATTGTTAAATTTTCTACAGAATCAAATGTTAATGTTGCTTTTTGACCAACTTTTATTTTTGGTATATCTGTTTCAGTAAAAGAAATCTCTGCAATACTATGGTCACTAATAACAGTTGCCAGAATCGATCCAGCAGAAGTTTTATCTCCAACATTAACATTTAGATTAGCAAGTTTTCCATCAAAGGGCGCTTTTATTATGTAATTTTCGTCTTTTTCATCTAGAAGATTCTGTAAATTATCTGCTGCCTGGCTAACGGACAATTCATAAGATTTTACTTCTATAGGATCAGGTGGTGATATTAACTCTTTATATGAAGCTTCCTGTATTTTTAAATTACTCTGAGCTGCAGCTAAATCTATTGGCTGATTCTTAATTAAATTTGCAAGGCTTGTATTTATATCATCCAAATTCTTTTTTGCTGTTACTATACCAGATCCACCGGTTTTAGCAGATATAAGCTGAGATAAATATGAGTTTGCTGACGATGTATCTTGCTTTAATAATGTATTATATGTATTTATATTATAATAAAGTGTCCTCTTCCTTTGGTTACTATAATCAATAAAATAATTATATAAGTTATTTAAATTTCGTGTGGCTTCTGTAATAGTTTCTGCTGTATTAATTGCATTATCTAAAAAACTTCCTATTTCTTCTTTTGATGAGCTTTTACTTAAGTTCCTGTATCCAACAACATTTGTATCATAAATAGTCCTTGCATTTTTATATGCTAATGTTGCTTTTTTAGCTAATGTAATAAATGTATCTTTATCAGCATCAGTATCAAAAACATAAGAATTTGAAATATCCTCCCAATACTTTGGTATCTCTACATTATAAAACTGACTTAAGTCAATTAAATTTACATCCTTTGTAGGGTCACCAGTTATATCTTGAGGTAATAATTCATTTGTAAGATATAAAACTGTCCTTAAATCATTCATTATATTGCTAAATCCCATAAAAGCTGCATCTATAGTATTTAGGGCTGATGTATATGAATTTTCTAATGCCGTTTCTGCATTTTCTTTTGATTCAAGTGTTTGATTATATGTAGTCTGTTGAGAAATTTTCAATTTTTCTACATTATCTTTAGCGTTTTGTAGAGAACTTTGTGCTTGAGCTAGTTGTAACTCAGTTGGCCCATCAATAGCTTTTTTATAATTATTTTGTGCTGTCTCTAAATTAATCCTCGCATTTCGTATCTGCTTATCTATATCAGATGAATCAAGAATAATCAAAACATCACCTGCCTTTACCTTGTCACCTTCCTTTGCATTGACTTGCAATACGGTAGTAGATGCAGTTGTTTTTAAATCTGACTGACTCGAAGCATTAACCTGCCCAGTGGCAGATATAGTTGATATTATTGTCCCTTTTTCAACTGTACCAATTGTATATTCTATTGCTCCGCTTGATTGGTTTCCAGATGCTCTTACTATAAAATATATACCCAAACCAAGAGTCAAAATAACTAATGGGACAATTATTTTATGTTTTGTTATTTGCTGCAAAATTTTTTTAGACATATTAATATCTTTATTTGTTTAATGGCTCTGGCATTATCCTTATTAATTTAGCTTCTATTTCTCCAGAACTATTTGGTTCTCCTATTATAACAACCTTTTGTCCAACCTTTAGATCTTGTTTTCCAACATTTTGATTAAACATTCTGATAGTTGTATCATCATCTATAATTACTATCTTTTCAGTATTATCTATATCTTTTATTACTAGTGATCCATCATTATTAATCATTATAATCTCTCCAGCAGACCCATTTGAGTTTATAAATCCCATATTTTGATCTTTAAATCTCTCATTAAAAGGTGGCTCCATTCCGTGCTGTAATATATTGTTATTATAATTATCTCGCCAATTATATGAAAAGTTTGCTTTTTCAAAACCTATATGGACGCCAAAACTGAATGTAATTAATAAAATTATTAAGAATAAGATTACGCCTCCAACAATCTTAAATGCTTTTGATTTAAATACATCACTTATAATATTAATTTTTTCTGGTCCAATATTATTTTTTTCTTCCATAATTTTAATTTATTAGTTTGTAATTATTATTTTGTTTATAATTATTAAATATCTTGATAACTTGCAGAAAAACTTTTATAAAGAAGAATGACATAGCTCCTATTAATAATGATAATATTACATTAGTTATTGGTATAGTTTCAAGTAGTGAAATTATAAAATTCTTCCTATTCTGTAAAATTATATTAAAATCTGAAAAGATTAATGAAAAAAAGGATGAAAAACCTGTTTCTACTGCCTTATTTCTGATAAGAACAATAGAAAATATAAATAAAGACATAGATATTATTGTACTGATGGAAATAAACATAATTTTCCTTCTCAATATAATAAAATTCTCCTCTGCTTTTATATTTTGTATTATTCTATCAAAAAGAGTCTTACTTGGCTCTTTTTGTTTTATTCCTTTTAAAAAATCTTTATATGTTTTCATATTTTTTGGTTAATGATATATATTATACGAATGAAATTAACATTTTGGTGCAATAATATAAATATGGCATTATCTTTAAATGCCATATTATATATTGTATATTACTTATTTTTCATTTTTGGCTTAAATATACTCCTAAAAAACTCTTTTATTCTTACAAAAATAGTTCGTTTTTTTGCTATTGGTTCTTTTACTAGATTTGTCTTTACACTTTCCTGGATTATTTCATTTTCCTTTATCATTTGTAAATTATCTATTTTTACAACACCTGACGGCTCCAAATGGGTAGTGATTTCAACTGTATAATTATTATATCCATCACTAAATTCAAATCTTAAATTATTATCATTAATCCAATTAATTTCTCCTATAATATAAAACTGCTTGCCATAGCTGCTTTCTATACCATAATTTTTTGCTATTTGTGTTATATTGTTTTTAATATATTCTTCTATAATATTTTTATCATCATTTTTTTTATCTACTTCTTTACCATTATCTTTTACTAAATAAAACAAATCTACTTTTATACCATATGGGTTGTCTTTTGTTTTTTCTAAAACATTAGTAAAAGCAAATAAATTTGCAATATATGATACATGCCCATCCTCATATTCTACTTGAAGTAAATTTAAATTATCCTCATAAACCCAATACATGTTTGTTACATAAAACTTCCCTCCCAATACTTCATGAATCCCAAAATCATTTGATATCTTAGATATATTATCTCTTACATATTCTTCTATTCTGTTTCTGTCTTCCTGACTCATTAAACTATCTGCACAAATTCTTCTACTAGTATTATCACTTAACAAGCATGGGTCTACTATTTGTGTTGTACCATATCCACATTTCTGACCATTTAGACCACCTATACATCTGGGGATATTGCTAGCACTATAGCCATCTTCACATCTACCTTTATATAAAAATTTTGCTAGCTTATTTTTTCTCATTTGGCACATGTTGCTAAATGTTTGATAAACTGGATCACATGGGGCTTTTATACACTCAATCTGAACTTCTGCACATACTGGATCATATTCCATAGTGCAAGCACCAGTATCAATATTATCTAAATCTGATGCTTCAACTTGTATAGTAAGTAGGGAAAATAATATAAATAAAAATGCTTTTTTCATATAATTAATATTATTTAATTATTCTGTCGCGATTGTTATATCCCCACATTTATCTTTTGAGGTATTTACAACATCCATAATATCATCTATTTTGGGTTCATATCCTGTTATTTTTGTTCCATCTTTTAATGTTGCTGAAACTAGCAGACTATGTGCTTGCATTATATCTTTAACATTACAATTTTCTATTGCTGATTTTATATTTAACCATGATGTATCAACTACTGCATTATTATTTATAATATTATCTACTTCTTCATAACCTGTTAAATATGAATAATTATACCTAGCTGGAAGAGCAAAAATATATTTATCGTTTCTAGCTAATTCTCTTGGATTTATTGGGGCAGCACCTATATGGAACTTATCTGCTTGCATATTATCCCATTGTTCTGATATAAATACCATAACTGGTATATCTTGCCTTGGATTTTCTTTTGTCCATTCTGGATGTCTTATAGATATTAATGGACCTTGTTCAACCTTATTTGCTATTGCTCCATAAGAATCATAATAATTACCAGACCATTTGTCAGAAATTATAGAAAATCCTTTCCATGTGCTTGGTAGTAGAACGCTAAAACCATAATCAGCATTGTCATATTGAATTTGTTCTCTTGTATTTGCTGTTGAACAGTTATTAAATGTAGTATTACCATTTTCTTCTATAAAAGCAGTATCTCCTTTATTCCAAAAGACAAATGATTCATCTTGGTTTGCATATCTTGCACCAGATGCAGAAATTGCCTGTGGAATCAACATGTTCCTACCATCACTTAATGTAAGTTCTACTTTCCCATTAAAAAATAGGGCATGTATACTTTTATTATTGTCACAATTGAATGTCACATCTGCTATAATATTATTATCGTTCGTAGCTTCTTGAGGTGCTGATTTGTTTGTACTTACAATGTATATTATTCCTCCCACTATCAATAATACCCCAATTGATATTGGTATTATTTTTTTCATATATTTGTTTATTATTTATTATTATTCTAATTATAACGCAAAATAAAGAGAAAAGTAACATGAGTATTATTCTGCAAATTGGCTATTGTATATAGATGCATAAAAACCATTTTTTGCAAGTAATTCCTCGTGCTTACCTTGTTCAACAATATTTCCGTCTTTGACTACTAATATTAAATCTGCATTTTTTATTGTAGATAATCTATGTGCTATTACAAAACTTGTTTTATTGTTATCTGTTAGTTTATCCATCGCTGCTTGTATAGCAATTTCTGTTCTAGTATCAACAGAACTAGTAGCTTCATCTAATATTAACATTGGAGGATCAGCTAATAAAGCTCTGGCTATTGTTAAAAGTTGCTTTTCTCCTGCTGATATATTATCTATAGAATCTTCTATTATTGTATTATAACCATTAGGGAGGGTTCTTATAAAATGGTCTGCATAAGATTCTTTAGCAGCTTTTATTATCTCATCTTGAGTTGCGTTTGGTTTACCAAATGCTATATTTTCAGCAACTGTTCCACTAAATAACCACGTATCCTGTAACACCATTCCGAACATTTGACGAACATCTTTTTTGCTCATTTTATCAATATCAATACCATCTATTGATATGGAACCTTTATCAATATCATAAAATCTCATTAAAAGATTCACTATTGTTGTTTTACCTGCACCAGTTGGACCAACTATTGCTACATTACATTTTGGTTCTATATATGCAGTAAAATCTTTAATTATAGCTTCTTCATTATTATAACTAAAATAAACATGATTGAATACAACTTCTCCATTTACATGTTCTGGAGCTGGTATAACATCTATTTCTGGTTTTTCTTCTTCTTCAGCTAAAAATTCAAATATTCTTTCTGCTGCTGCTACTGTTGATTGAAGTATATTTGTAATATTAGCAACTTGAGTAATAGGCTGTGTAAAATGACTCATATATTGAATAAAAGCTTGAATATCTCCAATAGTTATCTTACCAGATATAGCCATTCTTCCGCCAACAAGTACAACTCCTACATAACCAAGATTATTAGCAACTGACATAATAGGCATCATTAAACCTGCTAAAAATTGAGATTTCCAATTACTCTCATATAAATTCTCATTGATAGAATTAAATTTCCTTATTGACTTATTCTCTCCATTAAAGCTTTTTACAATCAAATGATTTGAAAACATTTCCTCTATGTGGCCATCCATATCACCAAGAGCTTGTTGGTGAATTTCAAAATTTTTCTGTGATTTTTTCATAATGACTCTAACAAAAAGAAAACTAATAGGCAATATCAATATTGCAATTAGCGATAATTGCCAACTTGTAGTCAACATAATTATCAATATTCCGATTACTTTTATAATTGACTCTAAAAGTTGAACTAGACTTTGGTTTAAATTTTGGCTTATTGTTTCAACATCATTAGTAACACGGCTGACAACATCACCTCTCTGACTAGAATCAAAATATTTTAATGGCAATCTAGATATTTTTGAAACAATATCTTTACGCAAATTATATGTTATTTGTTGTGATGCAGAAGACATCAACCATAATTCAATATAATTAAATATCGCACTAGCAATATATAAAGATAACAAAATAAGAGCTGTCTTACCTAATGCTTGAAAATCTATACCTTTATTGCTTTCTATTCCTTTAACAATAGTATCAGTCATCTCTCCAAGAATCTTTGGATTTAAAATACTAAATACGGTGCTTAAAGTAGCTAATATAATAGAAAAAATAAATATAGTCTTATATGGTTTAAGATAATTTAGAAGTTTTTTGGATGCATTTTTAAAATCTTTAGGTTTTTCGGTCGACATTCTTCCTCTTCTCCTACCACCTCTTAAACCTTGTTTATTCTCGTTTGCCATATTATTTTGTTGTATTATTAATTTCTTTTTCTGATAATTGACTTGCTACAATTTCTTGATATACAGAACAAGTCTTTAATAAATATTCATGCTTACCCTGGCCAGCAATTCTACCATTATCTAATACTATTATATTATCAGCTCCCATGATCGTGCTAATTCTTTGTCCTACTATTAAAATTGTTGCATCACTTAATTCTTTATTTAAAGCATTTCTAACTAATGCATCTGTTTTAAAATCTAATGCTGAAAAGCAATCATCAAATAAATATATTTTTGATCTCTTTAATATAGCTCTAGCTATTGTTAATCTTTGCTTTTGCCCTCCTGATAAATTACTACCACCTTGGGATACATCATCATCTAGTTTTTTGGGCAGTAAATTTACAAATTCTGTAGCTTGAGCTATATCTAATGCTTTATATATTTCTGCATCTGTAGCATTCTCTCTAGCATAAAGCATATTATCTTTAATTGTCCCAAAAAATAACTGAGCTTTTTGAGGAACATATGCTATAGCATCTCTTAATTCTTTTTGCTCTACATCTCTTACATCAATTCCATCTATTAAAACTGCGCCAGAAGATACATCATATAATCTTGGTATTAAATTTAACAATGTTGTTTTACCACTACCTGTGCCACCTATAATAGCTGTGACTTTCCCAGGATTAGCTATAAATGAAATATTTGCTAAAACTGTTTGCTCTGAATCTTCATACCTAAAACCAACATTTTTAAATTCAATAGATCCAGCCATATTATTTGAAAAATGTTTTGGATTTTGTGGATCTTTTATAGATGGCTCAACTGTCAATACTTCTTCAACTCTTTTTATAGATACTGCAGCTCTTGGTATGAGAATAAATATAACAGAAAACATTAAAAATGCCATTATTGCCTGAGTAATATATTGTATAAGAGCGAGAATATCACCAACTTCTAATAAATTTTGATTTATTAGATGAGACCCAAACCATACAATACCAACTGATGTTAAACCCATAATCAATGTCATAACTGGTGCCAATATACCCATAAAACGAGTTACAAAAAGATTTAATTTTGTTGATTGTTTGTTAATTTCATCGAATTTATTTTGTATTAATTCATCTTTATTATATGCTCTTATCACCCTTACACCACTTATCATTTCTTTGATTTGAAGCCCTATCTTATCTACAAGTTTTTGTATAACTTTAAACTTTGGGACAGCTATAAAAAATATTGCAATGATTAAAACCAATAAGATAGATATTGCAACTATTATAATCCACGACATGCTTGGAGCTAATTTGTATGCTTTAACAATAGCACCAATTCCCATTATTGGAGCTATTAATACTAATCTTAATAGTATAGAAAATATATTTTGTATTTGCTGTATATCATTTGTAGCACGAGTTATTAAAGAAGATGATGAAAATGTATTAAACTCACTTAATGAAAAATTTTCTACTTTTTTGAAAACTTCCTCACGTATTTTTTTTGCATAACCACCAGCAATTTTTGAAGCTAAATATCCTACCCCAACAGCAAAAATGCCAGCTAATACAGTAATTGCTAACATTTTTAAACCATTTGACCAAATAGCTTGCATATTATTTTTTGCAATACCATCATTAATTATTTTTGATGTATAGTCTGGTAGAGACAATGTTGCAAATCCTTGTGCACCAATTAATACAAAAACTAATAGAATCCATGGTATATATTTTTTTAAATATTGTAACAAATGTTTCATAATAATATATAAATCTAAAATTTAAAAACAAAAACAAAAAGTATTATAATACTTTTTTATTTATAATTCAATCATATATGCCTCACCATTCGTAAAAAATGCATCTCCTGCAAAATTTTTACCAAGTGTTGGGGGAACAAATAATTGTTTATTATATTTTTTTATTAATCCTGTTTGATTTAAATCATTAAATAAAAAATCTCTTTCAGTATCTATGTCTGGTGCTATTGTATGTGTTATGCCCCATTTTATACCAATGTCTAAACTTGCTGTACCTAAATAGACTTTTTTACCATCTATTAATATATTAGTTTCCCAGAATCTAGCATGATGCCTTTTCCTCGAAGTATTTTCTATTGTTGCTTTTTCAAAACCAAAATTATGAACCTGAGTATTCCAAAAAGATGGCGTCATAGGAGCTGATGAATCTTGTTTGTTTTTTATTGCTGCAATAATAACATTAATTACTGATTGTAATGTTGGTTTTTGAGCTAATTCCCAACCAGCTTTGTTAAATAAATTTATTAAATCAGTATCACTATTCGCAATAATTATAAAAGAAATTGGTTCTTCTACCTGGCCAGATAATTGTTCAGAATATTTAGATATTTTATTACTATCAAATTGTTTATTTATATCAGAATTTACATACTGCATATTAATATTTTTTGAAAAAGATACTTTTAATGGATTTATTTTTTGTTTAAACAATAATGTAAAAGATACCAACAATAGAATAAATGCTAATACAAATAGATAAAAATTTTTTAAATTTTTATTTTTATTATTTTTTATAAAGAATAATTCAGAAATACATATTGAAGACAATAAGCTAATTAAACCAAGCAAAAATCCACCTAACACATCGGTCAGATAATGAGCACCTAAATAAAGTCTGCTAAAACCTACAAGAATAGAAATTATAATAAAAGCAATAATATATAAAATCTTATTTCTGTTTTTCTTAGAATTTTTTACAAGAAAATAACAAATAAACCCAAAAAATGCTACAACTATTGTTGCATGGCCACTTGGAAATGAGGCACTGGATTCAGCATAAAAACTTATGCTTGGTCTTGGCCTGTTGAATATAATTTTTAATAAAGAATCTAGTATAGAAGCGCTACCTATTGAAATAAAAAATGGAAATATATATTCTTTATTTTTAGAAATATATAAAAATATAGAAAATAATGCAGCCCCTGCTAATATCATTTTTGAATCTGCAATGTTTGTTATAAAAGTAAATATATTTATTAAGTGTTGATCTCTAAAAAATAAAAATAAATTGTTCAATCTAAGATCATATTGAAATACTAGTTCCTGATTAATATACCCCTCGCCGATAGAAATAAACCATATAATACATATAAGTATTGTGAATAAAAAGATTGTCAATTTTAATCCATATTTACTATTTTTATCAAACCTGTCATTTAGAAACTTTTTGAATCTGGGATGATTATCAAAAAATGCTTTTATAATTTTATTACTACTTATTGTTTTTAATATAGATTTAAAAACATCAATTAAAAGATTATATAACCAAAGTAAAAATTGTTTTATTGATTTTCTAAAAATAATAATAAGTGCAAGTAGAATTAATAAAATTGATGGAATAAGAATAAACAAGTTCATAACTACATTATTAATTATTTAGTATGAAAATTATATCATAGAATAAAAATTTTTATAATAAACTTTACATATTTACTATAGTATGTTATCTATAATATTAAATCTTAAATGTTTATTGCTATATAGCAATAAACAAAGGAGAAAAAATGAACTCGGAAAAACTAGATGAGAAAATTTTATCATTGCTTGTTTACTTAGTGTTAAGCGTTTCCTGCATTGTGCTTTTTGCAGTTGGATTTACTAACATCGGAGGCAGTAGAATGTTCATATTCATACTTGGATGTATGAATATGATAACTGCTGTATCTTCAGAAACTACAGCAATATATAACAAGGAAAAGTGGATGCATATTACAACTGCATTATGGACTATAGTTGCTATATTACAGTTCTTAAGACTGGTATAGAAAAATAAGCTCCTCGCAAAAAATTGCTTGGAGCTTTTTATTTATTTTAAAACCTTGCAAAAAATATAAAAATGTGCTGAAATAATCATGGTTTAATAAACCTCCCAATCCCCGGGTTAGGGGAAAAATTCAATGGGCAATGTAGCCCAAAGGAGATCATTATGGATAAGCAAGCATTCGCTGCAAGTCGCTGGACGATGGGAGAGTTAAACGCCCTCCTAAAAAACATTGGTGAAGAAAATGCAAAAAAGATTCAAAGAGGAGAAATCTTCCAAATCTTTTTTGAAAACAACAACACAACAGAGCTTTTTGATACAACAGGAAGAAGAATTACAAAAAATTTGTTATCCCAAACAACAAATACAGAAAGACATTTCTGCCTATCTAATCCTGCTGTTAAAAACATAGAAGATTATGAATACAGGCTTTCATTAGCAAACATCAAAGATCCATGCGTGACACCAGAATGGTTCAAGCATGAAACAGAAAGACAAATAGCTATGATAGCCAAAGATGATAGTATTAATAATATTTTAAAAAATATATATCTACCAATCGTTTGCAAAATAGATAGTGATAATATAGATAACATAGTAAGAAATGGACTTGAAGCTGTTGCAAAACAATATACAGATTTGTTTAAAAACAGAATTTTCTGCAATTATATAAAAAATTGTAAAGAAAATAAGATTACAATTGCCCCTGATAGTAGACATTTTGAATTTCTGGGCAAAGCAAAACAAAAGTATATTGTTGCTATTCTCTTTCCGAGAGCATTGCAGGGATTTTCTGTTAATGCTAGTAGAGAGCAACTTCTAGACCTTACATATAGATTTTCTCTCTCTGGGGCAGAAATAATCAACGCAATAATAATGTATCCAGACATACTTTTATCTAATTGGTATGCTACTGGATTAACATTTGCAGGCATCAATTATAAAAATGACAGATTCTCATTAAGTATAAAAGCTTATGAGAATATGGCTGGTATTGATGCTGTAAGCAATGTTAGCGCTTATAATATTTATTCTCCTGCACTAACTTTTAGTGCATAGAGAATAAATAAGGTGCAGTAAATCAATACTGCACCTTATTATTTTTATTTTATTTTTTATCTTCTACTAATTTAGAGTTTTCTAGCATAACATATTTAGAAATACCAACACTTGGAGCTGTTGTAAATGGTTCATCTGGCTTTCTATCAGCATAATTAACAACTATCTCATTATTAGCATAGTTAATTGTTTGAGGAGCTATTCTATCACCTATAAAAATTGCATTTGTCCCAGTATAGCCATTCCCAGTATTAATAGCAGCAACTAAATAGTAAAAAACACCTGATCCTTCTGAGTTATCTGTAATTAAAAATGCAACATCTTCTAAACCATCATTGTTTAAATCTTGTCTTAAATCATTCCCAAAATATTGAATTTTAGATCCATCAATTTTTACTTCTTGATCATCTATATAATAAGAGATTGATTTAAAATCAACATTATTTAAATTATTAATGTTATTTGAATTGCTAGCATTATTTGTGCTATCAACATTGCTAACATTGTTAACTATGTTATTATTTTGTTTGGTTGTTGCAAGAACAATCACTACAACTAATAAAACTACTATTGAAACTGCAATTATTATACTTTTTTTATTCATTATATTATTATTAAATTATATATTTGCATCATTTATTCTTTTTTTAAAATACTCTTGCAAATTTTTATCTAGGCAAAATATATAGCATCCTCTCATTCCCCTTGTCATTAATGTTCTAT
>DAOLQA010000004.1:0-27537 GCA_035417885.1 bacterium
AATGTATACTTATATTATAACTCATTTTTGTCAAAATGCCGAATTTATTTTTAGTTTTTTCTTGGTCTTCCTCTTCTTGGCTTATTCTATTCGTCTTTATTATCTATATCTTCAGACTATTCAATATTATCCTAATTCTATAACTATTCTTGTTCTATACTATTATTTTCTTCAACATTCTACTCAATCACAGTATTATCTGTAATATTCTATTCAGTCTTCTATTCTATAATTTCAGTAGACTACTGAATTATAATATTATCCTTATCAGTCTATTTATTTTCCTATTCTATTACTTCAAGATTCTAATTTTTCTTTTCTTTCTACTAATTCTTTTTATGAAATGTAATATTCATTTCATTATCCTCCTATTCATTATTATTTTCATATAATTTTTTTAGTTTTTCTTTATATGCCCTTATAGTCTATGTTCTATCACTATATTTCATTGTCATAATATGTTATCTCCCTCTTGATTTTTTATATAATGTTTCTTTTTGTTGTTCCTATCTTAAATATCTAGATAGTTTAGCTAAAGCTCTTTTTATTTTTGTTCTTATAGTCTCAGGATGCACTCCTAAGTCCTTAGCCATAGCAATTGTGCTCACTTTACCATACTTATTAAGCCATCGCTTAGGAGGCTCAACAAAACCAAAAAAATTTTCAATAATTTCTCTTTCATCTTTTGGTAGTTTATCTATTGCATCACGAATTCTATTCTTCTATTGCTCATCTTTATATTTTTGTAAAATATCCTAACCTTTATCCTATATAAAATCATATATATCAGGCTCGTTTATACTAATAAACTATTTGCCACCTTTATGTTTATTTCCCAAAATACTTTCAGCATTATTAATTATAGGTCTAACTACTTGCGTTGCCCATGTGGTCAAATTAGATGTATTCTTATTATATCTTTTCAATGATTTTAAAAAAGCCAAAACCATTTCATCAAATATATCATCAAATGTCCACTAAGAAGCAAATCTTTCAAACTTACGTGAATTTTTAGTAATTAAATCAGCAAATAAATGTGATAAACTATTAATTAACTTCGTTGCAGCTCTTTCAGAAGTCCTATGATCTCCATATAAATAATCATCTATTAACTACATTTGTTCTTCATTAGACAACTTTTTATAGTTATTTAAAATTTTTTTTAACTGTGGGGATGGATATAGCATTATTCTTTTTCTCCTATTTTATTTTTAATTTCTATTTTTTATTTAACTATTTAATATATTGATTAATTAATTCAAAATACTATTTTTTAAATATAAAATCAATAGCTACATAAGTTTTACCATAATAATATGTTGTGCACTATTTTAATTCTATATTGTTTTCTTTAGCAAACGCCTTAAACTCTTTTAAATATATATAGGGTACATAGACTTTATATATACCATTGTGTCTATCATATACCCAAATTCTAAGAAAATCATTTTTATCCATTATAAATAATTACATCTCCATAATAAAATTTAACATAATTTTTTTTATTTTATAAATCCATACTTCATAGCCTACTCTCTATTAAGCCACAAATCATGCTTTAATAATTCATTTAACTATGCCTACTATATATCTAACTAATGTAGATAAACACATCTCAATTTATTCATTATTTTTTGACAAGTATTATAATGATCCTATAGTTGACTAAAATTTCCTACAAACCAGTTCTATAATTGATGAACCAAAATAAAAGAATTATCACTCATCTATCTTTTTGTGCCAGCTAAATAAATCAATGACGCAGCTGATGCTACAAATCCATCAATATATGTATAAATAGGATATTTATTATTTTTTAAAAAATCATACAAATGTAATCCACAAAAAGCATCTCCTCCCCAAGATGAAATATGTAAATGTATTACTGGCGATATAGGCATTTGTAACTATTCAAGTTGTATTGATATATTATCAAATAATTTATTCTAAGTTTCAATTTGCTATTTTAATTCTAGCATAGAAGACTAATCTACATCTTTATAAAAATAAATCCTATCATTTATTGATTTAACAAGACTTGTATTTGTTTGTTTTGGTTGTTCAGTTTGACCATTATTTTCTATATTATTATTTATATTATTATTCTACTATTCAAATCTAAATTTTCTTCTCACATTCACCTCCATTATTTATATTTTTTATTGACATTTGCCATATCCACAATTTAGACAAGTAACACAACCATCTTGATATACTAAATTATCACTATCACACTGAGGACATTTCTTACCTTCAACTCTAGTACCATTTTTAATATACTGAGATAATATTTTTCTTATATGAAAAGATAAAGTAGATAAACCATCTGAATTAATCTATAAAATATCAATAATTTTATTAATAGGAATATTATGTCTTAAAGCCATACCTATAAATCTACCTATTTTGTCTACATTACTTTGATTTTCACATTTTAATTTCTGTTCCTAAACCAACTATTTTCTAATTCCTGAATTTAACAATAATTTCTATAAAGACTAAATAATTTTATCTGTTATCTAAGTTGACTATTTACTGTTAGTTCTTATAAATATAGCCACAGGTATAGTCAACTCTTTATCTATAAATGACAAAGTAATATACCACTTCTTTTTGTTTTTATCTTTTATTTTATATTGTAAAGCATATGTTTTATCTGGCAACTTTACATCAGATAAAATAACATTCTAATCTTGTTTATATAACTATTCTAAATTATTCTCTTCTTTTTTCTCTTCCAATACAGAAGCCATAGTTCCTGCTCTATAAGTTGTTACGCCTTTTATGCCTTTTTTGTAAGCCTACATATATACTTTTTTAAAATCTTCATAAGGATAATCTTCAGGTATATTAATAGTTTTAGATTGATTTTGATCAACATATTTGGCTGAAGTGGCAAGCATATTAATATGATCAGAAACGGTCAAATCCTTAGTTTCTACTACGCCATTCTGAGATAAATTATGCTATTTAACATATTTCCATCCATAATCCTAAACTAAAATAGCTTTAATTAATCCTCTTGATTTGTCAATCTAATATAATTGATTATCAATAGTGCCCTATAATACCTATTGATTACCCTTATGTTTAAATTTAAATACATCAGTTTCAAACCATTCACCATTAAATGGATTAGGAATAATTAAATCTTCATGCTTCTATAATAACTATTGAATTTCATCTTGTGTTACAATCATCCATCTAATATACTACTTCATATATACTGGCTCAATTCCATTAGAAACTTGCCCAGAAAAAATTGCAATCGTTCCAGTAGGTGCATTGGCTGACCTTACTGAATTTCGCATACATCCTATATCCTCTATTTCACGTTTAACTTTATAACTAATAGGTATTTCATACCAATATTTAGAAGTAAAATATTTCTACTTATCAAATAATTTAAAAGAACCCTTGATTGCGCCTAAAGCCGCTGAAGTATATAACTAATGCTCAGCTTTAAATTTAAATAATTTATCAGTAAACTATATTGCCTAATTTGAACCAAACCTTAATCCTAACATCATAAGTAATGAACCTAATCCCATAACACCTAACCCTATTCTCCTTTTCTATAAAACTTTTTCATAATATTCAGGTATAGGAACATAACTTATATCACAAACATTATCTAAAAAGATAACACCCAACTTAATAGCATACTAAAATCTATCCCAATTAAACTATTGAGTTTGTTCATCATAAAATTTTACTAAATTTAAATATCCTAAATCACACACTCCTGAAGGCTGAGGTATCTCTGAACACGGATTAGTTGTTATTATTCTTTCACAATAACTAATAGGATTATTATTATTTATAGTATCATAAAATAATATACCGGGCTCATTGTGATTATATACAGAAATCATTAATAAATCCCATAAATCTCTCGCCGGTATTTCTTCATATACAACTACAGGCTTGCCTCGTCTTATCCAGTTATCTAAATCACCATCCCACTATTCTGCATATTTAGAATACTATAAATCTGGAAAAACTAATTGCCACATCTAATTTTTCTATACAGCACTCATAAATTTATCAGATACCAAAACTGACAAATTAAATCGTGTTAATTTATCTGCAATTTGTTTGGAAGTTATAAACTATTTAATCTAAGAATTAGCTATCGAAAGAACCGATATCATAGCACCTTTTCTTATTTTTCTTTTAGCTATTTTACTATATTTATCTTCAATCTTTTTATATGTTCCCTGGGTTATAATTTCACTAACCTTATCCCACAACTACATAAATTTCACTGCACCAGGCGTCCGTACACCTGTGCCATGTATAAAAGCACCATTAGGTCTAATAAACCCCAAATTTATACCCAAACCGCCTTCGCTTGCTAATATCTTTGCACTCTGTTTTAAACTTTCAAATATACCACTCATAGAATCAATATCTCGAATACCAAAATCATAAGGATGATAAACATAACAATTATATAAAGTAGTTTTCTTCCTTTCATCTACACCTGCATTAGCTAATATTCTGCCACCCGGTAAAAACTAAAAATTACTCATTAAATTATAAAACTACTATTCAATGCTCTATCTAATATCCTAAGCCTCAACTTGTGCTATAGTATGCGCTACACGACGAAATGTGTCCTAGACTGTTTTATCATTAGGCCCTTTATAGTTTTGTTCCCAAATCTATTTTTGTATTGTATTTAATTCTATCATATTATTACTTAACGATAAAATTAGTTACAGGTACATTAATTAATATTGAAGCAGACTCACTTGAAGTATTACTAGAATCAAATTGCTATTGAATTTGAAACTATCGACCTAACTAAAATGTATATTGATGTATAGAATTTGTTGTTGGAATATTTAAATCAAGTTTTAAATTCTAGGTATAAAAACTATTTAATAAAGAAATCAAATTAATATTATTATAATCATAAAAACCAATATTTAACATTCCTGCATATCTAATATTGCTTACATTATTTAATTTAAATTCTACACTTTTTATAGAATTACTACCAATAATTACACTATTACTTATATTATATATTTTCGCTGAAAAATCCATTTTTGAAATACTTCCTGTTGCACCCATTTATTTTGTCTCCTTTATTTAATAATTTCAAAATTATTAATTACTCCAGATAATTTAATACATGAAACATTCCCGCCATTAGAAGAAAAATTTTGAGAAATCCCAAATTTATTATTGATATAAAATCTATACTAATGGACTGCTTTATAATCCTACTAAAACATTGATAATACTTTTAGTTCTATTCTAAAATCGTTCTGTAATAGTTTTTTTAAATTAAAATTTGTATTATCATATAAAATAATATAAATATTTCCCAGATTGTCTTTTTGATTAGGTTCATAAAATATCTAATCATTTAATTCATAATATACAGAATTCACACTTTTATCATCTACAATTAATTCTTTACCATGATAAATTTCTAACTTAAAATCATCTTGTTTGAGGACATTTATATTGTCTTTATTGTCCATACAATCCTCCTACTAAATTACAATATAGTTAAGTATATTAAATAAAACGCAGCATTCGCAACTAGCAAATCAATTAAACTATCAAACCAATTCCATTTTTTCTTTTCAGATACACTTTCATTTTCAATCTTTTCACCCATAGTTCTTAATCTTTGATTGTTTTCCCAAACAATAGTAATTAACGTAAATGCAAAAGCACAGAACCACTGTAATTCAAATACAGCAAATAATTTAATTATAAATCCAATAATTAATCCTGCTAATGCACCTACCACTAAATGTTTCCAGGTATTAGTTAATTTCATTTTTTTCTCTCCTATTATAATTTAATATTGTTTTGATTTTGTTCAACCTATTCAATGATTATTCCATCAGTTGTTAAAAATAAACTTGCCACCGATACTGCATTCTGTAATGCACATCTAACAACCTTTACGGGGTCAATAACACCTGCCTATCTTAAATTCTATAATTTACAAGTTAAAGCATTAAAACCTAAAAGATTATTAGTATCATTAACAATTTGTTTAATTATATCATTAATCTCAACTTGATCATCTACACCACTATTATATATAATTTGTTTAGCCGGATATATTAAACAATTTTCCAAAATGTCAATAGCTATTCTTTCTTCCTAAGTTAATTCATTATTTTGTTTTAAACTCTATAAATAAATTTTAGATGCTTTAATTAAAGAACTTCCTGCACCTATAACAATACCCTATTCAATCGCAGCCTTAGTAGCATTTATAGCATCTTCCATTCTAAATTTTTTCTCTCTTAATTCCATCTCTGATTGTGCACCTAAATGTATTACTGAAATCCCCCCTAATAATTTAGCTATACGCTTCTGATATCGCTCTTGCTCGAATACATTCTCAGCTAACTACAACTTATGTTTAATTGCTTGTATTCTTTTCTTTATCTATTCTTTTTCACCATTACCTTCTCTAATAATTGTTGAATCAGACTTAACAATAACTTTTTTTGCAAAGCCTAAATAATCTAAAACAGATTCTTGATCTAATTTAACACCTAATTCTTTAGACATATACCTAGCCCCAGTTAAAACACATATATCTTCAGCAATATCTCTTCTACTTTCACCTAATCCCGGTAATTTTACTGCACAGACTTTAGCAATATTTTTGGCTGCGTTTAGTACTAAAGTTGCTAATGCCTGACCTTCTATATCTTCAGCAAAAATTAATAGAGACGCACCTTGAGCAACTACATTCTTTAATACTGTTAATATCTAATTTACAGCATAAATCTTTGAATCATATACCATTATATATACATCTTCTAATTCACACTATAATTTTACTTCATCATTAATAAAATAAGGTGATAAATAACCACTATCTATCTACATACCATCAACTTTTTCTAACCAAGTCTCTATTGTTTTGGATTCATCAACATTAATAACTCCATCGATACCGGCTTGTTCTATTGCCATAGAAATAATTCTTCCTATCTATTTATCGTTATTAGCAGAAATTGTTGCTATATCCTCTATCTATTTCTTATTAGTTATGTCTTTTGCCAAACTCCTTATATAATCAACTACTAAATTACAATATTTTTCTAAGGCTTTCTGTAAAAAAATAACATTAGTGCCTCTTTTATTAATCATCTATAATCCCTAATGAATAATTGATTGTGCTAATACAATAGCTGTAGTAGTTCCATCTCCAGTCTACATATTAGTTTTTTCTGCAATCTATTTACATAATGTAGCTCCTAAATTTTCAAATAAATCTTCAAATTCAACTTGTTTAGCTATGGTCACACCATCATTAGTAATTATAGGCTTACTGAAATTATTTTGTATAATAACATTTCTACCCTTAGGGCCAAGAGTTGATTTAACTAACTCTGTCAATTTATCTATACCAAGTTTAATAGAATCCTTTGCCTACTAGTGCATTTTAATTTTCTTCATTAACATTACCTCCATTAATATTATTTTTGTTTCTTAAAATCTATAATTCATCACGAACTTTGTTTTTAACCAATATATTACCTTTATCCATTCTTTCTCTTGCCTATAATGATTTCTTTGTATGATTCTAATACATTTCCATTCTTCCTATTGTAAAGTCCACAATACCATTATAAACCATACCATCTATATTATTTCTATTTTTTACTATTACAAATCTAGCTGTATTAGTTAGTTTATCTTGTTGAGTTCTGGACATTGAAACCACAAAATCTGCAATCTATATCTTTTCTATAGAATGTGCCGTGCTATCACCCAATAATAATTCTGAATTAATAGATGAACGATTACCTTGAGTAGCAGTCCAAACAGGTATATCATACTTTTGTGCAATAGACTTCAATCCTACAAATATATCACCATATGCATCATACATATTATTATTACTTTCTCTCTTTAAAATATCTCCATAATCAACTATTAGTAATTCCGGCATAAAATTATTAAATAACTTTAATTGCTCAATAAAAGTTTCTATCTATCCTACTTTAGTTTGCTTAGCAATAAATTTCTTTATGATTAAATTATCTTTATATGGCTACAACATAATTTGTGCTTTAGCTAAATTCTAACTAATATAAAACCACTATCTAGGTTTTTCTGTTAATTTAATATCCATTCTTTCTGCAATCTAATTTTCAGTCATCTATAAAGTAACAAATAAAACTTTCTTATTCAGTTTTAAAGCATTAGCTGCGATATTAACTAAAAACCAACTTTTACCTACTCCAGGCGGAGCTAAAATAATATGCAATCCTCCAGATTTAGCACCACCACTCAAAATACTATTGATTACTGGCCATGGCGTCTAAATCCAAGTTGACCTTTCAGGTTTATGCCTATCAAAAAATGAACTAACATATTCTTTACCTAAATCAGCATCTATGCCCTTGAACTTTGTAGAATTTATTATATCATAAATTTTATCATAATCCTTTTTCTATTTTAATAAATCTATAGCCTGAATTAAAGCAGATTTCAATTCTTGATATCTACAAAAATTTATCACACTATCTTTAATAAACTATAAATTATTTTCCTAAAAACTATTAATGATATTTACAAAAGTATTAGTAATTGCAGTCTTAAAAATTTCATCTGACTATTCTTGAATTTTAATCTTAATAGAATCCATTGTAGGTATAGTACTATAAGTTTTATAAAAATCCAAAATAAATTTTATAATATATATATGAGTGCCACTATCTATATATTGAACTATGTCTAAATCAAGGCACTTCAATAAAAATTTCTCATCTTTCAACATTGCTACAACAATCTTATCAAGAAATTTCTTGTCATAACTGAACTTGTCTTTATCAGTATTCACTAATTTCACCTCCTACTATGTATCTAACTTAATGTCAAGTAAATTGAATTAATTGAATCATTAGAAATATTTAATTTATTTATATAATCCAAAAACTACTTCTTGTTAAACTATAAATTCTTCTTTTTATTATCAATAGTCTATTGCAACATTGCACCGAGTTGTGGGTTTAAGATAACTCCATTTCTTAAATTTACAAGTTTATAATACTTTTTTACCTCTTCAAAATTATTTAATATCTTATTTGATAACTTATTATGAGAATATCCTACTTCAAGAATCTATTTAAACTTTGTAAGATCACCCTGTATTGGCTAATAATACTTAAATAACTAATGAAAATTATTTAATAATATTTTCATACCAACACCTTTAAGCCCAGGAATATTATCTGAATCATCACCTATTATAGCTTTAATAATAGGAAAATTAGCTGGATAACACTAATACTTTTCTTGCATAATACTTTCAGTAATTATAAGTTTAGTATTAGGAGAATATATAGATATTTTTTTAGAACACAATTGAAAGAAATCCTGATCTGAAGAATAAATTAAAATAGTATTATTCTTTGTTTCGTTAGTTAATGCAATATGTGCTATAACATCATCTCCTTCAATATTATTAATTCTTAACAAAATAACCGGCATATATTTAATTAATTCATATAACTGAATATAGTCCTCAAATTGATACTTTTTTAATCTTCTATTCTATTTATATCCTTCAAAAATAGCTCTTCTTCCAATACAACTATTCTATCCATCAAAGACTACATATATTTCATTAGGTCTAAATTTTCTTAATACAGATACAATACTTGAAAGAGCAATCTATATATAATTTAAATTTCTACTTTCTGCTATAGACAATGATCTTATAACTAGATTAGTTCCATCAATTATTAAAATATAATTATTATTAGCATATTTTAAATTTTTGAACATAATCACACTTAGATTTATTCTTATGTATCTTCATTATCATATTCTTCATCTTCTACTATAATCTATCTATTAGGTAAATCATCAATACTTCTATATTTCAATGCCAATAAATCATAAAGTATATCATAAACCTGCTATTTAATCTATTTATTATTCTTAATAACCTATTCAAAATGACCAGAAGGTAATACAATTTCTTGTTCATTATATTTAATAACATATGGTATATTTTTTGTTCCTTTGCCCTCAATTACTTTATATTTTTTTAATGTCTATAGCCAATTTGTATAATTTGCTATACCAGAATCAAAATAAACATCAAACTAACAAGTTCTATAGGTAGCACCAAGCTTAGATTTATCTATTCTAGCTTTTGTTCTTACACCAACAACAGTATCAACTCCATGTATTTTCTCTTTTAATTTTGATTTCTTTTCTAACCTAATTCTCACTGATGCATAAAATTGTAATGCACTACCACCACTGGATGATCTATACGGATCCATATAAGGATTAATATTATCTAATTTATATCTTAATTGAGAAGTATAAACTAATGCCACTTTTCGCATAGAAGCCATTGATAATAATTTACGCAAAGCCTAAGAGTTCATCTTTGCTTTTAGAGCAGCTATATATCCCTTATTTTCATAATCTTTATTACTAATCTACATTTCTGTTGTAGCAGCGGTTAATGAATCAACTATAATTAATATAGGTGCATCAGGTTCATGCAATCTAATAGTATACATCAATTCCTCAGTAGCTTTATGAATTTGTTCTACAGTCCTTAAAGTATCATAATAAATCACCTTATTAATATCTACATTAATAGCTTTCATAAACTACCAGCTTGCTGAAGCTTCAGTATCTATTAAAATTGGAATACCATTCTTCTCTTGACAAGATTTAATTAAATGTGCACACAATAAAGACTTCCCAGCTCCCTATAAACCAGCAATTTCAGAAATTCTACCCGCCGGGATGCCTGCATGTTTTTTATTGGATATCAAAATGTCCAAAACATCATCTCCAGTGCTCAGATAATAGGGGGGGTCATTAGCCTCCCCTAATACCCTTGCACTTTCATGTCCCTAATTTTTCTTTATTATATTAACTAAGTTTTCTATATTATTACTCTATTTCTATTTTACTTTTGCCATAGTTAATACCTTATTTCAATTTTTTAATATTAAATTTACTCAAAGCACGCTCAATTTCTTCTTGTGAGGTTATCGTTTCTTTAACAGGCACAACAGGTTCTTTTTCTGCTTCAAGTTCAGCCTATTCATTTGAATTTGTATCGCCATTTAAATATTCAGTCCATACTTTCTTTAACTCGTCATAATTATAAATAGTATAAGCTTCTTCAATTTTTGGAATATTCTCTAGTATTCTTTTTATTTCTTGTTCTGTATTGGCAAGAGGAGTTGGCTTTCCTTTAGGCTGAACTAAATAATCAGTTTTTAAGCCTCCACTTCCTTTAGTTCTCGTAATGATAAAATCACGTCCAGTATGCACATCAGTAATATCACCATAATCTTCAATATTATATAAATAAGCGATTAATTGCTGTTCTACACTCATAGGTAAAGCAACCCAAACCGGATCAGTGTAATCAGAATTTCTTACTACTGCAACAGCAAAAGCTCTTTTAATTGGATAATGTTTCTTTGCAAATTCTACATTAATTTCATCCCCGCTTCTTAATAAAGCATCTAAAGATTCTCTGATGGGATCAACTCCATAATCATCTAACCAAACAATAGGGAATCTCTTAATGTCATAATATATCACTCCATATTTAAATGGAAATTTTTCGTCTGGTGGAGTAATAAACCTTAAAGTTGAAGAACCCTATTTTAACCAATAATTTAACTTTCTAAAACTAGCTTGCTCTTTAGTTTTTTCAATTTCATACATTCTTTTTTTAACCAAATTATAGTCTATCATTTAAACCTCCTATTATTTTGAATACTTATTTAACCTAATTAATTTGTAAAGTTTAGTGTTTATCTAAACTAACTGTTTCTAATTATTTAAAAATAAAATTTTGTTTTGGTATTTCTACCAATTAATAGGAAAATTATTGTCTAATTTACCATTATTTTCCCTTTTTACTAATTCATTTAATGCATTGATAGTATAATATGCTTTCCCCTTTTTGTGAATTATAGTACTCTTAACTGTCTTGGCCAACATACTATCTGAATCAAATATAACAAAAAAGAAATCATCATACTCTGGATTGTCTTCAGTCTTTAAAACATAAATTTTCTGAACTGTAGAAGATTTCTTAATCTTCTATACCAATCCCCAAAGATTCTACTTCTTAATTATTACCATTGCTAATTTACTATTAGTATTTTCACTCTCTTCATATTTGTTCTCTTGTTTCTGCAATGGCATTTCCTACACTTTTTTTGCATCCTTAATTTTCATAATATTAATACTCCTTTACTACTATATTTTTTTTAGTTTATTAAGGGTGTAACCTAAAAAACAGTTAACCCTTAGAATGTTATTAATTGTTAATATATTGTAAATATCATTAAACTCCTTACTTACTTTATCGACGTTATAAATTTGATAGACTATACTATCATAAATGAATATTGCCGGTTTTAAATTCTCATAATCATAACACATAGTATCATACATTAATCCGGTATATAATTCTAACTCTAAAGATAAAAGATATATACTAAGTAATTTACCTCCCAAATTCTATTGATTATTATCTACATACAATTTTCTTTCTGTAATTAAGGAATTAATATATCCATTATGTAATCCATATTGCTATATTAGATATTCTATAAAAATACTAGCTTTTTTGAAAAAAACTATATGCTTATAGTCTTTAATTTTTAAAGAATATAATATTGACAACACAGTTTTTTTGATTTCTTTCCTATCAAGTCCTTCGAGATTTAACTACTTTGCTAATTCCATATACGGATCATCATTAAATTCATGTCCTAACAAATAACCAAGTAATTGTATTACTGAAGCCTCATAATCTATTTGTAATAATAAATTTTTACCCTTTGCACTTATATAATCTAATGACTATAAATTAACAAAATAATTAAAACCATCTGAAGTATTTTTACATCTTACATCATTAACATCTATATACAATTCTTGCCTAATTGAAGAATTTTTAAACTTATCTCTATTTGCTTTAGATACATATAATTCATTTTTTGATACTAAATAGTATACATAATTGAAAAAATTACAATATTTTATATCCTATAAATTATCAATATTACAAACTCCATTCCACCACTAGTTAATCAAATTTATATTTAATAACTAAGACTTAGAAAACTAAAAAGGATAATGAAATTGATTGAAATATGGTATATAAATAATTTTTAAATTATTGGCATTATCTGATAGCCAATCTGCATACTATTTAAAATTATTAAAGATTTTATACTAATTACTAATATCATATAAATCAAATAAATCTTTATGATTAGTATATATTATATTTTTGATTTGTTCTTTTTGTATCTATAAATTATTAGTCATATAAATATGAAAAATAGAATTATCATCATTCAATAAGCATATATAAAAACACTTATATATATTTAAAATTAACAAATTATAATTAAATATATTGGAATCATCAAAATTCTATATAAACTATATTGTCTTAATACCACACTATTGATGCTATTTAATGTCATAAAAAACCATCTTGCCTCCTTGTAAATATAATTATATCAATGGGATATGCTATTTAAATCTTTGCTTAATATAATTTGCAATTAATTTGTCCTAAATTTTACCCACCTACTATATATTATAACCGAAATTTTCAAAATGCCGAATTTTTTTTTGCAATTTTATCTCACAAGATACATAATTTTTGTTATATTTGTATATATTATAAGTATTTAAGCTAACCTAAAAAATTTTATTTTTTTTTAAGTCCCTTAAAATATAAACTGATATTACATCATTTGACTCATTCTATTTTAAACTGTCTACTATCTATAACTATTTAGGCTATTGGCTTAAATCAATAATTAAATCTTTAAATTTTAATGCCCAGGGAAAGAAATTATTATCACCATCATCCTAAATTTTTTCTAATTCTTTGGATTTTTTATATACATACTTTTTCCCAGTATAATACTTACCTCTTATATAATTATAATATCCGATATAAACCTAACCGGTCTATTTTATTTTAAATTCTTTACCATTTGTATAATTAATTTCACTCATCATCCTATCATTCTGCCTTTAATAGTAGTACTAGCGCCATTTTCATCTACTCGTTGTTTTACCTACTATACGTAAAAACGAGTATCCCATCCTAATGGATTAAATTCTAATTTAAATGTATGTCCAAACCAAATATTACTTATAAAGTCAAGTGTTAACTATAACTCTATCATATATTGAGAAGTAAGAATATTAACATTAGCTTTATCTAGTAACTATTGTTTTATTACTTCTACTTCAGCTTTATTATATGTATTTATATTTTTAATAGTCTGCTATTTTTCTAATTCAGAATTACTTGCTATACCTGTCTTAGTATCAAATATTTTACTCACTTTATCTCCATACTACTTTTGTTGTTTTTTATAATCTATAACTTTCTATTCTGGATTAGCAGATTGATTAACTTCAGTTTTTAGATTTTGATTTATTAACATTATGTCCGTAGGAAAAACTTCATAATTACCGAAAATAGCTTTAAACAAATTATTAGCAACACCAGCATTTTGACCATAAGCTTGATATATAGTAGCTTGATAAGTATCGGGCATTTTAATAGTATAATTTAATTCTTTTACAATAGATTTTTGTCCCCAGTTAGGAATTTTATAAATCCCGGGATTATATGCAATATTTAAAGATATTTGTTCAATCTAATATATCTATCGCTGAGAATTAAAACTATGAGCGATAATCAAATTATTATCAAAGGCATTGCCAATTAAATTCTAAAGCTAAATCAATAAATCATTTATACTGTAATTATCTTCTTTATTGATAATATCTATTAATTTATTTAATCTTATATATACATTTCCAAGCCAACCGATTTTATCACTATAATCTTTACTATTAGCCTAATAATAATTGTAATGTTTAACAATATCGGTTATATTATTATCTTTATTACTTTGAAATATACCTTTTTCTTTATATACATTCTACAATTGCTTTATATCATCAAAAGTAGTAATAAATTTTCTACCTTTAACTTTAGAATTAAATTTTTTATCATTTATCAATAAAACATCTTTAGTATTGGATACTAATTGAGCGGTAAAGTTATACTAAGGCTTAAAAACATATACATACTTATTTGCCTATAATGAGTTTTTCTATGAATTTTTACCGTCTTTGTATAGTTGTTGTCTTATATAACTTAAAATAAAATGTGCTATCCAGCTAAAAGTAACATATTTCTATTTATTAATTATAATAATATCTTGATTATTATAAAAAGATTTATTTTTCTTCTATGGTATCCACTATTTATTTATTTTGTCTATTAAATTCTTCTTCAAATTTACTTTCTAACCCAATTCATTAAAGTTAGCATAATTAAATATCTAGCTTAAACCCTTGGTCATCATTTTAACTATTAAAGTAAATATATTACCATTTTGTTCAACATCAAATCCATAAACTACTCCAGATACATACTATATATTTACTATATTAGAATAATTATCAAAAACTGTAGGATTATCTATATAAGTTCCAGTGCCACTATTACCTTTTAATTCCTATATACTATCTAAAATTGGAGGATATATTTTACTAATCTATTCCTAGCTAACAAAATTTCCATATTGTATAAATATAGAAGAACAAGGAACACCAAAGTATCGTTTAATATTAATGAATTGTAGATAATTATAACACTAAATTGTTAAAGTAACATCTCTTAAAGTTCCAATGTCACCTTTAGCACCCAACTAAAAAGATTTTATTACCGGTTTAGGAACTAAGCCATAATTCTCTAAAAAATTAGGATCAAATTCATAATAATCACTTGGATAAATTTTGTTTCTAATAGCGCTATCTGTTACAGTTAAAGTTCCTACAACTGACCATCTTAAATCATAATTATCATTATTTAATGCAGCTGATTGAGTATACCTAATATTAGAATATGCCAGAACAAATGGAGTTCTACTATGCCAATCCTCATACTTTTTTAATTCTTCATCAGTTAACTATTCTTGTGGATGCTATAAACCATTAAATTTTGACCTTAAATTTAACTACGTTTTAATATTCTAAGGAAAAGTATTAGTAAACATAAGAAGTATAATCCTTTGGTATATATAATATTGTTCCAGGCTAAACTAACAAAGAATCACCATCAATATTATTTACCATAGCTATAATCCACCAAAATGTAGAATTATTATAATATCTTTTAGCCAATAAATCTAATCTATCACCCTATTTTACAATAATTTTATAAAAATCAGTATCATTAATATTGATAATATATGGATACAATGTAAAAGAATAATATTGTCCATTATTAATTTTATGTGAATACTTAGAATATCTTGAAGGTGAAGCCATAATTAATTTTTCCTATATATCCAATTATCAATATTATTATCTATACCCCTGCCATAAATACAAACAAAAGTAATATCAAAACTAGTTAAAATCGGTATCTAAATATCTATTACTTGTTTTAATAACTATTTTTCCTATTCATTTAATATATTGATTTTTTTGTAATAATCCTAATTATAATAAGATATCAAAGCGCTTCTAAAATCTTGGCCATCATTTAAAATTTTCAAATATTTCTAATTATTCAAAGCTCTATATCTATCCATATTCCAAACACTATTATCATCATCCCAAGTTATCTAACAAGCTTCAAAATAACCATATTGCTAATATATTATATCACCTAAAGTCATTTTATATATAGGAGCCTTAGGATATTGTATAGTAGACTTACCATCCGCTATAGCAACCTATTTATACTTAGGAGTTCCTACTTTTCTTAAAAAATTTAATTTCTACATATATTGATACAGATATTTAATATCAAAACATCCAAGACTTAATTTAAATGAAATAGACCTTTTTTCTTGACCTTCATATACAAACTGAGGATACATACTACCTACATATTTTACATCTGCCCATTGACCAGATAAACCTTGATCATTCAAACCACTAATAAAAGCAGGTGTGCTCATAATAGCGCCATTATTAATATCCTCAATCCAAAATTTAATTAAACTACCAGATTGATAAGGCAAATCATTAACAGAATCATTAATATAAGTGCCATCCTATTGTTTACGATATAAATGCGACATATAAGACTAAGCTTGATAAGATACCATATCCATTATTTGCAATGATTGTTTTTTTTGAGTAAAGGGATTATTTTCAAAAAGAGTTACAGGGTTTGTTTGCTATTTATAATTTTCATCGCCCTATTTTCCCATAAAAGTAAACTCAACTGGTCTATTTGCTAAATTAAAATCTTTACCAAAACATAATATTTTTCTTACCTAAGCTTTAGCCTTATCCACAGCATCAAGCACATCTTTAATTGGTTTTTTTGATTTTAATTCGTCTAATTTATCGCCAATCCAATTTCTTGCAGGATCAAGTAAAGGAGACATTATGGGTGCATTTATTGAATATACACCTGAAGTTTTTAAAGGATTATTAAAATCATCTATATCTTTAGGTAAATATGCCCAGGGAATATATGAACGATCAAAAACATTGAATAAAGGATTAGAAAATATATATGGTTTATATTTGTTTTTTGATTTAGGATTACCAATATTAAATATATCTGAACCTACCATAGACTATAGTTGTGCCATAAGTGAAGGAAATGAAAAATCTTTAAAACTACTTATAGGTATTCCTTTCTTTTTAATCTATGCTACTGAATCTCCACCTAATGGCACATTATTTCTATTACTTGGTGATATGTAACTTTTCTGTATTAATGTTATTTTATTTGAACCAGTCGGTAAAGACTTTATATAAATATATTTACTTGTAAACTACGGGTCTACATTATGTATTATGTTCTCTTTTGTTTGAAGATAACTATTATTAATATTATTATATACAACCAAAATAGGCTAAGATTTAGCATTATATGGTTTATTGTTTGCCAAATTAAAATAATTATTGTTAATATTGCTATAAAATATTGCATCATTATTCTTTAATTTATTTTCCTGACGCATAATAAAAACATTCTGCTTAGAATCATAATCACTTTTTTTGCCTGGATTTAAAACCACATTATTTTGTATGTTTGCTGGAGGTATATATATTTTAGTTCTATATAATATTGTCTGAGCCAAACCTAATAATCTTTTATTTTGAAGTGTAGCAATAAACATTGGTGCTACATATGATGCTGTTTTTAAAATATCTATAGTCTTATTATATTTAGTTCCTGCTGGAGGTATATACATTAAACCCTTATATACTATATCTACACCTATGCGTTTAGCATAATTTTCACTTGTCTAATTTGCTATAGGTATAAAAGTTAATATATCTTTATAATCCATTTTTTTATATCCTCATTGATTAGCTCTTATTAGATGCCTAAGCAACATATTTAGCTATTAATTTAGAATCCATATATACATTTACTACTATAGTTGATTGCCCAGTCTTACCAGCTCCGCCAGTTTGTTTCTTTGTCTATCCTATATCAAATTTATTAATATCAGGAAGTAAAGACTAAATCTTTTTTATGGTTTGATACTTTTGCTATGGTGTTAATTTGCTAGTTGATATATTAGCAATAGCAGTCATAGCCTAAGTATTAAATATAGAATATAAATATTTTTCCACTTTATTTAAGTCTATATTTTTTAATGAAGTTAAAGAAGAAACTAAGCTATTAATAGATTTGACAATACTATCAACAGGAGACTTTAAATTTTTAGATATAGATAAAAGCTTATCTAGTGGTTTATTTACTTTTGTATCATCTAATTTTTGCATTTTCCCTAATACATTAACTAAATACTATAAATCCATTATTCGTCCATTTAAATTATCGCCCTGAACACCAATCAATTGATTTAATGAACTTGTAATATATCCTGTTGCAGTTTGTAGTGTAGCACTTGAAGATGATAATTTACCAGTATCTACATTTGTTAATTTAATGATAGTATCTACAAATCTATTAAGAATATCAATCATAGAAGAAAATTGATTCATAGATTTACCCTGTTTATTAGGAGTAATCAAACTAGTAATTGCTCTACCTGTAATAGCAAAAACATTTTTACTTTTATATGCTTCTTCAGTCTCTTCTATTGTTTTATTTAACTGACCAAACATTGAAGTCATAATACCAGTAATTCCATTTGTGCCTACTAGAGTTTGTTTAAACTTTGACATATCTAATTTATTTATTGCATCTTGAGCGCCACTTAATTTAATAACCATATCAATTAATTTTGATATAGCATCAATTATATTATTTATAACTTTTATATTAATCTATTTTTCCAAATTACTTAATGAGGTAAAAGTTAACTTTAAAGAAGATATGAAATCAGTCTATGGCACATAATTAAATGAAGAAATATAAGTTTCATTAGGATTTAAAGTACTAGATCTACCAAATAATTTATTAAATATATCAAAATTTAAAGTAATCTTATTCAATTTCTATAACGTCTATGATGTTTTAGTTATTGTATCTAGAAAACTATTAAAACTTTCCATCATACCACCTACATTTTCATATACTTTTTTAGAACCTTTATCAGAAAATGCCGTACTTAGATTTAACATCACATTTGCAATTTTCCCAGATATTTCAGGCATAATGTCAATTAATTGATTTAAATCGTCTGTAATCTTTTTAACACCATTTTTTTCACTTACAATTTTATTTAAATTAGTTAAAGAATCAATAAACTTACCAAATCCGCCCAGCATTATATCAATATCTTTATATATTTTTTTTGCCTGATCCTTAAATCCCAATTTCTACCATAATGTCTTTTTACCATATGTTTGAATAACTTTGCCGTTTTTATCTATAGTCTTATTAAACTAACCAAATGGATTAGCTATTAATATGGCAAAATTCTGCATAACTAAAACAGTATTCTTAGCAAAATCTTGTATTATCTCGTAAATAACAGCAAATTGTTGTTTTATATTTTTAGCTTGTGTATCTAAATTCTGAGTAGCACCACCTAACTTGAAAACTTCACTAACAAAATTAGGCAATTTTGCTATACTATCCATAAATTTATCAAAACCTTCAATAATAACCATTGTCTTTTTATATATTTTTTTTGAATGAATATCCAATGCATCTGCTAATGATGCCATAAGCTTGCCTACATTTTCACCAACTTTACTATCTACCATTTGTTGTAAGCCCTAACTTATTAATTTAATTGAATCTTTCTATTTTGCTATATCATATAATTTCAATAATGATTCTGATAATGCACTAAAAGCATCAATCGCTACTTTTACAACTTTAAATTGTTTTTTAGTAGTTCCCTATAACTCAGTAGCCAAGGACTTCATTGATTCACCAACTGCCTTAGCAAAGAATGTTAACTTCTAACTTATTTCTTTAACAGAATTCATATTAACGTCTTTCAACATAACTAGAGATTTTGCTATTTTTTCTACTGCCACAGAAACTAAAATCAAGCCTATAGCAATACCATTAAATAAAGCAATAGCAGACCAAGCAACTACGGCTTGAGGCCCTGCCGATAATGCCATTAAGGCAACCATTAATCCTACCATAATTCCACTTAAAGCACCTATAGCACCAACAGTGCGCCAAATCATATCTTTAGGAATTTTACCCAGCATATACAGGGAGACAGACATTATTCCTACTGCCGTAGCCATAAGTATCACACCTGCAGAAGCCTGTTTAGATAATTTAGTTGCCCAAGCTAGTCCTACTATAATTCCACTTAAAGCAGTTATAGCACCAACTGAAGCCCATAATCTATCTGCAGGAATTTGTGCCACTATCCATAATGAACCAGCTAAAATTCCCACAGCCGCTGCGAATTTTAGGATTGCAGTAGAAGCACTAGTAAATCCACTTGCACTTTTGCCTACAGCCTATCCTGATTTACTAATTTTAGATACATTTTCTTCTATTGTTTTAGGAACTTCTTTATTTGCTATTGTTTTACTAACATCAGCACCACCAAGACTACCAGCAAATGACTATGCTGGTCTTTGAACTCCCTGCATTTTGGCCATTATATCAGGTGGCAATGTTTCTCCGTAATATTTACCACCTACTTTACGCTTTCCTGCCATTGAACCTTTGGTATAACGATACATACCAGATTTCGCATCCCAGTAAACTGATGCTTGTTGAGTTAAGGGAACAACAGATTTTGTAATATCTGGGACTGCTTCTGTAGTTAATTGTGCAACTGTACTAGCAGTTTTAGTCATTTTACCTAAACCTCTGAAAACAGATATAGCTTTAGAAATGGCACCTATCACGGTTGGTAATTCCCATAATCCTTTAAGTAATACTGCTAAGCCAATCAATCCCGGTATACCACCTTTACTATAAACATTTTCTATTAATTTTATAAACTTAGCAAATAAACTAATTATTTTAGGTAAGACATCCTAAATTAATGTTTTACCTAATTTTACTACACCCTTAAATAAGCCATCTAATAATTGTTTAGTTTTGGGTTGAGTTAACCATTTTAATCCTTTTACTGCAACATTAGCAATAGTTTGAACAAATTTTTCAAATATAGATTCAATATCAGGAAACGCTTTATATATTATATCTACAAAAGGCTTCATATATTTATGAATCATTTGTTGTATTCTATAACTTAATGCCTATACCCGGGTCTGTAATGCATAAGCTGCTGTAGATACTCTCTCTAATGCCTTCTATTGTGGAGACAAAGCATCAACTGCATCTTTGCTGGCTTTCTTTAATGCTTGACTTGCAGATATATTCTACTTCTTCATAGTATTAACTACAGTAGCAAATGTTTTTACATCTGTACTAGCAAAACTAGCCACACTTTGTTTTTGTAATACTGACATTCTATCAAATGAATCTGCAAAGGTATCATATATCATGGCAACTGCCTATTCAGTTCTACCAGCAAAATTTAATTGCATCAATTGTTCAACATTGATTCTTTTACCAGTTAAAGCTTGAACCTATAAAGATTTCTATATTGTACCTTGAATATCCATTAAACTCTAAGCTGTTTTAGTTAAATCATCCATTGTTAAATTTAACTTTTTAGCAAAGAAATAACTCTTAGTTAAATGCTTAACAGAATCACCAAAATATAAAGCAACTTCAGAACTCAAATCTGCCAATTCAGAAAATACTTTTACAGGCTGTATTCCATACATTACAGCCATATTAGCAATTATAGTAGCATATTTATTACTAGCCTTTTCGGTCATACCATAAATATAACGCATATTTTGTAACATATTTGCACTCTAAGAAACAGAAACACTAAAATGTCTCTATAATAACTGTCCCTATTTAGCTGTTTCAACTGTAACATCACGCAATTTCCTCATAGTATTATAAAGCTAACTTGCTTTTTCACCACCTAATCTTCCACCAAAAGCACCATAAATAGCACCAAAATTAGCCTGCTAACCTCTTAATGCATTAGCTGATCTTTGAGTGCTTATATATGCCTGCTCTAATTCATCCTACCATTTCATTGCAACTGTTAATAAGGCACCAAAAGCTACTATAAATCCCCCCGTTAACATTAATAAAATATTTCCCATAAGTTTTATAACATTTTTTAATAAAGAATGAAATCCTATGCCCATATACTTAAACATTTGCCCAAACTACTTTGCCCCTGTTTGACCAATTTTCTTGAAACCTAATGCAAATGCCATAGTAGTTTCTGATAAAACCCTTTTGGCACCATCTACTACACTATCAAAATTTAATTTTCTTATAATTTCCTGAAGACCTGGCAAATCTATACCTAATTGACCTATATATCCTACAAAAGACTATAAAGAACTTTTTCCACCTTCAAGTGCTTGACCAATTTTATCTAACTGCTAATTTGGTGTTTTTAATTTCTAGTTTAAAGTAGATTGCAGAGTTGCCATATCATACATAAACTATCTTTGCTATCCTAACAACTTTCTATTTTCTTGCTAAGCTTTAAACTAATCCTAACTAATTACTACACCATATTTTCTTAATTTAGATATTCTCCTAATCTATTTCTATAACTCATCCATTTTATCAATATACTCATCTAAATTAATATTGGCATATTTAGCTATTTCTTCTATAGAACCAAAATCTGTCTAAGACATGGCTTCATACTAACTTCGCATTTTAGCTAACTATTTTACCGCCTGTGCATATTGCTAATTTAATGATTGCATATCATTCTAGGTAACCATATACTTCATTTTCTAATCTATATCTAATAATTTCCTATCCAATTCCTATACATTTCCAATTAAACTTTCAAAATTCTGAGTACCTAAAACACTTGCATTTTTAGCCATTTTTATCATACCGCTAGTCATAGAATTATAAGTACTCATAAATAAACCACGATGCTAAGACAAGGATTTACTAGCCTTAGCATATACATCACTAAAATTTAATGCACCCAATAAACCTTTAGCAAACTTTGATAAGCTTTGATACTATCTTTGAATAGATACTAAATGAGCTGCATGATCTATAACTTCATCATTTATATTGCCTAATTTTCTTGAATACTCTTCTAATCCTTCATTTATCTACTATATAGTATCATCTATTTTACTATAACCAGAAAATATATCATCTAAATCATCTAACTGCTTTTTAAAATCAACATCTGGGTCTCTAGCTATTCTACGCAAAATGCTCTCAGCTTCTTTATTAGGTTTTTTTCTATTTCTATTAACTACTCTTTTTACCTCTTTAGGATTAATGTCTTTATCTTTTTTATCTGCCATAGTATTTTATAATTATTTTATTTTCTATATCTCCAATCTTTGGCATTAATTTCTTTCCACTATTTAGCACTATTTTGTATTACCTATAGTGATTTTTGAACATTCTTCATTTGCCTTTTAACTTCCGGGTCTCTTATAATATTCGCTGCAACAATTTTGTCTATACCCAAAGCCTGAAATATAATAGTAAATAAACTTGAAAGAAATCCCTCAGTTAATATTTGTTTTTCCTATGTCAAATTTTTTTTCATTTTATATTATTTTCTCCTTAATAAAGGACAGCCTATTGCCCCAGCCTTTATTGCATTTTGCATAAATTTAATTTCATCTTTATACCAATTAGTAATTATTTTTTCATATATTTTTCTATAACTTATGGGGGTATCCCATAACTAATCTACAGTTATGGCACCCTTACTCATTAAAGCTAAATATACTATATTCTCTGTAAGAGTTCTAAAATATTCAACCGTTATAGCCTGGCCAAAAAAAGGAAACATCAAGCGGTATTATAATATTCTATTCTCTATTACAATTAGGACAATCATAATGGTATGTTAAATCTATATCCGGACTTAGTTCTTGAATATATTTACGCAATGCCATAGTATCCTTTGCAGGTAAATTTTGCAATATATTCAATATTTTATTATACTATTTTTCACCATCAATCTATTGCACTAATATAGCAGTCCTAATCAAAATCTATAAACCCGGTTTATTAGAATTTTTAATATATTTATCCATTAACTTCTATAAATGACCATTATTTAATTTAAATAATACCTTTTTCTGTGTTATTGGCAAAACATAATCAAAAACATTTGTCTATTTAGGATATTCAAATAATTTAGGTGTCTATTTTACTGGTAAATTAGCCAAATTAATATTTACCTCTTGAATATCACCGCATTTAGGACATTCAATTTCAACTAAATAATCATTGCCATATGCTAATCTTCGTGATGCAAAAGTTAAATAGTTCTTATCTCCTATTAATAAATCATCTAAATCAATTTTATCTACAAACAATGACTTTAAAAATTCGTCTATAACAATACCTTTTCTTATCAAGGTTTGAGAACTCAATATCGCTTCATTTCTTCCTGTAGGCTACATCAATTTTACTTGTCCTGAAGACAATAAACTTTCCGGTGGATATGTCCATCCTCTTGAAGGTAAATCAATAATATGATATGCCTTATTTTGTACTACTTCCATTTTACTTAAGGTCTATTCAGTATTAGTAACTATCTATCTCATTGAAACACCTTTGTTTAATAAGTCCTTGTAATTTTCTTTTTCTGCCATTTTTCCTCCATATATTATGTTATTTTAATGCATATATTTGGTTATTTATGCATAATAAAACTATTTTTAAATACAATTAAAAGCATATAATATAATTATAATGCTTATTAAAATATAACTTGTTATTTATATCTATAATTACTTTTTTTAAAAATTTTTGTATTATATATATAAATATATTATATATTATTTATTTTATTCTAGTATATATATTATATCTAGTAACTAGTATATATATTAAATTAATTATATATTATTATATATATTCTAGTACTTAAATACTAGTTTTAAGTAAACTTAAAATTTTTTCTTCATTCTGGGCACTTTCTCTATTATAACTATTTGTAAAATAATAAATTATGAAACATCATTTATAAAATACTTTAACTATTTATACATAACTCATTATTACTTATAGAATAAAATCATTCTATTTGTATTTGTTCCATCTTTGTTATTTTTTATATTCCATATATTTGAAACTTTAGTAAACTATTGTTTGTTTATCATGATATCTTCTATATTTAATTTTAATTCATTTACTATCTATATTATTATTTCCAATAAATCAAATTTTTTAGTTTCTCCAACTTCTACTACAATAATTTTATCTTTCTTTATTACTCTTACTAACTATATAATTACTTCTTTCACAAAATTTTTCCACTACTATATTCTTTTTAATACTGTAATTTTATTTTTTAACTAATTAATATCTATATTATTAAACCAATAATACAACCACTTGTTTTGTACATAATTAACTAAATTCAAAAAAGGTGGTGAAGTAATAATTAAATCTATACTATCATTTTTTATCTATTTTAACCATCTTGCATCATTGTTATAATATTTAGCAGTTTTGGATATTTTATTTAATATATTATAATTATTCTAATTTAAATCTTTTAATAATTGTTTAGATTTTATTGCTATAATTTCTTTAGTATTTTTATATTCTGGTTTCTGACTATATTTTTTATTTATTTTTATTTGACTTGATATAGATGCATTTTCTATAGGAGGTAAAGTGTATACAGAAAAAAAATTTTTTGAATGCCCGGTTAATCTATTAGTAGCTATCATCCTTATCCATTTATCAATATAATCTTCTTTACCTAATTCACGTCTATCAATTAAATATCGCTTTAATGATAAAATTTCATTTAATGTGTTTTCCTGATAAAACATACTTAAATCTATGTCAGACTATATATTATTATAATATTTAATATTCTATAATCTTATTAAAATTTCATTCAATCTTGGAGGATTGATTCTTGGTTCAGTAAAAATTTTACTTATAGGATCAACATCATTACTTATAATTTGTCTATTATTTAATGCAGCTTCAATGACTGTAGTGCCTCTTCCACTGAAGGGATCAAAAACAATATCCTATTCTTTACTAAAATTCTATATAAAAAATTTAGGTAATTCTGGTTTAAAACAAGCTCTATAGCTTATATAATGCAAAGAATTACTCTGTCTTTGCTTATTTGTCCATAAATTATTTTCTTTCATAAAATTAGAATTTTCAATAAGTGAAAAAATTGATTGATTATTGATTTAAAGGAAGGCTTGTGAGGTAGTTAGAACATTGAAGTATTTACTACTTCAAGTCAACAAAAAGCTGTCCTACCCCTTTTGGTTCTTTCACATTCTCAGCCTTCATAGTATATTATAACTCGAAAATGACAAAATGCCGAATTTATTTTTAATTTTTTGATATATTAGTGATAATTTTTTAATATATTTTAAAAAATAGAGTGGAGGAATAAATTCAAATTCTCCACTCTATATCTACCTCGATTATTTTATTTCAATTATTTTTTCTTCCTATTTAGGTTCTATCACCTCCTCTTTTTTAGGAATTTCAATAGTTAACAACCCATTATTGTATTTAGCATTGAACTACCCTTTAATTTCATTTTTATCAATATAAAAGGAACGCAGGAAACTTGATTTTTTCAATTCTCGTACTATATAATTTACATTTTCTTCTTCTTTTTTCTATTGTTTATTACCACTAATAGTTAATAGCTCATTTTTCTCATCATATTTGATTTTTAAATCATCTTTATTTAAACCTACAATTTCCATTTCTATAAGATATTTGTCTGGATATTCTTTTATATCACATTTAGGATAAGTTCCTGTGATATAATTAAAAGATGAAGTTTTAGCTGGAATGAAATCACTAAAGAATTCATTAACTAGTTCATCAAATATGTTATTAAATGGCTATTCGAAGTTTCTTCTTAGTAATAATGAATTGTTTGGCTTGAATATTTTGGGTAAATTGTTTTTTTGCATCTTATATTCCTCCTTTGAGCAAATATTTTTGGATGAGTTAAATTATGATTATAACCTCATCCATATATTAATTACTCTGTAGAATAAAAAAAATGCACAAAAAAATACAACTTTTTT
>DAOLQA010000004.1:27637-29450 GCA_035417885.1 bacterium
ATTAATATATGTTCTGCTGCTTTTGAAACAGCAGAAGAAGCAATTGCAGAAAGATTAAGTAAATTAATATTAATATTATATGAAGCTAGAATTTAAGGAGTATAAAATGTTAAAAAAAATAGATCAATTATTAATAATAATATCTGCTATTGCAGTAATTTTCCTGGTTTTCTGTTTAAATTGGCCAGAAAATAGAATATTAGAAATTATTACAGGTTTCGTTATTTTTCTTGATTTTGTAGCATTTATCATATACATAGTAAATCAAGCTAAATAAAGGATATTATAAATGAAGATAAAAACATTAAGAAAAATAAAACAATTCTCGATATTTGTTTATATTATCACAATAATTATTTTAGCTTTCTGGTTAAATTGGCCAGAAAAGAAAATATTACATGTTGTTATAGGTTGTGATATTCTTCTTAATTGTGTATTATTGATTTTATACATAGCAACCAAGCCAAATAAAAAAATGTAAAAAAAATTTAATATAATAGTAATTACTATTATAAATATTAATTCAAAAGGAGATGTAAAATGAAAAAATAGCTTATACTAACAATCATTTTATTTTTAATATCAATTCTGTGTTTTGCACAATATATGATAACTGATATTAGTTTGGGTATGACAATGAGTAGCACAATAGATATTATTAATAACAATAAATATAGAATTACTTAGTTTAGAACAGATAGAATTGTAGCAGAAAATTTAAATCCTGCAGATATTTATTCTAAGGTAATACTAGAATTTGTATATAAAAATGATGTATCTTATTTAGCTTATTATTCTATTGAATTAAATACTGAAAGATATGACCCCAAATATTTAACAAATCTTCAAGTAAATCATTTCAATTCTGCATATGGCAAATATTATAAGAAAGATTCTATGGGATATTATTGGAAAATAGACAAAAATAAAGAGTGTGGTGTAATGAATATAATGGGCAATATAATTATTGCTTTTATTGATAATAGTTGTTATAAATAATATATAATATAGGAGGAAACTAAAATGACAGATATAAAAGATTCAAGCTATGAAATGTATAATGAGTTTAAAAGTTCTAACATTAAAACTTTGTGGTATTCTAAGGATAAACAGGAATTAATAGTAGAGTTTTTAAATGGAAGTCAGTATAGATATAGCAATGTAAGTGAATTAGAATGGCAAAATTTAAAATCTGCTGAATCTAAGGGTAAATTTTTGAATGAAAATATTAAATCAAAACCCTATCAAAAAATGATATTAAAAGATTAAAGCGTTATGGATACAATTAAAAGAAAAAGTCTTCTTTACAAATCAAATGTAGAATATGGTGATTTTACAATTAATCCTGTTCTTGGATGTTCTCACGGATGTAAGTATCCCTGCTATGCCTTTATGATGGCGAAAAGATTTGGTAAAGTAAAAAATTATGAAGAATGGATAAAACCCAAATTAGTAGAAAATTGTATTGATTTATTGGATAAGGAAATTCCAAAGTATTATAATAGAATTGAATCTGTGCAGCTATGCTTTAGCACTGATCCATTTATGATGGGATATCCAGAAGTAAAAGAAATGAGCTTGAAAATTATAAAATTACTTAATGATAATAAAATTAAATGTAGAATTCTTACTAAAGGTATTTTACCAACAGAGCTTGGAGAATTGAGTAAAGAGAATGAATATGGAATATCTATAGTTTCTTTAAGTGATTAGTATAAAACAAAATATGAACCATTTTCAGCTGACTATAATTCTCGGATTGAAAGTTTAAAATATTTGCATAATTTAGGTTTTAAAACTTGGGTTAGTATAG
>DAOLQA010000005.1:0-27749 GCA_035417885.1 bacterium
ATATACATCAACTATTATACCAAAATATATGCACAATGCTGTTGTAGCTAGAATTAAATTGATGAGCAATTTAAAAATTGATGAGACAAGAATTCCACAAGAAGGAATAGCTACTCTTAAATTTAATAATAATATATATGACTTCCATATATCAATTATTCCTATATCTGATGGAGAAAAAATAGAGATACATATCTCGGATATTTCCCAGAAAGTTCCAAGTTTAGAAAATCTAGGTATCAGAGCCCATAATTTAAAATTAATAAGGAAAGGATTAATGTTAAAAAGTGGCATGATTATAATATGTGGGCCAATTGGCTCGGGTAAATCTACTACATTATATTCAATGCTATCAACTCTTAATAAAGAGAATGTTAATATCGTAACACTTGAAGACCCAATAGAATATGTTATTGAAGGAGTAAACCAATCGCAAGTAAAACCAGAGATAGGATATACTTTTGCTAGTGGAATAAGATTATTTTTACGTCAAGACCCTGATATTATAATGGTTGGGGAAATAAGAGATGCAGAGACAGCAGAATTATGTATTCACGCAGGTTTAACTGGGCATCTTGTTTTATCAACATTATATGCAAATAATGCTGTTGAAGCTATCCAAAGGTTATTAGACATGGGAGTAGAGCCCTTTCTTTTGTCATCATCTTTGAAGTTAATAATTTCACAAAGGCTAATTAGGAAAATATGTAGACATTGTAAAACTGAAATGATAATGGATGAGAATATAAAACAAGATGCAATAGATAAAATTAGTAAATTAAATAAGAAAGTTCTTAAAGAATATGAGATTAAGCTGAATAAAGATATAGATAAGACGAAGTTTTATTGTGGCAAAGGATGTACATATTGTAATAATGCAGGTTATAAAGGCAGGATAGCAATTTCAGAATCTATTTGGGTTACGGATGAAATAAAAAAAATTATTGAACAAGGTTGCAGGTCATCTAGTATTAAGAAAGAATTGCCAAATCAAGATTTTGTATCTATTGAGCAAGATGGTATTATTAAAGTGTTAAAAGGTGAAGTTTCGTTGTAAGATATTGAAGTTGCAGTATCTAATTGATTAAAAATACATTAGGTTCTCTTGTGTCATTAATAGAACCTGTTATAATAATACAATAGCACTTAGTTATTATTTCAATTTTAAAAGTATGAAACCAAAAACTATAAAATTAATATTTATTATAATTACTTTATCTATCTTGCTATCTATTGTTATATTTTTATTAATAAAATTTTTTCAGGAGAAAAAGAGCAATGAAATGTTATTGGATATATCTGGAATAACAGAAATTCAAAATCAACTGGCATCTTTCCATTTCAAATACGGGAAATATCCACTTGCGTCTTCTGATATAATTATAAATAAAAGTGTATTATGCAATAGTGGTTTTCAATATAACAAGAATGATTGTGATGAAATATTTTGGGAGCCAAAAGATTTTAAGATTGATTTTATATATAACAGAAATGAAACTGGAGAAAAATATTCTATTAGATTTGATTTAAAAGATGATAATAAGTATTTAGGTTGTGTTCACGATAAGAAAGAAAAGAAAAAGGGATGTTCTTTTACACTAGATTTGATTGATGGATTAAAGGTCATAAAATGATATAATTGTATCTCCTATTGATTTTATGATATAATGATATAATAAAATAAATTAATTTATATATGGCTAATAATAAAAAAGGCTTTACACTAATTGAGCTTTTAGTGGTAATAGCTATAATAGGTATATTATCTACACTATCTATTATGTCTTTAAATAGTGCTAGAAAAAAGAGTAGAGATGAAAAAAGAGTTGAAGATATGAAGCAACTCCAAAGATCCTTAGAGCTATATTTTAATGATAATTCTAAATATCCAGTAGTAACAGCTCCTTTAACTCTAGGTACTGGCCAAGCATTGGTTTTATGTGATGCTGGTTTTGTTGCAAGTGTTGCTGATTGTCCACAAAATAAAGTTTATATGAGTTTAGTTCCTTCTAATCCAACTCCTGGGGGATCAGATTATATATATGCAGTAGATACGCAAGGAATGACTTATTCAATTAGTTATACATTAGAAGAAGCTACGCGTGGCATTTCAGCAGGTCAGCATACAATGACTCCAGAATCAATAAACTAATAAAATAGAGCTAATAATAGAGCTAATAATAGAGCTCTATTTTTAGTATTGTTTTTTTTATTATTTATGGTATATTTATATTATGAGGCCTAAAAGGTCTTTTTAAGATAGAGTAAAAAATAACTATGGAAAATAAACAAAATAAGTTAGTAAAATATTTTAAAGATTCTTATGAAGAATTAAAAAAAGTTAAATGGCCAACAAAGAGTGAGACTATAAATAATACAATATTAGTTATAGGAATATGTGCTTTTATGGGTATATTCTTAGGGCTAATAGATTTAGGGCTAACTGAGCTTGTATATAAACTTTTAAATATAGCTTAATAATTTATTTTTAAATATTTAAAAATATGGCGAAACAAAAGGGAGAAGGAAGGCTTTGGTATGTAGTTCATACATATTCAGGCTATGAAGAAACTGTTAAAAAAAATTTAGAACAAAGAATAGAATCAATGGATATGGAGGATAAGATTTTTAATGTTTTAATACCTACAGAAAAGAAAATAAAAATTAAAAATGGCAAGAGGCATGTTGTTGTAGAAAAAATATTCCCAGGATATGTTTTTGTTGAAATGGAGCTTAGCGATGAATCTTGGTATGTTGTTAGAAATACTCCAAATGTTACTGGATTTATAGGTTCTGGAACAACTCCAACTCCTGTCTCTCCAGAAGAAATGGAAATGTTGAAGAAAAAAATGGGTATGGATGTTCCAAAATATAATGTTAATTTTGAAATAGGTGATTTAGTAAAAATCACAGATGGTCCGTTTAAAGATTTTGAGGGTAATATTGATTCTATAGATTCAGAAAAAGGAAAAGTTAAAGTTTTGGTATCTGTGTTTGGTAGAGAGACTCCAGTCGAACTTGATTTATTGCAGATTAAAAAGGCCGTCTAACTTGATTTTTTATTTATAATTTTCTACAATATATATTATTATATTAATTTAATTAATGCTTCTCGTTTTATAATTATTTTTTTAATTATAGGATGTTAATTAATAAGTAATTAGTAATTTATTTATTATGTCAAAAATTATAAAATTACAGATTCCTGCAGGTAAAGCGAACCCTGCATCTCCAGTCGGACCAGCACTAGGACAAGCAGGCTTAAATATACAAGAATTTTGTACAAAATTTAATACTGCTACACAGGATAAAGAAGGAAATATACCAGTGGAAATTATAATTAATGATGATAAAAGTTATGAAATAATTTATCATACCCCACCAGCAGGAGATCTATTAAAAAAAGCTGCAAATATAACAAAAGGGTCAGGTGACTCATTGCATACAAAAGTTGGTAAAGTGACAAGAGCCCAGTTGAGAGAAATAGCTAAAATAAAATTACCTGATTTAAATACAGATGACATAGAAAAGGGGGCTAAAATAATAGAAGGTACAGCAAAGCAAATGGGGATTGAGATAATAGACTAAAAATATACCTCAAATGGGAGGGAGATTAATAATAATCGTAAAATATGCAAAAAAAAATAACTATACAAGAAAAATCTAAGAGATCTTCAAGATATATAGAATCATCAAAATTAATTGAAAAAAATAAAGTATATAGTATAGAAGAAGCTATAGAATTAGCAAAGCAAACTGCTAATATCAAATTTATTCCTTCAATTGAAGTTCATATAAAACTCGGTATAGATTTAAATAAAACAGATCAGCAGGTAAGGGGTACTGTTATATTGCCATATGGCACTGGTAAGCAAAAAAGAATTGCTGTTTTTGCTGAGGGAGAAAAACAAGATGAAGCTAAAAAGGCAGGTGCTGATATTGTTGGGGGTGAGGAACTGATAGAGGAATTAATTAAGAATCCAGATATTAATTTTGATGTTGTTATTACGACGCCGATAATGATGCCAAAACTAGCTAAATTATCAAAAATATTAGGTCCGAAAGGATTAATGCCAAATCCTAAAACTGGTACAGTGACTATGGATATTAAAAAGGCTGTTGAAGAACAAAAAGCAGGTAAAATCGTATTTCGCAATGATAAAACTGGTAATATTCATCAGATTATAGGAAGAACAGATTTTGATTCAAATAAGTTGATCGAAAATTATAAAGCTTTAATAAATGCGGTGAAAGCTGCTAAGCCAGAAACAGTAAAGAGGTCATTTATAAAAAATATATCTATAAATAGCACTATGGGGCCAGGTATTAAAGTTGCTTTTTAATGATATAAAAATAATATATATTGAAAGTGATAAATAAGGCGTAATTTTTTACGCCTTTTATTATTGACAAAATATAAAAAATATGCTATATATAATAAGCTTATTGACAATAAAAAATTGATATGTTAATTTGAAGCATTAAAAAATAAAAAAGGATAGAATTATTAAATTGTTTGGATTAAGCATATTGAGGTATTTTTTGATCTCTAAAAATGTCATTGGTTTCAAAACCTTTTTCCATTGATGTTTTATGCTTCATATAATGCTTATCCAAACAATTTAATAATTCTATCTCCATCCTTGTAAATAAGGATTTTTTTATTTACAATAGATAGATATGAATAATGAAAATAAGACAGTATTAGTTGAAATGTCTGGGGGTGTAGATTCCTCTATGTCTTTTATAATTCTTAAAGAATTAGGATATAATGTTATAGGTATATCATTTAAATATCCTGTATGGGAGAGCAAGAAGAACTTATTAAGAGAAAATTCGTGCTGTACATTAGAATCTTTTAAAATAGCAGAATATATATGTAGCAGATATGGTTCTGATTATTATATTATAGACCAACAGGAAGAGTTTAAAAAAGAAATAATAGAATATTTTGATAATGAATTAAAAAATGGTAGGACAGGTAACCCATGCGTAAAATGTAATCAAAAATTAAAATTTGGCTTAGCTTTTAAATTATTAGATAAGTTTAATGCAGACTATCTTGCAACCGGTCATTATGTTAAAAATATCTTTAATACAGATACTAAAGAGTATGAGTTATATACTCCAAAAGATAAGTCTAAAGATCAAACATATTTTTTACATATCTTAAATCAAGATAAATTATCTAAGACCTTGTTTCCATTATCAGAATATAGAAAAGAAGAGATATATAATATGGCATATTCTAAATCTTTAAAGATATATGAAAACATAAAAGAGAGTTATGATTTCTGCTTTGTTGCTGGTTCATCTAAGGATGATTATATTAAAGAGAAATTAGGCACAAAAAAGGGTGATATTATAAATTTACAAGGTAAAAAAGTTGGCGAGCATGAAGGATTATATTTTTATACATTAGGGCAAAGAAAGGGTATAGGTTTTTTTAATTCAAAACCATATTATGTATGTGGGTTTGATTTTCAAAATAATAAATTAATAATTTGTTCTGAAGAAGAAAAAGATGTTTTATATAAAGATGAGATTATTATTGATGAAGTAAATATTATGAATCCAAGTATAGAAGAAAAAATAAAAAACAAAGAGATTACTGAAGTTTTGGCTAAAAATAGATACCAGCAGAAGTTTGAAGAAGCTAGTATTGAATTTTTAGAAGATAAAAAATATAAAATAAAATATAAAAATAAACAATTAGCTCCAACATTAGGTCAATTTTGCGTATTTTATAATAAAACAGATAATGAGGAAAAAATGTGTTATGGAGGCGGAGTTATAATTAAAGCTTAAAATATGACTTATTATATTATTACATTTGGCTGCCAAATGAATTTATCAGATTCTGAGAAAATTAAAGCTATATTAGATAGCAATGGTTTTGTAGAAACAAAAGATAGGGATATATCTGATATTATTGTTATAAATACTTGTTCAGTAAGAGAATCAGCAGAAAATAGAGTATTTGGATTAGTAGAGAATCTATCTAATTTAAAACAGAAAAATAATAAACCATTTATAGTTGTAACCGGTTGTATGCCAGGTAGAGACACAAACAATGAGATAAGAAAAAAATTTAAAAATAAAATTGATTTGTTTATAAAAATAAATGATATAGAAAAATTACCACAATTAATTTATGAATATTTTGGGGGGCAATATATGGAAGGTAATATGGATCTATCAAAGATAGATATTAAAAATGATATAAGGAATATAAGTTATATAGATATAAAATCAGAAAATGAATCAAAATTTGAAGCTTTTATACCGATTATAACAGGGTGCAATAATTTTTGTAGTTATTGTGTTGTCCCATTTACTAGAGGTAGAGAAGTATCAAGAGACCCTTTTAGTATAATAGAAGAGGTTAAAGAACTAAAAAATAAAGGGTATAAGCAGATAACTCTTTTAGGCCAAAATGTAAATTCATATAACCCAGATAATTTAAAATATGTAAGTAAAGACAACCCATATAAACATAAATTTGCACAGTTACTTTGGGAGATTAATAAAATTGGCATTGATAGAATATATTTTACTTCATCTCACCCAAAAGATATTGATGATGAAGTTATAGATGCTTTAAATTTGGAACATATGGGGAATTATTTACATTTAGCAGTTCAATCTGGCGATAATAATATTTTAAAATTAATGAATAGACATTATACAAAAGAAGAATATTTGGATAAAATATCAAAGATTAGAAGAATAAAACCAGATATAGCAATAGGAACAGATATTATAGTTGGCTTTCCAGGAGAAACAGGAGAAGCATTTAATGAGACAATTGATTTATATAAAAAAGCAGATTTTGATATTGCATATATTTCTATTTATTCAGATAGATCAGGTACTGCTTCTATTAAAATGAATAATAAAATTAGATTTGATATTAAAAAGGAGAGGTGGAATACTTTGCATGATCTTATGGAGGAAATTGTTCTAAAGAAAAATCAAAAATATATTAATAATATGGTCAAAGTTTTAGTTGAAGAATATGATAATAAAAAGAGGATGTATATAGGGCATTCTTCTGAACAAAAAGTAGTGAAGTTTAAATCAGATAGCAATGATTTAATAGGTAAGATTGTAGATATTAAGATATATAAAGTAGAAGAATGGAATTTATATGGTAGGGAGGTTTAGTATATATTTAAATCTACTATAAATACTATTAATATATACAAGAATCCAACAGCACTCTTAATTATTAGTTTGTTCCCTTTTTCTACTTCTTTTAAATTTCCATTAGCCAAATCTTTTGTTGTATAACCTTGCATAAACCATATTATAGTTAACACTAGTACCACAAAGGCTGATATATTAAGAATCATTAATATAGGAGAATTAAATTCAATAGAAACAAAATTACTAACATCATCCTGATATTCTTTTACTCTTTTTAAAGCATTACTATTCTTTGGAAATAATGTTAATAGTAGTCCTGTTAATAAAATATATATATTTTTCATATATATATTTTATCATAGCAGATATTAAAAGTGAATTTTTAATTGAAAAATAGTAACAATAATGGTATTATTTAATTAAAATTATTTATTAAAAAACTTATGGTAAATCAAACAAATTTAATAGATGAAAAAAATATCAGGTTAGAAAAACTTAATAGGATAAAAGAGATAGGCATTAATCCATATCCAGAAAATTATTTAGATAGAATAAAAACATCTGAAGCTATAGCTATTGCCAATAATATTAATTTAAGAGACTCAGAAGATATTAAAAAAGAATTTAAGAATTGTATTAAATTAGCTGGACGTTTAATGGCTTTTAGGAGTCACGGAAAGCTTTCTTTTGGGCAAATACAGGATTTAGATGGTAGAATGCAAGTAGCTTTTGTTAAAGGTATAAGCAAAGTGAAAGATCTAAAGGAGAATGATGAAATAGATTCATATAAATTTATAGAGAAAATATTAGATATTGGTGATTATATAGGTGTAGAAGGTGAATTATTTAAAACTCATCATGGTGAAGTTACTTTATTTGTTAAAGAGCTTACATTTTTAGGAAAATGTTTAAATCCTATGCCAGAAAAATTCCATGGCATTACCGATGAAGAGGTTATTTTAAGGCAAAGATATTTAGAGACCTTAACAGAAAAGGAAGCACGTGACAGATTTATACTAAGATCAAATATAATAAAAAATATAAGAGAATTTATGTGGTCTAATGATTTTTTAGAGTTTGAAACTCCAATTTTAGAGACAAAAGCGACTGGAGCTGCTGCTAAACCATATTTTACACATAATAATGCTCTAGATATAGATTTAGTATTGAGGATTTCACAAGAATTGCCATTAAAGAAAATAATAATAGGTGGATTTGAGAGAATTTTTGAGATAGGAAAAGCCTTCAGAAATGAAGGCATAGATCCATCGCATCTTCCTGAACACACACATTTTGAATGGTATGTAGCTTATTGGAGCTATAAAGAGAATATGGATTTTGTTGAGAAATTAATCAGGAATATATTTGAAAAATTAGAGATTAGTCCAATAATCCCAGTGAAAGATAAAGATGGAAATATAGCGGATATTGATTTTAGTAAAAATTGGGAGAGACTAGATTTTATAGAGCTCTTAAAAAGAGATATTGGGATAGATATATCCAAAACTAAAACAAAGGAAGAACTTCTACTCTTGATTAAAAAAAATAAAATAGAAATGGATGGTACTGCTAATATGAGTTATGCAACTCTAATTGATTATTTATATAAAAAGATGTCAAGACCAAAAATAAAAGGACCTACTTTTTTATATAATTATCCTAAAATTTTACAGCCTCTGGCCAGGGTTAATGATAAAGATAAAAATATGGTAGATCAATTTCAATTAGTTATTAATGGATGGGAGATAGCAAAAGGCTATTCAGAATTAGTAGATCCAGTAGATCAAAAGCAGAGATTTATTGAGCAGGAGAAAGCTATTAAAAATGGAGACGAAGAAGCTATGCAGGGAGATGATGATTATATACAAGCTATGGAATATGGTATGCCACCAATATCAGGAGTTGGTTTAGGTATAGATAGATTAATTACAATGATTTGTAAAAAAGATAATTTACGTGATTGTGTCTTTTTCCCGTTAATGAAACCAAAGACTAAAGATGAAAACTTTTAAAGATAAAGTTTTAAATATTGTTAGTAATATTCCGAAAGGAAAGACTATTACCTATAAAGAAGTAGCTATTTTAGCTGGGTCTCCTAAAGCTTATAGGGCTGTTGGAAATATAATGAGTAAAAATTTTGATCCAAATATTCCATGTCATAGGGTTATAAGATCTGATGGCAAGGTTGGTAAATATAATAGAGGAGATAAGAGGAAAGAAGAGATTTTAATAAGAGAGGGAGCCATAATTGCAAAAAATTAAAAGTTATTATAGGATGTTTTATTATTAAATATCCAATATGTATAAGAATAATATTATAACAGTTGTTATACCTGCCTATAATGAAGAAGAGGGTTTGAGGGCTACTAAACTATTATTACCAGATTTTATAGATAACATTGTTGTTATTAATAATAATTCTACTGATGACACATTTAATGTTGCTAAGGGGATAGGAGCTATAGTTATAAATGAAAATAATAAAGGATATGGCGCTGCATATAAAGCAGGTTTCAAAAATATTCCTCAAAATACTGATTTTATAGTAACATGTGATGCAGATGGAACATACCCAATGGATGATTTAGATAAAATTTTGGATCTATTAATTTATGATAACTTTGATTTTATAATTTGTTCTAGATTTCCATTAAGGGACGAAGATTCAATGTATTGGCTAAATAAATTAGGGAATTATTGTCTGACTTTCATATTTAATTTGCTTACAGGAGTGCATATTAAAGATTCGCAGACTGGTATGTGGGTATTTAGAAAAAATATATTAAATAAAATAAAATTAAAATCAGATGGGATGCCATTGTCTGAAGAAATAAAAATGGAAGTAGTATTAAACAAAGATATCAAATGGAGAGAATATAATATAGGATATTATGAAAGAACAGGAAAGACAAAGCTAAAAGCATTTAAAGATGGGTGGATAAATCTAAAATACCTTTTTTTAAAGAGATTAAGAATATGGTATAGAAGAATTAAAAATAAAAGAGCCCAAGAATGATTTTTCTTGGGCTTTTTTATTTAAATAGAGATAGAGCTACTTTTCCTTTCCTCCCTTTCTTTTTCCATTATATTTTTAACTGGCCATTTTTTTAGATTAGGATCGTACTTTGTCATACAGATTAAAACAAATTCTTTTATAACTCTTTTAAATGATAAACAAATTTTACAATAATCATTGTTTGCTGAAAATTCTGAATATGAAATATGATTATATCCAAGATTCTTAAATAAAATTTTAGTTCTTATATAATGTAAATGATCTGCACAAATAATAATATGATCATTTTTATGGATTCCAGTTTTTTTGAATATTTTATTCATAAATTCAACATTTTGATATGTATCTAAGGATCTGCATTCAGCTATGATCCTTTTAGGTTTGACATAAATATCCCCCCATTCTTTATCTTCAATAAAATCTATAAGCTCATATATCTTTTTTATATATTTTTTCATCAATCTTGCTATTGGCTGTGTCTGTATTTTTTTATTGTTGAAAATCCCTCCACATGTAACAATATATTGCGCTCTATATTTATTACATGTCATTATCGCTGATATGCAGTTCTTCCTAGTATCAGCATCAATTTTATTTATAGGTAATACTCCACGCGACATAACAACAACAATAGTGTTCACAATAATCCTCCTATATCTTAATTTATTATATTTATAGCACAAAAATATATAATTTGCAAGTATAATATTATAAAAATACTTGCATTGATATTACTTAATGATATTATAAATATATAATGTAATAATTTTTTATAATGAAAACATCAATAATAGTTGTCACATATAATTTTAAGAAATGGATTAACGATTTTTTTAATAATATAGTTCCTATTTTAAATACAAGAGAGGATATAGAATTATTAATTATAGAGAATAAATCAATTGATGGAACTGATACAATTCTTAGTACATTGCTTTTAGATAGCCAAGAGAATATGGTAGAAAGAAATAAATGGTTAGATACAAAATTAAAAAATACTAAGATATATTTTGCAAGTGAAAATAAATATTTTGCAGGTGGAAATAATATAGGTATACATTATGCTATTCAGAATAATAGCCAATATGTATTTTTATTAAATCAAGATGCGTTTTTTAATGACATAAATGCTTTGTCTGTTCTTGAAAATTTTATGGATGAACATTTAGAATGTGCTAGTTGTCAGCCTATTATAAAAGTAAAATCTACTGGTAAAATTAACTCGGCAGGAGTTTGTCTAAATTATCTTCATATTGGGTTTTGTAGAGATTTCAATAAAGATTATGTAAAAGAAAATTATAAAACCGGTGAGAATATCAATTATGCAATGGGAGCAGCAGCAATGTTCAGAGTCTCTGTTTTAAAAGAAACAGGTTTATTCCCAGAAGAATATCAGATGTATCATGAAGATAGTTTTTTACAGCTCAGGATGAAATATCTAGGCTATAGTATTAATCTTATAAATGAGTGTTTAATAGATCATGATTATTCTTTCAGCCCTAATTCTGGTAAATATAAATATTATTTTACTGAGAGAAATAGGATGTGGAATTTTATATGTTTTTACAAAATTCCAACTATGATATTCATTCTCCCAATGTTTGTCATAATGGAACTTGGTATGATTTTTTATTCAATAATCACAGGTTGGTTTAAATTAAAAATAAAATCATATATAGATGTAATAAAAGGGTTAAAAGATATACTAAAATATAGAAAAACTATACAAAAAACAAGGAAAATATCTGATAGAGATTTACTACTAGAGATGGTTGATAGAGTGCAATTTGATAGCATTAAAAATCCATTGTTAGATTTAGTTGCTAACAATATATTATGGATTTACTATAGATTTTTATTATTAATAATTTGGTGGTAATTATGAAGATAGCTATAATTTCAGCAGTTTTGCCATATCATGGTGGAATGGGAAGAGTATTAGATGCAGAAGCTAATGAATTGTATAAAAATAATATTGATTTTACAGTTTTTGTGCCTGATTATGGTAAAAAAATTGATGTTCCATATCATGTAGAATATTTAAAACCTTTTATACAGATTGGTTTTGGAGCTATCTGCCTTGATTTATTAAAAAAAATAAAACAGGGTAATTTTGATTATATATATATTCATTATCCAGCATATGGTCTTGCTGAACAGTTTTTATTTTTCAATAAACAAAATGTAAAATTGTTTATAAGATATCACATGGATACAATAGGAGATACTAAATTTAAAAAAATATTTTTTAAGTTGCATAGTAGACTGATTTTACCCTTATTATTAAAAAAATCAGATAAAATATTATTTAGCACATTAGATTATGGTAAATGTTCATATGCTAAAGATTTTATATATAAATCAGAGGAGGTCCCGTTTGGTATAGATAAAAGTAAATTCTATTTTGATAATAATATACAAAAAGAAAATCAAATATTATTTGTTGCAAAGTTAGATAGGCAGCACTATTTTAAAGGTCTGGATAATTTGCTTAAAGCTTTTTCTCAAATTAATTCTAAAAATATAATATTAAAAATAATTGGTAGTGGTGATATGGAAGGATATTATAAAGAAAAAGCAAAAGAATTAAATATATCTGATAAGGTTATATTTTTAGGGTATTGTAGTGATGAGAAGATGAGAGATGAATATCAAAAATCAATTGTTACAATATTGCCATCAATTGATAAATCAGAAGCTTTTGGGTTAACATTAATTGAGTCAATGGCTTGTGGAACTCCGGTTATAGCATCAAATTTGCCTGGAGTAAGAACAATAGTAGGTGATGAAAGATTTATTTGTAAAGCAGGGGATATAATGTCTTTAAGACAATGCATAGAAAAGATGATAAATCTATATATTAATAATAGAGAAGAATATAATAGTATTAGAAGTAAATATTTAGAAGATATACAGACTAAATATAATTGGGATAATATACTAAAAATATTTAGATATTAGAATATTACTTCAAACACTTTAGTGCCATTTAGCAAATAGGCTTTATTATTTTTTGTGTCAATTATAAAATCTTGTAGGTTATCAAATTCTGTTGACTTATATTGTGCCACTAGGCTTACATTATTTTTATTAAATATTAGGAGTCTATTTTGAGATTTATCTAAAATATATATTTTATCTATATTTTCATCAGTATATATTTTATCTATATGATCTAATTTTGGATTTATAGTATCTAAATTAAATGTTTTTTCATAGCCTTTTAAATATTTTTTTATAATTCCACCAGAGTTTGCTAAATATATATATCCATCTATAGAAATAGAAGAGTAAGTATTAAAGTCGAATTGATCTTTTAACCAAGATACTGGAGTCCCATATTTATTATTTGTTTTTCTTATACTCAATACTTTACCATTTGTTTTATCAACTAGATATATATTTGAATCATAAGAAGATATATCGTCTATATTATAATTTTTTAGCTTGTCTCCCATGTCTATATTTATTATTTTTGTTCCGTCAAATACATATAATTTTTTATTTGAATCAACTATTAATATATTATTATTTTCAGTAGTTACGTTATTACAAGCTAATATTGTGCCAATATCTGATTGTATATTAAGTTTTTCTATTCCATCTTTTGAAAAAGAATAAATAGATTTATTCTGATAATCAAAAGCAAATAATTTATCATTTAATTTTAAAATTTTATTAATATTTACTTGACCCTGATCTTGGATACTAGAAAAGTCATTTAATAGAGTAGGATTAGTTATATCTGTTATTTTAAATACTTTATTTAATATGTTTTTATTTTCTACAAGTAGCTGATTCTGGGTATCTTTCCTAGTTTTTGAGTCAGTTTTTAATTGATTTATTAAATAATCAGCTTCAGATATTAAATCCTGAGCTTTAGAAACATTGTTATATATTATTGCAGATGAAGCTTCATTCTGTAATGATTTTATTGCTTCAATACTAGCTTGATATTCATTAGCCTCTGCCTTTGTAGCTTTATTTATTTGATATATTCTTAATATAAATATTAAGACAATAACTAATATAATTAATGAAATAAGTAAAACTCTTTTGCTAGGTTCTAGATCTTTAAACCAGTTTTTTGATTTATTTATTTTTTTATTTATTTTTATATCTATTGGCTCTTGCTTTATATCTTCTTTTACAATTTTAGCTTTTTTTATTGTAGTATTTGGGAGATTTTTTATAAGATTAGTAAGCTTTTTAGCACCAATTTTAGAATTAACTTTTATAAAATTACCTAATTTTGTAAAACCAATTTTTAAACTATGCTTAATTTTTATTCCTACTTCATTTAGATTTTCATTATTTGATAAATTGGTAATATGATTATTTATTTTATTTTTAAATCTATTAAAAGCATCTGTTCCTTTATTTAGAGCAGGGGAGATATTATTTGTTATTTCTTCTTTATCTACAATTTGTAATGTTGTTTTTTCTATTTGTGTTTCTATTTTTTCTAATATTACATTTGGTTTTTCTTCTATAGAAGGCTGAGTATATTGTTCCTCTGCTTTTATAGTTTTATTTTGACCAATTATAACTATGCCAACACCATCAGAAATTTCGCCTTTTGCATCTAAACTTTTTTCTATAAATTCAATTGTATTTTCTATATTAGAGTTTTGTAAATGGTTTGCTATTTTATCTATAGAAACATAGTTGAACAATGATTTTGTTCCAAATAATAGAATGTTATTCTTATATATTTTACCAATAACAATATCAGAGAAAATTCTATCACCATTATTATTTTTATTTTCTTCTCCAATATTAATAATTTTACCTTTATTTATTAAAAGAACATCAGTAGCACCATATTGAGTGAAATATATATCATTATCTTTAACTATAATTATTATTGACGAAAAAGAGCTAGCAAAATTTTTTATTTTTTCTATTTTTTCTATATCTTCTATTTTGTTATTAAAATCTATTAATGTACTTTCAATCGCAAATTCTATATTTGCATTTAGATTAGCATAGTAGTTACTTCTTATATTTTCATTTATGATATTAACTAAATTTTTTGTTTGAATTTTAGAATCCAATTTGGAAATTATAATTAATCTCCCGAGAGTTCTTCTCTGAACTGGCGATGGGGAAGAGATTAAAATATCAACATAAGAATTATTTCTTAGTATTGAGTTAAAATAACTTTTAATCTCTACTTCAAAATTTTCGCTCATAGGTTTTAAATATAAAAATAAAAGTATTGTTTATAAAATATGTTATCATATTATAATATTATATAGAAGTGCATAATTTATATTTTATTTAATATTAGCTATAAAATAATTTCTTGATTATTGATCAAAAATATTATACACTTATGTTAAAAGAAGGTTAAGCAAGATAATCAAAACAAAATGTTAAATAACCTTTTTAGCTCAAATACACGTATCAAATTATTGAAGATTTTTCTATTTAATCCAGAGAAAAAATTTTTTGTTCGGGAGTTAACAAGAATGTCAAATGAGCATTTAAATTCTGTTCGTAGAGAATTGGCTAATTTAGAGAAGATTGGTTTAATAAAATGTGTAAATGGAGAAGATGATGAAAATAAAAAGATGGTTAGTGGGGATTTTAGTGAATTAAAGATAAAGAATACAAAAAGGCAAAAGATACAAAAAAAATATTATCAAGTTAATGAAAACTTTATCTTATATAAGGAGTTAAGGGCTTTATTCTTAAAAGCAGAAATAATCTCAGAAGATGAGATTAAAAACATGATTAATAAGCTTACAGGCGTTGATTATTTTATATTAACAGGGGTGTTTACAAATTCTTCATCACCAATAGATATATTAGCTGTTGGGACGTTTAACCAAGATAAATTAATAGATATAATTAAGGATTTAGAGAAAACAATCAATAAAGAGCTTAATTATACAGTGATGGATAAAGAAGAATTTTTGCATAGGTTAGATTTGGTCGATAAGTTTTTATATACAATATTAGAATGTGATAAAATAATTATTAAAGATAATGTTTCTAAAGATTTAAATCCTTATTTATCTGAGAATCTTGTTACAAGGCAATAATATTATGAGTTTTATTAGTAAAAAAATAAAAGTTACCTATTCTTTTGATACCCAATTTGAAAAAGCTAGTGTAAATTTATTAAAAAAATTATTAAAATATGGCAAAACATATTTTGTTGGTGGATATCCAAGAGATATTTTAATTGAGCAAATTTTACAAGAAAAATATACTAAAAAAGATATAGATTTATGTATAAACTTATCAGCAGATGAGCTTAAAGAGTCATTAAAGTTATTAAATCTAAATTTTAAAGTACTCAATGATGCTTTAGGTGTATATTTAGTCAGCTACAATGATTTTAATTTTGAAGTTGCTTGTTTAAGAAAGGATATAGATATAGGGAATGGTAGGAAGCCTAAAAAAATAGTATTTACTAAATCTATTAAAGTAGATTCTAGAAGAAGAGATTTTACAATTAATGCTCTATATTTTGATCCAGTTAATATGATTATTTATGATTTTTATAACGCTCAGCAAGATATAAAAACAAGAACATTAAGATTTATAGGTAATCCATCAAAAAGGATTCAAGAAGATTATATAAGAATTTTAAGGTTTATAAAATTCAAAAATAAATATAATTTTAATTATATTGATAAGCAATATGAATTATTAAAAAAATATGTAAATAAAATTAGTAGTATAAACCAAGATAAAGTTAGAGAAGAGTTAGAAGATATTTTTTGTTTGGATTATATTAATAAGAATTTAGAAGAGCTAAGAAAGCTAAGAATATTAGATAATGTTTTACCAGAAATAAAGAAACTAGAAGAGCTTAAAGTAAAAAATATAGATATATTTAAAGAAATAATTTCAGAAGAAAGTTTTTTAGAGTCTAAGGTTCTTTTTTATATATTAAGTAAATATTTAAATATTGATTTTGGTAATAAATATAATGAAGATAATATAAAACAATATATATTAGATACATTTGGTGTAAATATTATTTGGTGTATTATGTTCCACGATTTAGGTAAGCCTTTATGTAATTATGATATAGATGTTAATTTTGAAAAGCATGGACAACAATCATTATCTATTGTAAATGATATAATGAAAAGAATGGTATTTAGTAAAAAAGCAAAAGAAGAAATATCATATATAATATTAAATCATGAGGAAATAAAATCATTGGATAAAATGAGTTTAGAAGAGCAAAGGCGGTTTATTCTAAATAAGTATTTTTTAGAGACTTTAATAATATATATTGCTGAGATATTTAAATTAGATGACAATAATATAGTTAAAGAAGATTTAATAGCATATAAAATGCAACCTGTTTTAGGCGTAATATCTTTATATATTAATATTAATACTGAGTTTGATAAAATATTTAGTCTTTTAGATGACAATATGTTAGATAGATTTAATATTGATAAAGGATCAAGTTATTATTTGAAGATTTCAGATGAAATAAGAGAGTTGTTTGTAGAGAATAAATTAAAAACAAAAGCTGGTTTAATAAAATTTTTAGAGAGAAAGACAGGTATTGTTTATAAATAGTTTTACTTTTTTATTTTTTTAGCTTAGAATGAAAAAATTAAAAAGTAACATAATAAAAATGAACGTAAAGAGAGTAGTAATAAGTAACCCTACATCTATAAATCAAGACATTTTAAATAATACAGATTTTAATATTAAAAAAGTCTTGTATAAAGAATTTCAAAAAGGCTATGAGTCAGATTTTATGTGTTATAAAGAACAAAGGCTAATTATATATTTTTTAAATGGAGAAGCAGAAATTATATTAGAAAATCAAACTTTTAATATAAATGGCAATAATAGAATTGCTTTATTATTAGATAAAAAGACGGGATTCAAATTCAAAATAATAAGCGAAACTGCTACTGTTCTTTTTTACTATGAAAATGAAGACACTAACTTTGATCTTGTTACATTACCAAAAGAAAGTATGAATATTATAAATAATAGTAAAAGTATATTAGTTTGTGGTGGGGCAGGTTTTATAGGTTCTAATTTTATAAACTATATTTTAAATCAGCACGAAAATTATAATATTATAAATTATGATAAGCTAACTTATGCTGCTAATTTAGATAATTTGAAAGATGTTCAAGCTAATAAAAATTATAAATTTATAAAAGGGGATATTTGTGATTATGATTTATTAGATCAAGTAATAAAAAATCATCAGATAGATTATATTGTTAATTTTGCTGCCGAGACACATGTTGATAGATCAATATATGGGTTTGCAAAAGATTTTGTTATATCTAATGTTTTAGGAGTTCAAACTTTATTAGAAGTAGTAAAAAATAATAAAGACGTTAAAAAGTTCATTCAAATATCAACAGATGAAGTTTATGGTGCATTAGAACTTGAAGATAATAATAAATTTACAGAAGATACAAAATTTGCTCCAAATTCACCATATTCAGCAACTAAAGCATCAGCAGATCTATTATGTAGAGCATATTTTAAAACATATAATATTCCAGTTATTGTAACACATTGTTCTAATAACTATGGTCCATATCAATTTCCAGAAAAGTTAATACCATTTTTTACATTAAAATTATTAAATAATGAAAAAGTTCCAGTTTATGGTGATGGACTAAATATTAGGGATTGGATTCATGTTATAGATCATGCTAGAGCTATAGATTTATTATTGGATAAAGGAGAAAATGGTGAAACATATAATATAGGGGCAAATAACGAAATCAGTAATATAGACTTAATAAAAATGATGCTTAAAATTATGGGTAAAGATGAAAGCTATATTGAATATGTGAAAGATAGGCCGGGCCATGATAGGAAATATGCAATAGATGCAACTAAAATTTCAAAATTAGGCTGGACTCCTATATATACAAAAGAAAATTTTGAGCAAGGTCTAAAAGAAACTGTAGAATGGTATTTAACAAACAAAGATTGGGTTCAAGATATATTAGATAGAAAATCTGACGAATTAAACAAATGTGTAAAATAAATGATTTTATTTATCAATACAAATTTAAAAGATAACATCTATTTCTTGCTTTCTGAAAAAATGGGAGAGAAAACTTTATATAAAGAGTATGATTGTAATTTTACAGATTCTCAAAATATATTATCTTATTTAGATAATTTTATAACATTGTCTAAATATAATAAACAAGATTTTTTTAATAATATTGACTGTATTGTTATAGATTGTGGGCCTGGTATGAATATGAATTTTAGAATAGGCATTGTAGTAGTAAATACAATTGCATATATATATAATTTAAACATAGTAGAAATAGAAAAAACTGAATATAATAATATAGATGAATTCTTAAAATTAGGTTGGGACAGATTTTTAAATAAAAATTTTATAAAATTAGTAGTTCCTAAATACAGTAAAAATTAATTTAACAATATGTTTAAATGTCCTAAATGTGGAGCACAATATTTAAAATGGCAAGGGAGATGTAGTGAATGTGGTAATTGGGGGCTTGTAGAAGAAGAGGAAGAAGAGATTATTAAAACAAAAGATAAAAGTAAAAAAAATGATGGCAAATTATCATCTATTTTTGATTTAAATAATGTTGTTATAGGCGCAGATGAAAGAATAAAAACTAACATAGGAGAAGTAGATCTAGTTTTAGGTGGTGGAATAGTTAGGGGATCTTTAATTTTACTTTCAGGTCAGCCTGGGATAGGAAAATCTACATTAGTTATGCAGATTGCTACAAAATATGAAAAGCAGGATGAAGATGATTTTGTTTTGTATGTTTCAGGAGAAGAAACTAAAGAGCAAGTAAAAAGTAGATTAGATAGGATTAATAAAAATAGCAAAAATATAAAATTTTCTAATGATGTTATAGTTGAAAATATACAAACTACAATCGAGAAATTGAAACCGACTTTTGTTATAATCGATTCTATACAAACAATATTTTCTAAAGATCTTGAGAATTCTGTTGGATCTATAAATCAAATAAAAGCGTGCACTGTAAAATTATTAGATACTGCTAAAAAGTTAAATATTCCAATAATAATTATTGGCCATATAACAAAAGAAGGGAGCATAAGTGGGCCAAAAGTTTTAGAGCATATAGTTGATGTTGTTTTATATTTTGAGATTCAAAAATATAAAAATTTTAGAATATTAAGATCTATAAAAAATAGATTCGGAAATACAAATGAAGTGGGAATCTTTGAAATGAAGGAAACAGGGCTAGCTGAAGTTTTAAATCCATCAGAAGTTTTTTTAGAAGATAAAATAATAGATAAAGGTAATGTTATAGCTTGCACTCAAGAAGGGACTAGGCCATTTTTAATTGAGGTTCAAGCTCTTGTATCAAAAACAGCTTTTGGATATCCAAAAAGAGCTGTTTCTGGTTTTAGCTTAAATAGGTTAGAAATGATAATTGCTGTATTAATAAATAAAATTGGTTTAGAGCTATTTAATTATGATATATATATCAACATAGTTGGTGGCATAAATCCAAAAGATCCAGGTCTTGATGCAGCAGTAGCTTTAAGTATCATATCAGCATATTTAAATAAAGAAGTTGATAATAATATATGTATATTTGGTGAAATAGGCTTGTCTGGAGAAATAAGAACGGTTGGTAGAGAAGAAGATAGAATTAAGGAAGCTAAAAGAATGGGTATAGATAAAATTATATGTCCAAAATTTAATAATAATTTATCTCAAGATATTGTAGCTATTAGCAATGTAAAAGATTTACTTAAAATTTTAAGATAATTATAAACTATTTTTCCACAGAAATAACACTACATAAATATAATAAACAATAAAAAATACCTATAGTTAGGTATTTTTTATAATCTATGATAAATGGTATATAAACATTGTTTTTAGAAATATTTTGATATATAATGGTATTAAGTTATAAAAAGGTGGTAAAAAGTGGTAAATAATTAATCAATACAAAACAATGTTTATAGGTGAATTTCATCATACATTAGATGAAAAATTTCGTTTCTCTTTTCCAAAAAAATTTAGAAATGATCTAGAAAATGGTTTTGTTATTACTAGAGGTGTTGATAATTGTTTGCTTGTTTATACCAATTCAGAATGGAAAGATTTTGCTAATAATGTTTCTATGTTGCCATTAACAAATAGATCAGCAAGAGATTTCCAAAGACATATTTTATCAGGTGCAGTTGAAATACAATTAGATAAAACAGGTAGAGCAATATTGCCAGAGCATTTAAGAAATTTTGCAAATATAAAAAAAGATATAGTTATAGCAGGTATTGGAGATAAAATAGAGATTTGGAGCGAGGAAGAATGGATGAAGAGAATTACAGAAATTAGCAAATCCAGTGACAATATAGCAAATTCAATGGAAGGATTAGGTATTTAATATGGGGGCAGAATACAAACATACGCCAGTATTATTAAATGAAGTTATAGACGGCTTAAATCTGAGCCAAAATAAAAATATTGTTGATTGTACTTTAGGTGGTGCGGGGCATGCTAAGGAAATACTAAAAAGAATACTTCCTAAAGGAAAATTGATAGGTTTTGACTTAGATCCAGCTTCTATAAAAAACGCTGAAATAGTGTTTAAGAATTATAAAGATAATGTAATTCTTATAAATAGAAACTTTAAAAATATAAAAGAAGAAATAGATAACCTAGGAATAAATATTGATGGAATATTATTAGATCTTGGGATGTCTTCTTATGAGCTATCAGATAAAGAAAGAGGATTTAGTTTTTCTGGTAAACAGCCTTTAAATATGTCATTTAGTGGTAATGAAAAACATAATGCAGAGTATGTTATCAACAGTTACACAGTAAAGCAGTTGGATGATATAATAAGAAATTGGGGAGACGAGAAAGATTCATATAAGATAGCTACCGAGATCATAAAATACAGGAAGAATAAGTCAATTAGGACTACGGATGAACTTGTTTATATAATTTGTAAAGCCAAAAATTGTTTAGATTATTTAGCTGGGAAAAATAAGTGGAGATATAAAATTCATCCAGCAACAAAGACTTTCCAGGCTATAAGAATGGAAGTTAACGACGAAATAAATAATTTAAGAAAAGTTTTAGAAGATGGAATTAATGTTTTAAGTAGTAGAGGTAGAATGGTTGTTATTACATTTCATTCTACAGAAGATAGAATAGTAAAAAATTATTTTAATAGAGAAAGTAAAGACTGTATATGTGACCCAGATATTCCTATATGTGTATGTAATCATAAAAAAACAGTAAAAATAATTAATAAAAAACCTATAGTCCCAAGCAGAGAGGAAGTAGAGTCTAATCCTAGAAGTAGAAGTGCAAAGCTAAGAATTATAGAAAAGATATAATAATATGAAACCTAATCAACAAGTAATACAATATAAGAAAAATTTAAACAAACAGGTAAAAGCACTTATAGTATTGGGTTTGTCTATAATTATTTGTTTCTTTATATATATTTCTCAGATTGCAATTATATCTAGTAAAGGGTTTATCATTACTGAATTAGAAAAAAAGATGTCTACCCTAGAAGATCAAAATAAAGTATTAACATTAGAATTAACAAATGTTAAGGAAATATCAAATTTAGAAGAATATAGTAAAGAGAAGAAGATGGTAAATATTGATAAGATCAATTATATTTCATTAACATCCAATGTAGCTATGAAGTAAATTGGTTTGTTATTTAATATTTTTGATAAAATATTAAATAACAAGCTAATTTATAATAAATAATATTATAGTTGATAGATTAGCTCGCGTTTGTCGTGCCTATAAAAAACCCTAGTGCCTTTAAGGGTTTTTTATTTTTGCTATAATGTATAAATAATATAAAAATATGATAAGAAGGAAAAGCAATAAAAAAAAGCATAACAGTTTAGAAGATAAATTTAATATTAATAGGATAAATGTATTGAAGATACTACTTATTTTTGAATTCATATTAATTATAGGGAAATTATTTTTTATACAGGTTGTAAATCATGATTATTACATAGCTGAGGCTGATATCTATCAGAATGAAAACAATATAATTCATGCAAGTAGAGGTGAAATATATTTATTACCCGACCAGCATAATGATATTAATGCTTTAATTGATCCAAATAATAATATTAATTTAAATAATTTAAATAAAATCGTAAGTAATATATATAAATACAATTTAATAGCGGATCCGGCAAGCATTTCAGACTTTGACACAATGTCTAGATATTTATCTAGTATATTAAAGGCTGATAGCAATTTGATTCATAATAAATTAGTAGAAGTTAATAATATAAATAGTTTAACAGAGAAAATATTGGAGTTAGCATTTCCTGACATATATAAATATAAAGTTGATGAGGATAGGCAAAATAGTTTTGAAGCTCAGAAGAAAGATTTGGAATATATAATTAATACAACTAAATATAAATCAACAAAAACTAAAAATCAACAAAAACTTAACCAATTATTAAGTGAATATAAATTTGATGATGAGACATTAAAAGGTATTGAGACATTAAAAACAGAAAGATTGAAATTAATAGAGAAACTTGGCAAAGTAAATGATAGATATGAAATTATACAGAAGAATTTAAATGAAGATACAAAAAATAATATAACCAATTATTTATCAAGTTTATATTTAGAGGCGTTTAAATCTTTTATAGATTATTCTGATAAAAGTAGTGCTGAGGTTAAAGAAAATCAATTAATAGATTTTTTTAATAGATTTTTTAGTTTTGAAACAGAAGATGCTAGATTATATGCTGATGGGAATCTTTTTGGACAAATAACGGGTTTTCTAGGGCAGAATGATAAGGGTAATAAAATTGGACAATATGGAATAGAGGGATATTATGAAAAAGAATTAAAAGGCATAGATGGAGAAATTAGGGGTAAATATGATGCATCTGGTAAGTTAATAGCTACATCTCAAAGATATTTAAAGGAAGCAAAAGATGGTAATGATATAATTTTGACAATTGATAGGTCAATACAATATATGGCATGTAAGATATTAGAAGAAGGAGTTAAACAATATGGAGCTCAAGATGGGTCAATATCTGTAATGAATCCAAATACAGGTGAGGTTTTGGCAATGTGTAATTATCCAAATTTCGATCCAAATAAATATAGTGAAGTAGAGGATATAAGAGTATATCAAAATCCTATAGTTGCAGATCAGATAGAATTTGGATCAATATTTAAGGCTATTACAATGTCAGCTGGCATTGATTCTGGAGCTGTTACGCCAGAAACAAGATATAATGATACTGGTTGCATAAAAGAACCTGATTGGCAAAAACAGATCTGTAATGCAAATTCGTCAACTTATAGTACAGGAAGATCAACAACAGTATTAGAAGCTTTAGAAAAGTCATTAAATGTTGGTGCATATTTTGTTGCTAAACAAGTCGGTGGGAAAAAATATAAAGAATATGTAACTAATTTTGGTTTTGGGCAGAAGACTGGTATAGAAGATTTAAATGAAGCTAAGGGTGATATAAGGAATTTAGACAAGACAGAATATAAAAAAGGAGGTAGCCTTTATTTAGCTAATGCTTCTTTTGGCCAGGGTATTGCAATAACGCAGATACAATTTATGTCAGCTTTCTCTGCAATTATAAATGGAGGTAAATTAATTAAGCCACATCTTACTAAAGCAATAGTGGATAATGGTAAAATTAAGGTTATAGAGCCAGAAGTTATAAGACAAGTTATATCCGAAAAATCATCGACTACTATGAGAGGAATGTTAGCATCTGTTACTGAAAAAGGTTATTCTAAGGCAGCACAAGTTCCTGGATATTATATAGGTGGTAAAACAGGAACTTCTCAATTAGCAGAGAATGGCATTTATACAGATAAAACTATGCAGTCATTTATTGGTTTTGGACCAGTTTCAGATCCAAAATTTGTTGCTATGATTAAATTAAATAATCCAGAGACAGCATTTGCTTCTACATCGTGTACTCCAATGTTTTCTAAATTAGCACAATTTCTTTTTGATTACTATCAAATACCGCCAGATAGGAAATAAAATTATGTTTACAATACAAATATATAAAAATAGCACAACACAAGACATACAAGAGTTTTTATTAAATCATAAAAATTCCTCATTTTTTCAGTCAGGAATATGGGTGCAGTTTAATAAAGATTATTTTCATAAGAATTATTATTTTATTTCAGTTAAAGATGGTAATGAAATTAAATTAGCATCATTAATACTAGAAAATAACTTGTTTTTAAATTATAAATACCTTTATTGCCCAAGTGGTCCTATATTTGATTTTAATGATATTGATGCATTTGTTTTTTTTATTAGTAAAATAAAAGAAATAATTGGCGGTAATATTATATTTCTTAGAGTAGAGCCAAAAATAGATTATAGTAAGATAAAACCAAATAAAAGAGACTCATATGAAGTTGTAAAAAATTTGTTTTTAAAGCAATTGGGGTTTAAAATATCTATAGATCAAAAGCAGCCGGAAACTAGTTTAGTTATAGATTTAGAAAATAAAACAGAAGAAGAGGTGTTAAAACAAATGAAGGAAAAAGGTAGATATAATATTAAGATAGCAGAAAGAAATAATATTATAGTAAGAAGAACTAATGATATAGATAGTTTTTATTCTTTAATGCAGGAGACAACTAAAAGAGATGGTTTTTTTGCAAATGATAAGGAATATTATTCAAAATTATTAAATTATTCAGATAATATTTATCTTTATTCTGCTTACTATGAGAATAAAGTTATAGCATCTGCGATTGCTGCATTTTATGGTGATAAAGTTATATATTATTACGGTGCATCAACTTCAGATGAAAAATATAGGAAGATGATGGCCCCATATATATTGCAATGGTCTATGATAAAAGATGCTCTATCTATGCACTATAAATATTATGATTTTTTAGGGATATCCCCAAGCATAGATAATATAGATAATAATTATTATATATTTAATGGATTAAAAGAATATATTTTTAAGAATAAAAATGATGCGGAAAGATTTATCACAAAACATAAATTTTATGGGATAACTCAATTTAAAACTAGATTTGGAGGAAGGACAGTTAATTACGTTGGTGCCATTGATAAAGTATATAATGCACCAATATATTATATTTTAGATTTTCTAAAAATTTTAAGGAGAGTTCTTAGAAAAATTACTAAAAGGAGAATTTAAATATAAGGTATAGCCTCATATTTTTTATTGTGGAAAAACAGATTTAAAATATAAATAAAATGATATAATGTATTTATGAATTAATTATATATGAAAGCTATTTTATTAAAAATTCTAAAATTTTTTTCTACTAGGGTTATAAAAAAATATAAACCAACGGTAATAGGCATAACGGGTTCTATAGGTAAGACAACTACTAAACATGCTATAAATGAAGTTTTAAAAAACAGATATAGAGTAAGGGCTTCTGTTAATAGCTTTAATACTGAAATAGGCTTACCTATAACAATATTGGGTTTAAATAATTCTAAATCTATTTTTGTCTGGATTAAAAATATTTTTAAATCTATTAAGTTATTAATAATAAAAAATAAAAATTATCCAGAAATTTTAATATTAGAGATGGGAGCTGATAAAATCGGTGATATATCATATTTAATAAGTATAGTTAAACCTAATATATCGATTCTCACAAATATTGCACCCGTTCACGTTGATCAATTTAAATCTTTAGAAAACATATATAAAGAGAAGATTAAAATATTTGATTTTAATGATATAACTCAAAAGAAAATTGTTAATATAGACAATGATTTAATCAGAGAAAATTTATTAAGGTCAAATAATCTTGGAAAGGTTATAACATATGGGACCAATGATGATGCTATGATAAGAGCATATAATATAGAGGAGAAGAATTGCTTTGATGAAGATTTTACAACCGGCATAGAATTTGACGTTGCATATAATAATAGCGAGACACATGTTAGGATGCAGTATATTATAGGTAAACATCAAGTTTATTCTATTTTAGCAGCTTTTGCTGTGGGTATTTTATTTGATTTAAGATTAGATGATATAAAAAATTCGTTAGAAGATACAAGAGGAGAGAAGGGCAGAATGTCATTAATAAAAGGTATAAAAAATACTTGGATAATAGATGATACATATAATTCATCGCCAGTTGCTTGCAAAAGTGCAATAGAAACATTAAGTAATTCTATGAATCTTGGTAAAAAAATTTTGATATTAGGTGATATGCTAGAGCTTGGGTCTATCTCAGAAGAAGCTCATAGAGAAATAGGCAGGGAAATAGTTAAGTATCAAAATATAAATACTTTAATAACCATTGGGGAAAGAGCAAGAGACATAAATAGTGAAGCAATAAATAATGGATTTAATGAGGCAGAATCATTTAATTTCCCCAATAGTGATGATGCAAGAATATTTGTGCAGAATAAAATAAAACAAGGTGATCTAATATTGATTAAGGGCTCTCAGGGCATGAGGATGGAAAAAATTGTAAAAGAAATAATGGCAGAACCCCAAAGAGCTAAGGAATTATTAGTGAGGCAGACCGGAATTTGGGAGAATAAAAATTAGTAAATAATAATTAATAAATTATATGCCGAAA
>DAOLQA010000006.1:0-25701 GCA_035417885.1 bacterium
TATTTATATTATTAATTTTTTATATGGTAAGAACAAGATTTGCACCAAGTCCTACTGGATTTTTACATATTGGTGGTTTAAAAACTGCTCTTTTTGCATATTTATTTGCAAGAAAAAATAATGGATCTTTTATATTAAGGATAGAAGATACTGATCAGAATAGATATGTTAAAGGTGGGATGGAACAAATAATATGGTCTTTAAAATGGGCTGGTATAAGTTATGATGAAGGACCTGATGTTGGTGGGCAGTATGGGCCATATATACAAACACAAAGAAAAGATATATATCAAAAATTTGCTATTGAGCTTATAAACAGGGGTTTTGCATATTATTGTTTTTGCTCTAGTGAAAGATTAAATGAGCTAAGAAAATATCAAAATGAACATCATTTGCCATCTAAATATGATAGACATTGCTTAAACTTATCAAAAGAAGAAATAAAAAAAAGAATTGAAAATGGCGAGAAGTATGTTATAAGGATGAAAATACCTGATAATGAGATTATAAAATTTCATGATTTAATAAAAGGAGATGTTGAATTTAATTCTAATGAGCTAGATGATCAGATATTAATTAAATCAGATGGGCTTCCAACATATCATTTTGCTGTTGTTATTGATGATCATTTAATGAATATAACTCATGTAATTAGAGCTGATGAATGGCTTTCATCAACTCCAAAACATATTTTATTATATAGATATTTTGGTTGGGATATACCTCAATATGTCCATGTTCCACCTATATTAGGGCAAGATGGAAAGAAAAAATTAAGTAAAAGAGAAGGTTCTGTATCAGTAAATCAATTTGCTGAAGCAGGATATTTAAGAGAAGGTTTAATTAATTATTTAGCTTTATTAGGATGGAATCCTGGGACAACAGAAGAAATATTTACAATAGATGAGTTAATAAATAAGTTTGATTTAAATAAATGCCAGAAAGCTGGTGCTATATTTGATCCTAAAAGATTAGATTGGATAAATGGGCAGCATATTAGAAAAATGACATTAGAAGATTTTTCTAATAGGGTTATAGAATATGTAGAAAATTACAAAAAAGATGATAAAAGATTTGCTAAAGTGCTAGACAGCAATGATTTAGTATCAAGATTTATGATAATTGAAAAGCAGAGAATCAATAAATTATCTGAAATAGAAGATGATTTATATATGCTAGATTTTGATTATAAATATGATATAAATGGTATATTTAATGCGAAAATGGGAGTAGACAAAGATAATATTAAAGATATACTGGAGAAAAGTATTGATTTTATACAAAATAAATTAATTATAAATTATTCTGTAAGAGAAGATGAAGAATCTAAAATGAAAGAAGAAGAAAGTATAAAACAACAATTTGTTTCTTTTATAACTGATCTTAAATTAAAAAATGGGCAAGTCTTATGGCCTATTAGATTTGCTTTATCTGGGAAAGATAAGTCTGCTGGAGTATTTGAATTGGTGTGGGCAATTGGGAAGGATGAAACAATAAAAAGAATTAATGCTTCCATTGCAAAATTATAAATAATGTGCTATAATATATAATTCCAATAAGGAGGTGGTCTTATGGATAAACGAATTGTTGTTGCTTTTGATATCCATGAGACCATCTTAATTGGTCTTGTTGGATATCTTAAAAAATTATTTAATAATATTAATAAAGGAAGAAGAGAATCTGATTTTATAGATCAGCTATCTCATTATGCTTGCAGTTTTTCAGTCCTTGTTTTTATTTATTCATTGTTAATGAGTAAAAAAAACAAGGAAGTTTATAACAAAATGTTGGAGCTGTATAGGCAAAAAGATATTTTTAAAGTTGTTCTGCTTACTGACTGCTATAAAAGCTGTCGATGGGCATTACAATATTCTTTAAAAGTTAAAGGTATTACGTGCTTTGATGATATAATATGTAGAGATTATATCTATGAAAGCACGGTTGTCAGTAAAGTAAAAAAAATAAAAAAATATAATATTAGTTTTATTTATGACGATAACCATGATATGGTTAATGTCATGAATGAAACTGACTGTAGAGTTATAGGTATGGTTGATTAGACCACTATATAATAATAGTGGTCTAATTTTTTCTTTTTATTTCTTCTATCTGATCTCTTATTTCTATTGCTTTTTCAAAATCTAGATTCTGAGCATAATCTTCCATTTGTTTTTCTAATTCAGAAATAATATATTTTAAGTCTTGTTTTGTATATTGTTTTTTGTTTTTTATTTCTTGTTTTTTATTAATATCAAAATATCCAGGGACAAATACATCTTTTATTTCTTTTTCAATTGTTTTTGGTGTTATATTATATTTTTTATTATATTCTTGTTGTATTTTTCTTCTTCTAGATGTTTCTTTTATTGCATAATGCATGCTATCTGTAATTTTATCTGCATACATTATAATTCTTCCTTCAGAATGTCTTGCAGCTCTTCCTATTATTTGTATTAAAGATGTTTTGGATCTTAAAAATCCTTCTTTATCAGCATCTATGATCCCAATCAATGATACTTCTGGTAGATCTAAACCTTCTCTTAGCAAATTTACACCAATAATACAATCATAATATCCTTGTCTTAATTTTTTTAATATATCAAGCCTTTCAATAGTTTTTATCTCAGAGTGTAAATAATTAGCTTTTATACCTAAATCTATTAGGTAATCAGCAAGATCTTCTGCTGTTTTTTTTGTTAGAGTTGTTACTAAAGATCTTGCCCCTCTTTTAGTATTAGCTTCTATTTCTTTTGCTAAATCTTCTACTTGATTAGTTGTTGGTCTTACTTCTATTATTGGATCTAATAATCCAGTAGGTCTTATAATCTGCTCAGCAACTAATCCTTTAGATTTTTTTATTTCTTCTTCTCCTGGCGTTGCTGACATATATAATACTTGTTTTATTTTCTTTTCAAATTCTTGTTTTTTTAATGGTCTATTATCAAATGCTGCTGGTAATCTAAAACCAAAATCAACTAGATTTTTTTTCCTAGAATAATCTCCTGCATACATCGATTGTATCTGTGGTAATGTTATATGTGATTCATCTATTATTGTTAAGAAATCATCTCCAAAATAATCTATTAAAGTATATGGGGCTTCTCCTGGTTTTCTATTATCTAAATACCTACTATAATTTTCTATACCATTACAATAGCCTGTTTCTCTTATCATTTCTAAGTCATATCTTACTCTTTGTTCTATTCTTTCTGCTTCTAATGGTTTATTATTATCTTTAAAATATTTTATTTGTAATTCCAAATCATATTCTATTTCTTTTATAATAGTATCTATTTTTGATTTATCTGTTACAAAATGTGCTGCTGGTGGTATTGATATATCTTGTAGCTTTTCTAAATTTTTTCGTGTTAAATTATTTATTCTATTAATTTTTTCTATTTTATTTCCAAGGAATTCTATTTTTATTATTTCTTCTTTTGAGTTAGATGGAAATATCTCCATAACATCTCCAGAGATTCTAAAATTGCCTCTTTCTAAATTCATATCATTTCTAGAATATTGTATATCTACTAATTTTGATGCTATATCTTTTATACTTATTACTTCATTTTCTTTTATATTGATAAACTTATTCCATAATTCCTGTGGCTCTCCTAAACCATAAATACAAGATACTGATGCTACTATAATAGTATCTTTTCTTGTTAATAGGGAAGTTGTTGCTTCAAATCTTAATCTATCTATTTCTTCATTTATTTGAGTTTCTTTTGCTATATAAGTATCACTTGTTGGTATATAGCTTTCGGGCTGATAATAATCATAATATGAAACAAAATAATGTACTGCATTATCTGGGAAAAATGATTTAAATTCATTTGCTAATTGTGCTGCTAATGTTTTATTATGAGATATAACAAGAGTTGGTTTATTAATCTTTTCTATAACATTTGCAGCCGTAAAAGTCTTTCCTGTTCCAGTTGCACCTAAAAGTGTAATATTATTATTTCCTTTATTTAGCCAATCTAAAATTTTATCAATAGCTTGTTGTTGATCAGGGTTTGGTTTAAATTTTGATGTTAGTTTAAAATCCATATAATTAGTTATCATTTTATTATATAAATAAAGTATATATTATATCAAGAGTTATATTTACACATTTAGAATATTTTTATATAATTTTAATATTATGAAAAATTTATTTATTGCCTTTGAAGGACCTGATGGTTCTGGAAAAGGGACTCAAATTGAGTTATTAAAGAAATATTTTAAAAGTAAAAACATAGATGTATATTTTACTTCTGAACCAACCAGTGGACCAGTTGGGAAGTTTATAAAACAAGCACTGTTTGGTGATTTTGGATTATCTATTGAAACATTACAGACTTTATTTACTGCTGATAGGATAGAGCATCAAAAGGAAATAAATGAAAATTTAAAAAAATCTTATGTTATAACTGATAGATATTATGCTTCTACTATTGCATATATCCAAACAATAGATATTGATAAACAATTTCTTAAAGAAATTATTAGATTAAATTTTATTCAAAGAAGACCTGATATATGGATATATATTAGATGCACTGCTGATGAATCTATAGCATCTATTAGAGAGAGGAAAGGTAAGCCAGAAATATATGATAATAAAGAAAAAATAGAGTCAATATTATTTAATTATGATAAATTTTTTAAAACCCAAAATAATGTTATAGTTGTTAATAGAAATGGAAGAACTCCAGAAGAAATAAATAATGAGTTGATATTAAAGTTGAATAAAATAATTGTTCAATAAAATATAGCAGGCTTTAATTAGTCTGCTATTATTTTTTATAAACATTTCAGTCGTTTATAGAATACTTCTTTTTCATCATTGCTTTTAAATATTTCATCTAAGAGATCTTGTAATGTTTCATCTTTTCTGTCACTAATAAAATATTGCATATATAATTCTATCTTTGTAATGTATCCTGTACATATTATTTGATATATAATGTGTTTATATTTTTTATACAGATTATCTACAATATTTATAGCTCTTTGATAAAATATCTCATCACTACTTTCAATTATCAATATATTTTTGTCTCTTTTTAAGCTAAATGTAAAATCCATAATATCCTCCTTATATAATTTGATTACATGGTTAATATAACCGGCAAAATCATTGGCGTTCTATGTGTTTTTCTATAAATGAATTTGCCAATATCATTTCTTATTTTTTCTTTTAAATAAACTTGATTAGCTGGTGATAGTGGATCTGTATCTTTTAAACATTCTTTTACTTTTGATCTAATTTCTTCAACTAAACCTTTATTTGCATTCATATATATAAATCCTCTTGATATTATATCTGGGCTAGATATTAATTCTCCAGTCTTACCATTGACTGTTGCTATTACTACAACCATACCATGTTCACTCATCTGCTTTCTATCTCTTATAACTATACCAGAAACATCTCCTATCCCTAATCCATCTACAAGAATGTCATTCATTTGTAATTTATTATTTGTTAATATTCCATTTCTATCTTTGTCAAATTCCATTATTTGTCCATTGCTTGTTATTAAAATATTTTCTTTTGGAATACCCATAGTTTTAGCAACTTCTGCATTCATATAAATATGAGTTCTTGTTCCATATATTGGAATATAATACTTTGGATTTACTAATTTTATTAATAACTTTATATCTTCTTGCTTTGCATGTCCTCCAGCATGTACATCCATCATATGATAGTTGATAACATTTGCATGATGTAGGTATAAATTATCTCTTAGTTTTTGAACTGACCTTTCATTCCCTGGTATAACAGAAGAAGAAAATATAACAGTATCTCCTGGTATTATTTTTATCATCTTATGCTCATTATTTGCTATTCTCATTAAAACAGCATTATCTTCTCCCTGCGCTCCAGTACAAGCTACAATAATTCTATTATCAGGATAATCTTTCATTTGAGGATATTCAATTAGTGTTGAAGATTTATATTTTAAATATCCTAATTCGTGTGCGATTTGAACATTAGCCTTCATTGATCTACCATCGATTATTACTTTTTTGTCAAGTTCTTCTGCTATTGATAAAATATGCTGGATACGAGATATAAGTGAAGCGAATGTCCCAATTATTATTCTTCCTGGTGCTTGTTTAAAAATTGTCTCAAGAGTCTTTTTAATTTCTAATTCAGACAATTGATGCCCAGGTTGGTCAGCATTAGTGCTATCTGCGAATAATGCTAGGACATTTTCGCTATATAGAGCAGCAATCTTATGTAATTCTGTTGGATTAAAATCAACTGGGGTTAAATCAAATTTATAATCTCCTGTATGTACTATTTTCCCAACTGGTGTATCCATGACAACCATAACACTATCAGGAATGGAGTGTGATACTCTTATAAATTTTAATTTAAAACAACCCAAAACTAATGAATCATCTATATCAACTTCTATAAATTTTGGTTTATATCTTGTTTCAAAATCCTCTTGTCTTTTTTTAATTACTCCTATCGTAAGTTTTAAGCCATAAATAGGAGGATTTCCCAATTTATCAAGTAGATGTGGTATTGCTCCAATATGATCATAGTGGCCATGAGTTATAAATACACCACGTATATTTTTTTCTAAACCAGCAAGGCAAGATACGTCTGGGATGATATAATCAACACCTAATAATTCCTCATCTGGGAATTCAAGCCCCATATCAATTATAACAATATCATCATTATACATAAACCCCATCATATTGTTACCAATTTCTTCTGTTCCCCCAAAAGCAAAAACTATTAATTTATCTTTTGGTGCCTTCCTTAAATCATAGAATTTTTGTTCTTCTCTTCTAGAATATAATCTATTAATTGTTTTTTTATCTTCGACCCTTACTTTGCCTATAATTTTAGGCTCTATGTTCTTTTGATCATCAGTTTTTTTTGAAGATCTTTTGTTTTCTATCTTTTTTTCAATCATATTAATTTAGTTAATTAAAATATTTTTTTTCTTGTTTTAATATACCAATCTGATATATTTTCAAATCTATCAGAAGGTGATATTAGATTTTGACTTTTAAATCCCTTTATTTTATCTGATAGGGTATAAGTATATGATGGATTTATTAAAAATATTGCTGGTACATCATCTTTAATTTTTTGTGCAATAGTAGAATAAAGTTTTTGTTTTTCTTCTGGATCAAGTGTTTCCCTTGCTTGCTCTATAGCTTTATCTACATCACTATTTTTATATTGTGCTAGATTTAATCCTGGATTATCAGCTTGTGATGAATGCCAAAATGCATATATATCTGAGTCATTCCCTAATAACTCTCCATAAAGCAATAAATCATAATTTCTTGGTTTTATAATATCATCTTTGATTAATTTTCCATCTATCAACTCTGTATCAACATTAATTCCTAAATCGTTAAGCTGTTTTTGGAGTATTGATAGATATTTTTCATTATCTGGATTAGCTACTGCTGTTATTGAAATAGAAAGTTGCTTTCCATCTTTTTCCATCATTTGTGTTTCTGGATTTCTTTTCCACCCATTTGTTTCTAATAATTCTACTGCTTTTTGTGGATTAAATTGGTAGTTTTTAAAGTTTGGATCAAACCCTGGCATGCCTTCTAAAAATGGGCTTTCTACTTTTTGTGCATTTCCATTATATACTTTTTCTATAATTTCATCTTTATTTATTCCATAATATATTGCTTCTCTTATATATTTTTCTTTTAATAGAGGGTTTAAATTTTGATTTATGAATAAGGCTTGGTATTGTGGCAAATACAAATGATAAAAATTATATGGTTTATTCTTTAATGATAATGTGTTGTTGTATGAAATGTAATTAGCACCATCTATTTTCTTTTCTTGTAGATTAGCCATTAGTTCATCTTCATCATTTACAAATTTAAAAGTTATTTCATCTATATATGGTTTTTTACCAAAATAATTATCATTTCTTTGTAATGTATATGATCTTATTAGCCCCTCTTTGCTTTTAGAAATTGATTTAAACTTATATGGCCCTGCACCTATTGGCTTTAAATTAAATTCTGAAAGTGGAAATTCTATATAATTAATATCTTCCCAAATATGTTTTGGCAATATTCCAAAAGTTAAATTTGATATTAGTGAACTATAAGGTTTTTCTATTTCTAATTTAAACTCATAATCATTTATTTTTTCTATTTTTACATTTTTGAAATCTGGGTATAAAGGGCTTCTAAAACTTGGATTTTCTATTAGGTTAAGAGTAAAGATAATATCATCTGCTGTTAAATTTTCTCCATCATCCCAATAAATATTATTTTTTATTTTAATATCATATGTTTTTTTATCATCAGATATTGTGTAAGAATCAACAAGTTCATTTTGCAGGGTTCTATTATTAAATCTAAAAAGTTTCGGATATATAAGGCTATCTATATCTATATCAATATTATTGGAAGACTCTAATACTGGATTTAAATATTGTATTCTTCCAATAACACCCTCTGTATATATTCCTCCATTTACTGGAATTTCATTTAATAATGTAAATCCTTTATATATAAAAAAAATTGATGAAATTATTAATAAAATAATTAATATTTTTAGTATAGTTTTTTCTCTGAGATCTAAAAGAAAAGATAGATATTTGAATTGTTTTGGCTTTGGCAATACTTCTTTATTCTGCTCTGAAACTATTTTGAGATTCGCTTTATAGAATTTATCCATGAGATTTAAATAGGTATAGGTTTTATATAAATAAATTGGCTGTAATTGATGCGACAAATATAATAGATATAACTATTATAGCATAGAATAGAAATTTTTCTGCACCTCTCTTTGTTGAATATATATTTGTTGATCCTGCACCAAATAAATTAGCAAAACCAGCATTTTTACCTTGTAATAAAACAAGGACAATAATAATTAGAGCTGTTATTATTTGAACTATTTTTAATATTTGAGCCATTTATTTATATATTTTATTAAATTAAAATTGGTAGGCCCTAGGGGAATCGAACCCCTGACCATCAGCTTAAAAGGCTGTTGCTCTACCAACTGAGCTAAGGACCTAGAGAAATAATACAAATGTAGTATACACTATTATTATGTAAAGGTCAATATTCTATGATATAATATATATAATATATCATTAATTTAAAATTATATGAATGGGAAAATATATAGTTTACTAAAACAAATTGATTCTTTTATACCAGAAAAATTTGGATTAAATAAAGAAAACAGAATATTTTTAAAAAAATTACTGAATGATGAAGATTTTTTAGAGGAGCAGATAAAGAAAAATGGAGGGGAAGATAAATTTATATCTAAATTAGAGAATATATTAGGATCATTGAAAAACATAAAGGATAAAAAATTTGTTAACAAATATTTAAAAGATGATGCTATACAAAAGGAATTTGAAAAAGATAAATTAATAGATAAAATAGTTTTAGATGAGTATAGAAAAAAAGAAAATGAAAAAAACAATAAAGAAGCTATAGATAATATATTAAATAAAATAAATAAAAAAAGTGAGTAGAATATACTCATTTTTTGGAGCCGTTGAGCGGGATCGAACCGCTGACCTATTCTTTACGAGGGAATTGCTCTACCAACTGAGCTACAACGGCAAATTTTAAAATATATATATTTATGTTATACTATTTATATGTTTTTTAAAAGATTTAAAAATATTATGAGAAAAAATCTAAATATAATTATAATTATATTTTCTTTTTTTGTTTTATATAATGTTTCTTTTGCCGAGATTTTACCAGGCGACGTTATGCCTTTTTCAGACGAAATAGATGTTAGCCCTCATGGCTATTATTTAGGTATTAAAGAAGGGGATATATTACCTTTTGCTGAAGAAAAGGAATACAAACTATTAAAATATGGATATGGTACATATTATGGGACAACAAATGTTTTCCAAGGTAAAAAAACAGCATCAGGAGAAATTTTTGATAGAAATCTTATGACGTGTGCTATTAATGGAGTTGATTTTGGAACATATTTAAAAGTTACTAATGTTGCTAATAATAAATCCGTGATAGTAAAAGTTAATGATAGAATGGGGACTTATCATGGTAATACTATTGATTTGTCAGTAAAAGCATTTGAGCAGATTGCAAAACTATCTACTGGTAAAATTTGGGTAAAGATAGAAAAACAAATAAATTAATTAGAAAATGATAGAATTTAAACATGTTTATAAAACATACAATAAATCCATTGATGTATTAAAGGATGTCAATTTTAATATCAATAATGGTGAATATGTTTGTATTATAGGAAGGAGTGGAGCAGGGAAAAGCACGATAGCAAAACTTTTAACAGCAGAGGAAAAAGCAACAAAGGGACAAATTATAATTGATGGTTGGGATATTACTAAAATATCTAAAAGAGATATACCATCATTAAGAAGACAAGTTGCTACTATATTTCAGGACTTTAGATTGTTGCAGAAAAAGACTGCAAGAGAAAATATTTCTTTTGCTTGTGAAATATGTGGGGATTTTGGAGATAAAATGCAGAAGAAAATAGACCAATTATTACAAGTTGTTGGACTTTCTAATAAAGGAGATAATTATCCAAGCGAATTGTCTGGAGGAGAGCAGCAAAGGGTTGCAATAGCAAGAGCATTAGCATTTAATCCTTCTATTTTAATTGCTGATGAGCCTACAGGCAACTTAGATACTATAAATACAAAAGGTATTTTAACTTTATTAGAGGATATAAACAATATGGGCACAACAATAATCCTTATATCCCATGATAAAGAAGTTGTTAATAGTTTAAATAAAAGAATTATAACATTAGAAGATGGAGTTGTTATTAGTGATAAGGAAAATGGAAGTTATATCATATAATAAATAAATAAATGTTTTTTGTAAATTCTTTAAGATTAATAAAATATTCAATACAAGGATTCTTTAGAAATTTTTGGTTATCATTTGTTTGTATTACAACAATGGTAATAGCTTTTATATTGGTTGATATTTTAGGTGGTTTAAATATAATTTCTGAGAATATTATTGATACAATAAAAGACAAAGTAGATGTTAGCGTATATTTTAAAACTGATGTTACAGAAGATAAAATATTTGCTATAAAACATGAATTTGAATCAATAGCAGGCGTAAAAGAAGTTCAATATATCTCTAAAGATCAAGCTTTAGAAGATTTCAAAAAAAAACATATGAACAATGATGTATTAATGAATTCTTTAAATACATTAACAGAAAATCCAATAGGCGCAACTTTAATAATAAAAGCTAATTCTGTAGCTGATTATCCTAATGTTTTAAATTATCTTTCGAATTTTAAATATAAAGATTTAATAGAAAACACTGATTATACTGATAATAAATTAATAGTTGATAAATTAAATAATTTTAATGATTCTCTAACAAAGGTATTATTAGCTGTTGGAGTATTTTTCGCTTTTATATCAGCAATAACTGTTATAAACACGTTGAGAATAACTATATATAGTAGAAGAAAAGAAATAGAAATAATGAGGTTTTTAGGCGCTAGTTGGTCGTTTATAAAAATACCATTTGTATTAGAGGGTGTATTTTATTTATTAGCTGGATGGTTAATATCTACTATTGCATATTATGTTATGTTGATATTTTTAAATCCATATATTAATTTATTTTTTAATTTATATAACCAAAATTTATCAAAATTAATTATGCATGGATCTATACAGCTTATATTTATTGAACTCGCTGTTGGAATTGTAATTACTGTAATTTCCTCTCTTTTATCTATTAGAAAATATGCAAAAGTCTAAGATATTAAACTTTATAAATAAAAATAAATATAAAATATTATTTGTTGTATGGCTATCTATTATTTTTACCTTATCATCAATACCAAATTTAAAATCAAATATCCCAGGAGTTAGTGATCTTGTATTAAGAAAAATAGCTCATTTTGTAGAATATTTTATACTGATGTTTTTATGCATAAAATCATTTTGTAAAGAAATAAAAATAAATTATAGATTAATATTATGTTTTATATTTTGTTCTTTATATGCTTTGAGCGATGAGATGCATCAATTTTTTGTTCCAACAAGACATTTTGCTTTGTTTGATTTTGGAATAGATAATTTAGGACTTATATCTAGTATATTATTTTTATTTATATATAATAAAGTTACCATTAAAAAACTTGAAAAATAATATATATTTGTTAGGATATTCTAAAAATTATAAATAGAAATATGATTGCTGTTATATTATGCGGTGGCTCTGGGACACGTTTATGGCCGATTAGTAGGAAGAGCTATCCTAAACAATTTTTAAAGTTATATGGTAAAAATTCTTTATTACAGGATACATATTTGAGAACTTCAAATGTTGTTGAAAATAATAAAATTTTTATAGTTGGAAATGAAAGTAATTATTTTCATATAATTCACCAACTAAAAGAGATCAATAAAGATTTTGATGAATCAAATGTTTTTGTAGAACCAATGAGTTTGAATACTGCTCCTGGCATAGCTTTTGCTATTAAAACATTAATAGATAAATTCAATATTGATAAAAATGAAAATATCGTAATATTGCCATCAGATCAATATATAGCTAATGTTGATGAATATATTAAAGAACTAAATATAATCAAAAATTTTTCTTCTAACTTAATTATAACTATGGGGATAAAGCCAGATAAACCAGAAACTGGATATGGATATATAAAAATAGGTGACAAAATAGGGGATTTTTATAAAGTTGCTGAGTTTAAAGAAAAGCCTGATTTGGATACTGCTAAGCAATATTTAGAAAGTAATGAATATTTATGGAACTCTGGTATATATTCTTTTAGTGCCAATACTTTTATGGCTGAATGCAAAAAATATTGTCAAGAAATATATGACATAATGCAAAAAAGTTATGATCAATTTTTAAATGATTTTAAAACATTGCATAGCATATCTATAGATTATGCTATATCAGAAAAAACCGATATGATTATTGTTTTAAAAAGTTACTTAACATGGAATGATGTTGGATCTTTTGATAAATTAGCTGATTTACAAAATGAAGATAATAAAAAATATATTAACATAGATTCAAAAAATGTATTTTCATATAGTAATTCAAATAGATTAATAGTTGCCTTAGGCATTGATGATATAAATATTATAGATGATAAAGATGCTATTCTTATACAAAAGAAGGGTAAATCAGAAGATATAAAAAAGGTTGTAGATTACTTAAAACAAAATAATTTTAAAGAATTTGATGAAAATATTGTTATACATAACCAATGGGGTGTTTGTGAGACATTATTAGATAATGAAAACTATAATATTAAAATATTAAATATATATCTTAATCAAGAAATTAAATTAATAGAAAGTGTGCATTTAATTGTTGTAGATGGAGTTGCAGAGGTTAATGAAAACAATATTAAAACTGTTTTAAAGAAAAATGAAGATATTTATTTAAATAATTTAAATGATTGCAGCATAAAAAATATTTCAGATGTTGATTTAAAAATTATAGAAGTTAATATTAAATAATGAAAAAATTTAATAATACAATATTTTTTTCTGGTGGCGGAACATTAGGATCAGTTGTCCCATTAATTGCTATATATGAAGATATTTATAACAAATATCCTGATTATAAATATGTTTGGGTTGGAACAAAAAATGGTCCAGAAAAGAATATTATAAAAGATTATAATATTGAATTTATATCTATAAATTCTGGAAAATTGAGAAGATATTTTGATATTAAAAATATTGTAGATTTTTTTAATATTATAATAGGATTTATAGAATCATTATATTTATTAATTAAATATAAACCAAAAGTAATTTTAACTGCTGGAGGATTTGTATCTGTGCCAATAGTTGTAAGTGCTAGACTTTTAAAAATTCCTTCCTTTATACATCAACAAGATCTAGAAGTCGGGCTTGCAAATAGAATAATGGCAAGATTTGCTGATACAATTACAGTAACATTAGATGAATCTTTAAATGATTATGCAAAATATAAAAATAAAGTTGTTAAAACTGGGAATTTTGTTAGAAAAAGTTTATATGAATTTGATATAAATGTTGCAAAAGAAAAATTTAACATAAAAAGTAATAAACCAATATTATTGGTATTGGGTGGGGGAACAGGATCAGAGTTTATAAATAATATTATAAAAAATAATATAGATAGTATATTGGAAAATTATGAAGTTATTCATTTAACTGGAATAAATAAAAACAATATAGAAAAAAATAATTTATCTAATTATCATGTATTTGAATTTTTAAGTGATAAAATGAAAGATGCATTAAATCTTGCTGATGTTATAATTACAAGAGCTGGATTTTCTACATTAACAGAAATCTGTGCATTAAAAAAAGCTTGCATAATAATACCACTTGAAGGGCATCAAGAAAAAAATGCTAAACTATTCTTAGATAAAGCTATAATATTGAATCAAAATAATTTTAATAATAATGAATTTGTCAATATTTTGAGCGAACTAGCATATAATAAAAATAGAAGGCAAGAAATAGGAAATAAAGTTTCTAGTGTTATAGAAATTGGTAATAATAATATGATAAAATTAATAGAAGATAAATTATAATTGCCGTCGTAGCTCAGTTGGTAGAGCGTCACATTGGTAATGTGAAGGTCTCGAGTTCAATCCTCGACGTCGGCTCCAAATAAAAAAATCTAGATTAACTAGATTTTTTATTATTTTGTGTTTTTGGTTTTTCTTGTGGTTTATTTATTACAACACCATAATATATTAAAGCTCCAATGATATTTGTTGATAATAGTATTAATACCCATGCAACTTTATCTTCTGATTTAGAATTCATTAAATGAACTATCATTTTTATCCAGAATGCAATAGCCCAAATTATAAATAATATAATAGCTAGAGTAATAATAAATTTTAAAAATGAATCTAATGGAGAGCTTGGGATATAATAATTTTTATACATATTTTTTAAAATAAATTAATTATGTATTAATTATATCATAATATTTTTCTTGTGTATAATTATTGAAAAATAATTTTTATAAGCCAAAAATATAGGGGTTTAAAAGAAAAGAATAAAATAATATAATAAAAATATACCATCTTTTATAAAGGAGGACTTTATGGAGGACTCTAGTAGTGCTATAAGGGATAGGTTGGAAATACAGAAAGATAATATACATCATAGAATTCCAAAATCTAGAACTTATGACAGGAGGGGGCGGTATCCAATCAAAATAAATGCTTTCTATCATTTTTGCTGGCATGCAATAGTTGGGAATAGGGACCCAATAAGTGCTTGCAAGGTGATAAATATATTTTTTGAGAATACACATTATAAAATAGTATGCAAAAAAAGGGATGAAAGAATAATAAGTGAATTTTATAAAAATAAAGCTGATTTCAAGACTAAGTATGATTGTAAAGTTGATAAAGAAAAAATATTGTATTATTGGAATGCTATGTTTAAAGCTAAAAACCCATTTGAGATTTGTAGGATGATAAACAAATATCTATTAGATCCTGAATGGAGATTTGTCTGTAAATATAGAAACCAATATACAATAAGAAAACCAAAATTATATTTATCCAAAAAATAAAATAGCAATAAAATTAAAAAGCTCTATCTAAAGATAGAGCTTTATTTTTTTCCACAGATTTTTTAAAAATATAAAAAGTGATAAAATAAAAAATAATAATTTAATAATCAAAAAGGTTTATGTCACAAAAAAAACAATCTGAAGCTCCCTTATCTCTCGAAGGGGTAAATAAAGTTATAAAGGTTTTGATTTATTCTGATATCTTAATATCTGGAGGGTTTGGTCTTGTTGCACCTATTTTTGCCATTTTTATAATTAATAATATATATGGTGCAACATTAGAAGTAATAGGTATTTCAACAGCCATATATCTTATAACAAGAAGCTTAACGCAACTTGTCGTATCTGAAATTATAGAGAAAATTCAGGGCGAAGAAGATGATTTTTATTTTGAATTTATAGGTACAATAATGTCATCTCTTATATATTTATTTTTCCCATTAATAATAAATGTTCCTCAACTATATATGGCAGAGATAATATTGGGTGTTTCTTCTGCTATGACTTATCCATCATGGGTAGCAATATTTTCAAGACATGTTGATAAAGGAGAAGGATCTAGGGAGTGGGCGATTCATGATATATTGATAGATGTAGTTTTATCTTTAACTGCTGTGATTGGAGCTGTTGTTGTATCTAACTTTGGTTTTCAATTTATATTTTTAATAATAGGTACATTAGGTATGGTAGGATCTATTGTATTAATAGGTATGAAAAATGATTTATTTAAAACTAATAAACATACAAAAAATGATAAGTTGTTTGAATTAAAGGATGTAGAAGATTATGAAAAAGATATGAAGAAAAAATCACTATCAACAATCGCTCCTAAAAAAAGAGGAAGACCTAAGAAAATCTCTAGTTAATTCTAGAGATTTTTGGTACATCTAAGAGGAATCGAACCTCTATTCCAAGATCCGCAATCTTGTGTTCTATCCATTGAACTATAGATGCTTGCAATTTTATAAAATATAGCATTAAATATTTAATATTTCAATCATAATATTTTTTGTTAAGATAATAAAATGGATGACGAAAAAATGTATAAAGTATATTTATTTATTTTATTGTTTTTATATACAGTATTTGTGGTAGCAATAACATTTTTTTTAACTAAAGATGTTTATATGAGATTTATTAAATAATTATGGAAGATATTAATTTAAAAGATTATACTACATTTAAAATTGGGGCTAATCCAAAAATTTTATATATTATAAAGGATAAAAATGATATATTAAATATATTAGACAAAATAGATAATAATAAATATTTAATACTTGGTGGTGGTAGTAATTTATTAATCAGTGATAGAATCAAAGAATATAGTGTTATAAAAGTGGAAAATAAAGGAATAAAGATTGATGGTAATTTTATAGAAGTAGAAGCAGGAGATAACTTTCAATTTGTAATAAATACTTCAATAAATAATAATTTAAAAGGATTAGAATGGGGCAGTGGAATACCTGGAACTATTGGTGGGGCAATATTTGGAAATGCAGGATCATTTGGTGGAGAAATAGAAAATAATCTAGATCATGTTGAGGTATTTGATATTAATAATAGAATAAAAAAAGTGTTCAACAATAAAGAATGTGAGTTTTCTTATAGAAATTCTGTATTTAAAAAGAATAAAAATAAATATATTATAGAAAAAGCTGTTTTTAAGTTAAATAAAGTTGATGATATGAATGAGATAAAGGAAATATACAGAAAAAACATGTTAATTAAGATGAAAACTCAGCCAATAAATAAATTTTCTGCTGGATGTATATTTAAAAATATTGTTTATGATATAAATAATAAAAAATTAGTTGATTTTATGAAGAAATATCAAGAAAGCAATATTTTTTTAGATAAAAAACAAATACCAGTAGCATTTATCATAGATAAATTAGGATTAAAAGGACTTAAAATCAATGATGCTGAAATATCAACTATACATGCTAATTTTATAATTAATAATGAGCATGCAAAATATAAAGATATAAAAAGATTAATAGATATTATAAAAGAAAAAGTATTAAGTAATTTAGGTATAATACTTGAAGAAGAAATAGAAATAATATAATATATTCTTATATTTTATATAAGGAGGTTTTTATGAAAAAAGAGCATAAAATTTTTTTATTTAATACTTTATTTTATTTTATTATAATCCCATCATTCTGCTTTGTATGCTATTATATTATTTATAATCTGATAAAAGGAATTATAAAATTATTTATTAAGTAGTATTTATGCACCTCTATATGAGGTGCTTTTTATTGAAATTTATTTTATTTTTGATAATATATATATTATGCTTATTTAGTAAAAATAAAAATATGTCAATTTTTGGAGATCCAAATAAAAAATTGCTTGACAAGCATAAACCAATAGTAGATAGAATTAATAGTTTAGAGAATGAGTATTCTGATTTAACAAATGATGCTTTAAAACTAGAAATATCTGTTATTAGAGATAAAGTAAAAGATGAAATTTCTAAAACAAAAAATAAGGAAGATGTTTTAAATAAATATCTTGAACAGGTTTATGCGATAGTCAGAGAAACATCAAAACGTGTATTAGGTATGCGCCATTTTGATGTACAAATATATGCTGGAATATTCTTACATAAAGGATATATTACTGAAATGAAGACTGGAGAAGGTAAAACATTAGTTGCAACATTGCCAGCATTTTTGAATTCTTTAGCAGGAGATGGGGTTCATATTGTAACAGTTAATGATTATCTTGCCAAACGTGATGCTGAGTGGATGGGTAAAATATATAAATTCTTGAATGCAAGCGTAGCATATATAGGACACGAAGAATCAATGAAATTAGATTATGTTACAGATCAAGACGGCAATTTACATTTACAAATGGTGCCCATATCAAGAAAGGAAGCATATTTGTGTGATATTGTATATGGAACAAATAATGAATTTGGTTTTGATTATCTAAGAGATAATATGGTTATAGATTTAGATGATAGAGTTCAAAGAGGTTTGGATTATGCAATTGTAGATGAGGTTGATAGCATTTTAATAGATGAAGCAAGAACTCCACTTATAATATCTTCTCAAGCTGAGCAATCTACAGAAAAATATTATCAATTTGCTAATATTGTAAAACAATTAAAAGAAAATGAAGATTATGTTATTGATGAAAAGCAAAAAAGTGCAATTTTAACAGATAATGGTTTAAAAAGAGTAGAAGAAATGTTAAATATAAAAAATTTATATACTGATGAAAGAATAGATTTAGTACACCATTTAGAAGAAGCTTTAAAAGCTCAAAGCTTATTTTTAAGAGATAGAGATTATGTTGTAAAAGATGGTGAGATTATAATTGTAGATGAATTTACAGGAAGGTTAATGCCTGGAAGACGTTATAGTGAAGGTTTACATCAAGCTATAGAAGCAAAAGAAGGAGTTGAGATAAAAAATGAAAGTATGACTCTTGCCACTATAACATTACAAAATTATTTTAGAATGTATAGAAAACTTGCTGGTATGACAGGAACTGCTGTAACAGAGGCTGAAGAGTTTTCAAAAATATATAAACTAGAAACTGTTGTCATACCTACAAATAAAAAAATGATAAGAAAGGATTATGAAGATGAAATATATAAAGATGAAAAGTCTAAATTTAATGCTGTTGTTAATAAAATAAAAGAAAAATATGAAAATGGGCAACCTGTGCTTGTTGGAACTGTTTCTATAGAAAAGAATGAACAATTACATAAATTACTTGAAAAAGTACAAATTCCGCATAACGTCTTAAATGCTAAAAATCATGAAAGAGAAGCTGAAATTATAGCACAAGCTGGCAGGCTTCATGCTGTTACAATAGCGACTAATATGGCTGGACGTGGTGTTGATATTATGCTTGGTGGAAATCCTCAAATTAAAGAGGAGGCTGAAAAGGTAAAAGAGCTTGGTGGTTTATTTGTTATAGGAACAGAAAGGCATGAATCAAGAAGAATAGATAATCAACTAAGAGGCAGATCTGGGCGTCAAGGAGATCCAGGTGAAAGTCAATTCTATTTATCAATGGAAGATGACTTAATGAGAATATTTGGAAGTGAAAGAATAAAGAATATGATGAATGCTATGGGGCTTCCTGATGATATGCCAATAAAGAATAAAATGATAACAAGATCAATAGAATCAGCTCAAAAACGTGTTGAAGGATATAATTTTGATATAAGAAAACATCTAGTAGAATATGATGATGTTATAAATAATCATAGAAATATAATATATAAAAAGAGAGAAGAAATATTAGAAAATAAAGATAATTCAAAAGAAATAGTTTTAGGCTTTATAAAAGATGAAATTGAGAAGATAGTTAATATAAATACTTCTGAAGATAATGTAAATTTATGGAATATTGATAATATTCTTATAAATATAAGAAATATGTTTAATGCTCCAGATGATATTAGCTCTAATATAAATAATATTATACAAGATAAGCAGGTACATGATTTAAACCAAAAAAAACAATCTATAATAGATTATATTTTTGATTTGGCATCAAAAAGTTATGATCTATTAGAGAAAGATATTAGCCCAGATATATTGAGACAGATTGAAAGGGCTTTATTATTAAAAGTTATTGATACTTTATGGATAGATCATCTTGATAGAGTAGATGACTTAAGAATGGGTATAGGCTTAAGAGGATATGGGCAGAGAGACCCACTTGTTGAGTATAAAAGAGATGCATTTAATATGTTTTCTGAATTAATAGATAATATTAAACATCAAGTTGCTTTTTCTATCTTTAAGATCAAACTTCTTGCAAATACAGAGGCAGAACAAATTATAAACAATAATCAAATAGTAAAGGAATCTGAAAGTGGAGCTGATGAGCCAGCGCAATTTGAAGAAGTTAAAGAGATGTTTAGTGATAATGATGTAAGAAAGAAGATGCAAGAAGAAGTAAATCAAAATAAAGGAAATAACACAATACATCATGAAAAAATAGGTAGAAATGATCCTTGCCCATGTGGAAGTGGTAAGAAATATAAAAAATGTTGTGGGAAAAATAAGTAAATTGATAAATTTATTTTGACAACTATATATTATATTGCTATAATTCTTTTATAAAAATTAATAAAAAATAAATTTAAAATTATGCTAGCTATTATTAAAACTGGTGGAAAACAATATTTAGTTAAAGAAGGATCTAAAATAAAAATAGAAAAACTAGATAAAAATATTGGCGATAAAATATTATTTGATGAAGTTTTATTATTAAGTGGAGAGAATGGGTCTAATTTAGAAGTTGGATCTCCATTAATTTCTGGAGCTAAAGTTGAAGCTACTATATCAAAACAAGATAGATATAAAAAAGTAAATACAGTAAAGTTTAAAAATAAAACTCATTATCAAAGAACAAAGAATCATAAACAATATTATACAGAAGTCCTTATTGATAAAATAGAAAAAATCTAGCTTTAAAGCTAGATTTTTATGCTTCTATTCTTCCAGATATAGCATCAGAAAGAGTAATTTGATCTATATATTCTATTTCTGCACCTACTGGAATCCCACGGGCAAATCTTGTAACTTTAACTCCCATTGGTTTTAACATCTTCGATATATATATTATTGTTGATTCTCCTTCAATTTTTGGATCTATACCTAAAATAATTTCATTTATTTTGCTTTTATTTTTTTCAACTCTTTCTATTAGTTCTTTTATTTTAATATCATCTGGACCTATTCCATTTAATGGGTCTAATAAACCATGTAAAACATGATATTTACCTTTAAATTTCCCAGTTTTTTCTATGCTAGCTATATCAATAACATTTGCAACAACACATATAATACTATTATCTCTTTTTTTATTTAAGCATATATCACAATACTCATCTTCGCATATATTAAAACAAACTTTACATAATTTTATATCTTGAATATCTAAGAAAGATTTTGAAATCTTTTCAAGTCCTTGTTTATCTTTTGATATTAGGCTAAATGCTATTTTTTCAGCTGTCTTTGTCCCTATTGTAGGAAAGTTATGTAAAGTATCTATCAGATTTTGTAATTTTTTAGGGAACATATTAATTTAAATTTGGTAAATTTAAATCTGGCATTGATTGCATTTTCTTTGCCATTATGTTTTGAACTTTTTTTATGGATTCATTTGTACAATCTTTTATTGCTTGTTCTACTTTTTCTTTATCTTGCAAAATAGTTATATCTGTTATTTCAACTTTTAATACTTCTTGAGCTCCATTCATTGATATTTTTATACCATCTTTTTCTGTATCAATTATTTCTTTCCCTAGTTCATCTTGTAGCTTTTTAGCCTGTTCTTTTAAATCTTTTATTTGTTTTAATTGAGAGAACATTGACATTTTTTTATTATTAATTTTTAAATCTATGTTAATTATATCAAACTTATTTTAAATCTTCTAATTTTATTGGCTTTATATCATTTAAGCTTATTTCTTCTTTAGGTTCTTTAATCGTTTGACTTATATTTTCTATTGCTGCCCATGTGCTATTTTTATCTTTTGGAACTAATATGGTAACTGTATCACCATATTCTCCTTTAAAATATGTAACTGATGCTTTTTGAACTTTATATAATTTACCATCAGCTAATACTAAATATCCTTTTTGAGTTTCATCTTTTGTTAATATACCAGTTAGCCTTACTCTTTCTACTGGTTCTATTTGCTTATATACAAATGTTCCGTCTTTTTTTATTGTCAATTTTAATTTATCACCCTCAACTATTTTTGATTTTGATATATAATTTGCTGGAATACTGTATTGTTTTTCATCTGGTCCTATCATAACTTCACCATTAAATATACCCTCAATAACTTTTGATTCACCTTCAAAATATTCTTTAGTGTCTTCTATACTTAAATGCTCGCTACTTTTAGAGATCTTTAGATTAATTATATCTAATGCGTCATTTACTTCTTGTTTTATATTAAGAAGCTTTTCAGCTATTTTTTGTAATTTTTCAGTTTCATTTTGCATATTTTTGTTTTTGTTATCAATTAAATAATTATTTTAAATCTTACTACAAGGTTTATAAGTTATCAAGTTTAAGTTGATAAAAAGTTAATATCTATATATTTTAAAATTAAAAAATGGTGATAGAATTTAATAAATAAAAAATAATTTTTATTATGAGTGAACCTTTTTTACCACCACAAAATCTAGAAGCTGAAAAGAATTTACTAGGAGCTTTGTTGATAGATAAAGATGCAATAACTGAAGTTGCTGATATAATAACTGCCGAAGACTTTTATAGTAATATTAATGGAATAATATATGATGGTATTGTAACTTTATATGAAAAAAGACAGCCAACAGATATAGTAAATCTTTCAAATTTATTAGAAGAAAGAAAACAACTAGATATAATAGGGGGTAGAGTTTATTTAATAGAATTAATGGAAAATACTATAACCTCTGCTAATTGTGTTTCATATGCAAAAATAATATCAAAAAAAGCTACTTTAAGAAGATTAATTTCAACATCTGCTGAAATAACTGAACTTGCATATAATCAAGAAGAAAATGATGTAGAAGAGACATTAGATATTGCAGAACAAAAACTATTTAATGTTTCAAAAAATGTTAACCAAGATAATTTTATACCATTAAGAACTGTTTTAAATGAATCTTTTGAAAGAATAGATAATTTAAGCCAAAATAGAGATCAAATTAGAGGAGTTCCAAGTGGATTTAATGATTTAGATAAAATACTAGCAGGATTTCAAAAATCTGATCTTATAATTATAGCTTCTCGACCATCTGTTGGAAAAACTTCTTTTGCATTAGATATAGCAAGGAATGCTTCTATTAAGCACAAAGCCAAAATTGCTTTATTTAGTTTAGAGATGTCAAGAGAGCAGCTAACTGATAGAATGGTATCTGCTGAGTCTGGTATTGATTTATGGAAGATAAGAACTGGGCATCTTTCTGACGACCAAAATAATAATGACTTTGAAAAAATAGGAGAAGCTATAAGTAGACTATCTGAAGCAAATCTTTTTATAGATGATTCTGGGAATATTAATGTAATGCAGATAAGAAGTAAATGTAGGAGATTAAAGGCAGAGTTAGGGTTAGATATGGTTATAATAGATTATTTACAATTAATACAAGATAATGGTTCTGATAATAGAAATCAGGAAATATCAATAATAACAAGAGCTCTGAAAGCTTTAGCAAAAGAATTAGATGTACCAGTTATTGCTTTATCGCAATTATCACGTGCTGTTGAAATGTCTAAACCAGCTATACCAAAATTAGCTCATTTAAGAGAATCTGGCTCTATAGAACAAGATGCTGATGTTGTTTTGTTTATATATAGAAAAGCTGTTGATAGAAATTATAGATTGGATGAAATTGCTCCAGAAGAACGAAATATAGCTGAAATACATATAGCAAAGCATAGAAATGGAGCCTGTGGAGAAATTAAACTATATTTTGATGGGAGTACGACTACATTTAAGAATTTAGCTACAGATTACAAAAATAATATTATAGAAATATAGTTTAAATTATTATATAATTATATAATTATCAATATAATTTATATTTTATGCAAACTTTGTATAGGAAATATAGACCACAATTATGGAAAGAAGTTTTTGGACAGGATGTTATAAAAAATGTTCTAGAAAATCAAATTTTAAATGGTAAAATTTCTCATGCATATATTTTTGCGGGAAGTAGGGGGGTTGGGAAAACCACAGTAGCAAGGTTATTCGCAAAAACATTAAACTGCCAAAATAGGGCAAAAAATGAAATAGAACCATGTAATAAATGCGAAAGTTGTATTGCAATAAATAGTTCTAGTGATTTAAATATTATAGAAATAGATGCTGCATCATATACTGGCGTTGATAATGTTAGAGAATTAAGAAATATTGCTAAAATCCCTCCTGAAAAAAATAAATATAAAATATTTATAATTGATGAAGCACAGATGCTTTCTAAAGCTGCTTTTAATGCTTTATTAAAGATATTAGAAGAGCCACCAGAAAGAGTTATTTTTATATTAGCAACAACAGAAATCAATAAAATTCCTGATACAATACTTTCAAGATGCCAAATATTTAAATTTAAAAAACCCTCAAAGAAAGAAATAATAGAAGCTTTAAAATATATAGTTAAAAATGAAAAAGTTAATATTGATGATAAAATATTAGACGACATAGCTAATGAAGCACATGGAGCATTCAGGGATGCTGAGACTTTATTAGGCCAGATATTATCATCTACAGATGAATCAGATATAAAAGAAGAAAAGGTTAAAGAATTAATAAATGAATCAGATAGTGATATTATGCTCGCATTTATATCTAATATTATATCTAAAAATGTAAAAGATAACTTAGATCTAATAGAAAAGATTAAGGATTTAAATATATCATTTGAAGATTTTACACTAGATTTAATAGAATTTTTCAGAAAAATACTTGTTTATAAATACAATCAAGATGTAATGGAAAGATGGTCTAATTTAGAAAATGATTTAAAAGAAAAAATTATATCACTATCTAAAACTATAGATTTCAATTATTTAGATAAAATAATAAGAAAGTTAATAGATGTAAGGCTTGATATGGCAAAATCTAGTATTATAGAATTACCTTTACAACTTGCTATAATAGAATTAGTTGAAGATGAAAATAATAAAAAAATAGATAATAAAGTAAATATAGATGATATTGATGAGATATTAGAAAATAGCACAACAGATAAAAAGAATGAAAAGAAAGAGAAAGAGGAAATACCAGATTTAGAAAAAAGGGAAAGATTATTGCAAAAATTTGGAATAAAAAAAGCAGATTCTAAACAAGTGAAAGAAGGTGGCGAAACATCAGTATTAGATTTAATACAAGAAGAATTTAAAAATGAGATTATAAACTAATATGAAATTTGATATTTTAACTATATTTCCAAATTCCTTTTCATATTTTAATGAGAGTATTATAAAAAAAGCCCAGGAAAATGATATTATATCTATAAATATAGTAGACATAAGACAATTTGCAGAAGACAAACATAAAACTGTTGATGATAAACCATATGGTGGAGGACCTGGTATGTTGATGAAATTTCAACCAATATATAATGCATTACAATATGTTAAAAG
>DAOLQA010000007.1:0-24508 GCA_035417885.1 bacterium
TATATAAAGTGGTCTATTAGACAGATTAACTAATCGATACTTCAGTCCCACATCGCTTATGTTTATCTGATTTGTTAAATATTTTTCGGCCAATATTTTAGGCCCACCAGATTCGATTATGGTTCTTATTGTATTTTTATTCAATGGGAATAAGACCATATTGATTGTATCTTCTTTAATTACTGTTGGTTTTTCTTCAGTTGGAAGTTGATTAAAATATAAGTATTCCAAAACACTTTTACCATTATATAATTTATAATAACCTAAATTTTGACACAGTTCATTATTACCAAATATTTGTTTTAAAGCTGGTTTTGCTGATCTTTTCTTAACAGTCCCATCTAGATATATGATCAGTATATCATAATAGGCGTTATTTACTATATTCGAATCTTCTTCTATGTTTTCAAAGTCTATCATAGTTTCACCCCGTTAAATCGGTTTATTAAATTAATTTAAATTAGTTAAATTATATTCATTATTTTCTACTATATAATATTTAAATGAAAACTATTTTAATATTTAAAATTAAGTCAAAATAACAATATATATTATTTAATTGGAGGATCTATATGAATAATGAATTATTAGTATTTTTGGGGTATTTATTTTTAATACAAGTATTTATCGTTTTAACATTTATAGTGGTATCTTTTATCAATGGTATTATATCTAAACGTATGACAAAATCGATGTATAAGGATCTGTTAAAAACAGAAAGTAAACTTATCAAAGAAGGCAAGTTAGCTGTTAAAACAGAAGAAAAAACCTATGAACCTATAGATAAAAGTGAGGATGAAAAGAATCAAACTATAAGTTTGATGAATGAAAGGGTTAGTAGTTATTTAAATCATCAAAAAAGACTTAAAGAAGATAATGATAAGATAATAGAAACATCAATAAAAGACGAAACAAAATAATTATAAAGGAGTTATTTATAAATGTCAAAACATGAAAAATCTGAAGCAGCTTTAGTTGACGATCAAGAATTTAGTGATATAATAATATCAAGATTAAAAGAATATTCGTTTGCTACATTTGAAAGATCATTTAACGATATGAAGGATGGTCTTAGACCAGTTATGCGACGTAGTTTATATACTATGTGGGAATTAGGTTTAACATCATCTTTTAAAAAGGTACAATATGTAGCTGGTGCAGCTATGAAATATCATCCATATAATAGTGACACTATAGCAGATTCGATCGTATTAACAGGACAATGGTTCTCGACTTCTTATCCATTAATAGATGGTCAAGGTAACTTTGGATCTGTTAAAAACATGAGTAATTATGCGGCACCTAGATATATCGAATGTAAATTAAGTAAATTTGCTCAAGATTGTATAACTAGTGAGATAGATGATCATTGTATTACATATGTAGACAATTATGATGCAACATTTATTGAACCTGAGTATTTACCAACAAAAGTTCCTTTAACACTCATTCAGAGATCATGGGGTATCGGTGAAGCATTTATAACAGGTATACCACCATATAATCTAAATGATGTAGTCGATTGTTGTGTAAAGGTAATTAAAAATAAAAATATTTCATTAAAAGAATTAATGAAAGACGTCTACCCCGATTATCCTACCGGTGGAATAATAACTAATAAATCAGAATTGGACGAGTTTCAATCTATGACAGCAGCTGAAGTGGAAGAAGCTGCTAAAAATGGTAAAACATATACTATTAAATATCGTGGTAAGTGTGAAATTGATAGAGATAATAACACTATCATTATAACTGAATTACCGGATAAGATTGATTTTGATGCTATCTTTGCTAAGATTCATTCTGAAGTACAAGAAAGAAATAATATTATAATGAGTGGCATTATTAATAAAGGTGATCATCAAGATCCTGAACGCCCCGGAAACATGATATTTGAATTGATATGTAAGAAAGATGCTAATTTATTGGAAATTCTTAATCAATTATATATTAAAACTCCGTTATCAAGCTCGCAATCTTTAAGTTTTATTTTATATTGTGGTGAATATCTTAAGAGAATGAGTTTTAAAGATATTATTTTACACTGGTATCACACACAATATGATATCAAACGAAGAAAATTTAACTATTTATTATCAGATGCACAAAATAAAATTCACGTTCTTGAAGGTTTGGTTACTGTCTATGATCAAATGGATAAAGTAATTAAAGTTATTAAAGAAAGTGGTAATAAAGAAGATTGTATAAGTAGATTAGTGAAAGAATTCCATTTATCTTTAGTTCAGGCTAAAGGTATAAGTGAAATGCAATTATATAGTTTAACTAGAGTTAGTAAAAATAACTTGTTAGAAAACATTAAAAATCTCAAGATTAAAATAGAAGATTATGAAAAATCGTTAGAAAATATAGATGATGTAATCATAACAGACTTATTGTACATGAAAAATAAACATGGAAGACCGAGAAGAACAACTGTTGTAGATTTAGAAAAAGAATCCGAATCTACATCTATTAGCATCAGTAATGGTGCAATCCTTTATTCGAGAGATTCTGTTGGCATATTTGATAGTGCATCATTAATTAACGGTAAAACTATATTAAATTCTATGAAACCTTTCAAAATAGATGGAAAAAATGTAAAAGAAATTATTGGATATCATCCAGTTGAAAAAGATATAAGAGGTGCTATCGTATTTAACAAAGACGGTACAGGTAGACGATTAAAAATATCTGATATACCTATTACTAATAATTGGATTATATGCAATGATCAAACAGACCCACTTACATGTGTGGTACCATTATACGATGATAGTGAGGATTGTGAAATATTAGTTATTACCGATGAATATAAAGTAAGAAAGTTTAAAGAATCAGAAATAGGTAAAAAGGTTCAAACTGGTGTAATTCTCGGAGCTAGACTAATAAAACCGTGTGAAAAAGAAAAGAATATATTAATATATAATGAAGTGGGTGAATATATTTACGTAGATCAAAGTGAAATACCATTATTAGGAAGAAACTCTTCTGGAAACATGACTTCATTTAATAAAGGTAATGTATTTAATATAATACCAATTGACTCTGGTAAAGAAAGTAATTTATTAATTTTATTTACCGAAGATGAAACTGGTGGTTATTATTCAGCATTTGATGAGATCAACTTAGAAATAGGTAAACGAACAAATGTACCAAAGAAACTTGTTAAACTAAAACATATGAGATTTAATGGTGTAGGTCTTATTGATTCTAAAACAAAAAATGATTCAACACTAATTTTTATTAGTGGATATAACACATCTAATACAAATGGAAAATACGTTAAAGATGGTATGGATATGAGAAAAGTATCAGGTAAACCTTTTGGAATAATACAAATATGAAAAAAGTTACAAAATTAGATATTTTATTAATAATATTCTTCGCATCGATAACAATAATTTCTATAATATCCAGTATTTCAAATTCATAAGGAGGAACAAAATGGATTTTACACACGAAAAACTACCAAAATCACTTAAAGAAAAAACAAAGAAATCTTTATCAGCAATGAATCTTTCGAGATCTACGGAATCATCAGATGATTTCAACAAGGATAAAGAATTTAAGGGTGAAGAACGCGGCTCCGAAGATGTGTTCGATATGTATAGAAACGGAGAACTATAATTTGTCGGGTTCTCCATTAGGAGAACCCAAACTATTTCAGGAGGGTAAAGAATGATATTTAATTTAGAAAAAAGAATTAATGATCCGGTTTTTCTTTCTCTTTTAAGACCAGAAACACAAGTTATTTTCGGAATAGCTAGAATATGTAAAATGACATCATATCATTTAATTAATAATTATTATAATAATTATTCTAAATTTGCTAATGAATTAGCTAAAATATTAGGTATACAGTACTCGAAATCAGATATCATATCTGCTATTGGATTCTCTAATGGTGGCGTTTCACTACTTTGTCAGAGAACCAAATATTATCGAATTATTTGTTCTATATTAGACAAGTTATTCGACAGAACCGGTAAACGAAAAATAGCTGGCAATGCATTTGAACCCGATTATTCATCCAATGAATATCATTTGTTCAAATTATCATTCAGTATAAATAAAAGTTTTTATAACCAATTACGTGAACGTGCTATAATTAAAATGATCGACTTTATTAAAGATAGAACAAACCCTGATGTATTTTTATCATCTTTGCCTATATATGCACAAGCTTTAGAATCGAATTCTGTTGTGGTTGCATCAATTATTAATTATTCTATAAAATACGAATATGTATTAAAAGATGTAGGTGAAATTAATAGCGAAATTGAATTTGGATGCAAATTATCATTAAATGATTATAATGATTGTATCTATAGTAGAGGGTATGGTCTTAATTCTGATACGGTTAATTCGGATTTGGATGAATTTTATAGAGTTAATATTAATTATTTTAAAAATGATATAAAAGAAGGTATTAAAAAATATAATAAATTAACCAGAAGGAATTGTGTTTAATATATGGGTTGTATTATTTGGTTTAGTTCTATAATCGTTTCTATCATTATATCTGGTGTAATTGTATCCAAATTTGTTGATATAAATAATAAAGATAAAAATGATGAAATGATAGAAGTAAAAAATCTATTTAATGATACAAGTTTATTTTAAAATAATATATTAGATTAACAAATTAATATATCTTATTACATATTTGGAGGAAATGAAAATGGTAATTTTTCTATTGATTGTGGCTCTCGTTATCTTGATCGCGGCCGGTGTCTTGGTTTTTGCTCAAAGCAAAGAGTTAAAAAAATCAAAATCATATGTTGGTCAAGTTGCTAAAGAACTTAGCGATTTGATTGGAGATTTTGAGGATTCTTTAAGTGTTAAACTTAAAGAACTTAGCGACGTAACAAAAACACTTACAGCGACTACTAATTCAAAGCACACCGCTACAGCTGAGACTAATAAAGAAAGCGTGACCGAAGCCGGTTTTACTAAGGTGTCGGATAAAGATGCAGAAGAAATAAAAGATGCCCTGGATCAGAAGACAAAAAAGGCTTCTACTCGAACACGCACAAAAGCGACTAAAGTCGAGTAAACACATTTAATCTCTCTTCTATGAAGAGAGATTAAATTATCATTATTGTATAAGGATATTTTTATGAAAAAAATTATATCATTAATAATGCTAATCTTTGTAGGTTTAGTATTACATGGCCAAATATTAGAAGATAAAGTGTATATCACTATATCTTCTAATGAAGATGGTGAGATAGTGGACGAACTATATTTTTATCCGCTACCTACCGATATTGATGAATCTTATGAACTCATCGATGAAATATGTCTAGTATATAATAATACGAGAGAAGCGTATAATTATACTATAGCCGATTTAAATAATAAACTTGCTGCATTAAATCGCGATATCGAAATGCTTAATTTGGAAAATGATCGTTTAAAAAAGCTAAAAGATATTGAAGATACAGCCTCTGATACTGCTAATAAACCAACAAACACTGATAATTTAAATTATGGTATAGAAGTTGAATATGGTTTTACGGGAACAGATAAACACGAATTTTCCCTTGAAGGTGTAATAAAATTGTGGAGGATAGGTATTATATTTGGCCCAAATCTAACAATTGATAAACCAACAGGAAATTTGGGCTTAGGCCTAAGGATGGGTGCCGCTTTTTGGTTTAAATAATTATTTAACTGTAAAAATATTTATATATTATATTGCAGATACGTATCAAAGTAAGGAGGCCTTCGTTGTCTGACGCAAACAATGTCATCATGCCAAAGATGGTGATAAAAACAAAATCAGTCATTGATTCATCTACCGGTGATGAACAAGAATTGGAGATCGGCTATGCGCCGAAAGTTTTATGTGTCGGTATTGGTCAGGGTGGTGGGCGATTAGCTAATTCATTAGCTATCGCTTTTAACTCAAAGCGCAATACCGTGTTTATTAATACATCTATGAAAGATATAGATGGATTGGGAATATCAGTACCCTCAAATAGAACAATTAAGCTAGGTATGGCTATTGAAGGGACTGGTAAAGATAGAAAGGTAGCAGAAAATTTGCTTCGTACAATGTATATGAAAATAGCAGATCAGCTTAAAGGTTTTATGACCGAAGATGATTATGATTTTGTTTTCATATGTTTTAGTACTTCCGGCGGAACAGGTTCTGGAATGGGACCTAAAATCACTGCTCTTTTGAATTCCGATGAAATAATCGATTCAGTAAAAGAAAGTCTTAAAACGGAAAAAATTCCATTGGTTTTTGGCCTAGCAGCAACTCCAGAAATCAGTTTTAATGAAGGAAATCTTTCACTCGAGAACACTCTCGAATGTTTGGAAGATATTAACAAGCAGAAAGAAAAAGCACGTTATTTAATTATTAATAATGGGCTTCTGACAACAAAAGTCAATGGAGAAAGAACTTCCATATTAGAGACGATCAACACTACAACAGCAAGTATCCTAAAACGATATATTCTTGATTATGGTGTTTCTCGTATTTCTAACTTGGATCGTGCAGACCGTTACGGGGCCCTTAATTGTATGGGCATTCACGCATTCGGTCTACTTGATGCCGATGGGGATAGAACCCCTTCACCGTTTTTCTTCCCTGATGGCGAACACGTTCGCCGTGTATGTTATGAAGTGCCGGATGTGATGGAAAAGAAAGTGCTCAGCTCTTTGAGAAATTCTGGTCTTATGGCCGGTGATATTATTCACGGTCTTTATGACAGTGACTCCGATGAAAATAGAGGCTTGTCTCCTATTATCGGTTTCCACGGGTTCATGAATGTGCCGAAGATTGCTGAGATGTTCGACAAACGATTAAAACTCAATAAAGAAAATGCACAGCGCATCGAAAAGGAAAACATTAATAGTGCTTCCGGTCTCGATGACGTTGCAAAAGAAAGAGAATCAAGGGAATTTGAATACGGTCGTAAAGCTGCTTCTTCAATTAGTAGCATCTTCGATTAATATTTAATATTTTCACACTACGGTAGAATCCTCCCTTTAATTAGGGAGGATTCTTTTTTTATTTTTACCAAAACATTTTCTATATATAATATAAGGAAAGAGCCATGAAACAGATAGATAACTTAGTATCAGTAACTAAAAATAATAATATAGTAATAACGCCAGAAAATGATAAAGACTTTTTTTTATCTTATTTAAGGAATAATATAAATGTATTAAATGAAAAAGATAAAAAAGAGTTTATAATGGGGACAGAAAGAATTATACGAAAGAGTAAAGATTACTCTAGATATATAGCTCATTTAAAAGAAACAATACCACAATGCAGATCCTGTGCACTCTTTAACAATATTACAGATGAAATGGCTCCTTTAGAGATGCATCACGGACCGGTATTTACACTAGCCGAAATATGCGTTATAGTATTGAATCATTTCTTAAAAAATGGAAAAGAGATAGATTCATTTGATATAGCTGATCAAATATTAGAGGATCATTTTGATAATCTAATACAAACTATTTTTTTATCAGAGATGGCTCATAAACCCACGTCAAATGCAAAAACTAGTAAAAATTCTTTTATTAGTATGGATCATTCTATAGGTGATATAGTGGGTTTTATTAAAAAATATAATGATGCAATTACTTATTATGAAATAAATAAATTAAAAAATTATATTTATTTATCAGAATTATATGAAAAAAATCAAGGTGTTTCTATCTTTGATTATATGAAAGAATCGATTAAATCATTTAAAAATTCAACAGTTGTTGACGGAGGAAGATGATATGGCTATAGAGAATTATTTTCTATCTAGAGACGGTAGAAATATGGCTAATAAAATATGCGATTTCATTAGCTCATTAATTATTAAAATAGATACAGAAGCCAATGAATTTGAGACAAAAGAAACATATTTAAATTGGATAAAATACAAACGCGCTTATGAAGAAACCGATGACCTGTATTCATACAATTATACAGAAAGTGATATATTGAGTGCTGGTATTCAACTTGGTGTAGCTGATGCTAAAAGATTAATGGAGCCAGAAAAAGCTTTTAATTTGTGCATATCTGGTGATATAGATGCAAATCTATTATTAAAATATTTAAGAAAAAAGTTTCTAAATGAATATGAAGAACTTAATGAATATTATAGACAATTCATGGGTTTACCCAAACCTGGTCAAGAAATATTCATAACTAATAAAGATAAACAAAACGATCTAGATCCGGATAAAATATTAATTACAGATGTAAACATAATAGATTATCCATTAACTTATGAATACGTTTATATGGAAGGTTTGATATTAAAAATTAAAGAGGATAATCCTGATTATGTATATTTAAATTTTATATTAAACCCCATATCTGTATATAAATTAAGAAGTTCTGATCAATACACTATATTATTTTATAATAACGGAATATTGTCTGACACAGAATTATTTAATTTTTTTAACGCATATGAAAAAACTAGAGCATACATTGATAAAATGGTATATGTATATGGATTTAATAGTAGAATGCCTATGTATGCATATTTGATAGAAGTATTACTGTTACAAGGTACTGTGGGTACATATTTTAATTCTCATATGGATAGTTATGCTTTAGCAAATTATACTGATCAAGAGATTTTTGATATTTTAGATTCAAATAATCTAAGCTCTCTTAAAAAGGTAAATATTAATACGTTACGGAAAATAATAAAAGATTTACCAGATTTAATAGAACTAAAAGGATCAGAAATAGTAATCGATAAAATATTAGATATAGTTGCTGATAGTTCAGCTACTATTAAAAGATATTATCTGACAAAAATATTTAAAACAGATTCACTAAATAGGATAACATTTGATACCAATAAAACATATGAAGAAAACGTTGACGTTTTATTTAAAGAAAAAATAATAAGAAAAGGATTGTATACTAAAACAACTACTGATGGTGTGCATGAGTATCATACATTTGTTGATGGTGACGACACATGGGGTGGTGATACTTCAAAATTATCGAAAGAAGAAAAAATAGAAGTGAAAGAAAAATTCAGAAAAGAAATACTAACCATGGATTTTTCAAATATATTAACTAAATATTTAACAATAAGTGCTGCTATAGATTCATATGGTAAGCAAATTCAAATACACAATATGATGGGATTAATATGGCAATTTTGTCAAAAATCTCCAAATTATAATTTTTTAGTAAATGATACTATTGATTTTATGTCATACTCAGTTAGACCATTAGACTTATATGCTACATTGTGTTGGTTAACTGGTTATATAAATGGTATATCTGATCCGGACATTATTAATATTAAGAATATGAATATTAGTGGAATAATGTCATTACGTCACATTAGTGGCGTTTCTACTTTAATTAATGAAATAAAAAGCGGACAATCTGTTGTTGTATTACCGACCGGTTTAGGTTCAAAATCTATTCGTGAAATATTGGGTGACAATTTCGATTATGAAAATTATATAACCTACTTCTCTTCTGATTCAACCATAAATGATCTAATGACAGAATATGAGAAAAATGCGCTTATCATAAGTAAAATTCACGATAAATGGGTAGACTCTAATACATTAGAAGAATGCATGGCTTGGGAATTCATGATGGATCAAAATACTACAAATAAATATTATCAAATATTATTTAATGGATACGATAGATTTAGTAATTTTATTAAAGATAACAATCTTGAATACGGAAGATATCTAGAATTAATTATAAAAAATGAAAACTATGATATTGATAAAGCATATTCATTATTGATTCCAGTTTTGGACACATTTAAACGATATATAGGAAATATAACACAAAATAAGTTAGAATTAAAAACAACTTCTAGTGATCAAAATAGTTCTGTTTCTTATTTGAATGATTTGAATATTTTATTTAATGAATTTTTAAGTATATATACAGAATTACATAAACTAGAATATTCCCAGTCATTATCAGACTATCCTTTTAATAAAATAAAAATATTATATCATCAGGCTACAGCTTTAATAGAAGACACGCAACATGAAAAATTAAATATGATATCTACTGAGTTGAGGTCTGAAAAAGTGGATTCTTATGAAGGTATATTACCATATATGTATCATGAAATAGATGATGTATTAATAGAAGGATTTCATGAAAATATTTTATTAAAATATTTAACTTGTTATGAAGATTTAGTAAATAATTATACAGATAAAATCGACTTAGATATTGATTATAATAAAATGACAGACACCTCGTCAGATTTACATGAACAAAATATAAAGTTTGAAGAAAAATATATAGAAGATGAAATTTCTTTTTATAGATTTTATAAAAATATTATTGCGAATTTAACACATATAATTGAAGATGAATCGTATAATACAGAAGTTGATAGTATTTCTCTATCACATACACTATTTAATGATACAGTGTATGAGTAAATAAATAATATAAAACATTATATTATAAACCTATATTGGAGGACATTATAAAATGAATAATGAAAGATATATTGATCAGATATCCACAAATGATGAATGTCGTGAAAACCCGCTATATCATAAATCGCTTTTTAAAACAGATATTACTCTTGTTAATTTAGATGGCGATGTCGTTACTAGAGTGAGAAAACATGATGCAAATATGACAATCCTATCCGGAAGAATTTCCGTATTAGAGAAAGCTTTTGGTATTGTTCCAAATCCATCTCAACGATTACATTTGAACAATCTAATACCTACGCCAAAACTTGCATCTGATCAAACAGCACAAACGTATGAAACCATCACTCATTCAGAATCTATATATACCGGTGGTATTCTTAATCCGCACAAATTTGATAGTTTTGTAAACTATTTTTGTATTGGAAACAAAGGCGAAAACCCGAACACACCATATGTAATATTAGATATTCATGATTGGGAAATGATGTTGTATGGAATGGTTCCGTTCAGATTTGTTCCAGTTGAAAATGATTTAACCGCAGAAGAACGATCACAGTATCGGTTGAGAAAACGTGTTGAACTCGATGGAGTATTTTATTATGCATATTATGCTAAATATTTTAACCCTGGTCCGATACACAGCCTTAAATCTGATGCAGATTATTCTCCGCTAGTTGAAGATTCATTACCCTACATCGGCGATGGATTAGGTCATAGTATGAAGGGTCACAATTCTCAAGTATTCATCGAATTTGAGCTAGAAGTAGCTGTTAACGAATTTAAAGAATATTATAGAGCAACACACAACAATTCATTGAGTGCAGCCCGTCTAACAGAATTGGGTCTTATTTCAGGATATGATGCTCCAAATTCTCTCGATGCAGGCCGTATGGAATTGGCAGATTCAACATTATTTGCTAAATTAGTTCATGATCCAGTTTTTATGTCTTCTGAAGGTAGCAGACGTAAAGTTGGTTATAAAGTATTTTCATAATACAAAATCAATAAAGACTCCCACAATGGGAGTCTTTATTTTTATATCTTTGTTATATAATCAAACGGATTTATAGTGACAACATCCATAGAGACGTCGTGCATAGCTTTTAATGATTTATTCATCATAGTAGATGAGGATTTAGTTGATGTGTTACCGATATTATGAACACCTATATCATAAAAATAATCGCCAGCGCATACATTGCAAAAATCTTCATCTCTGCAAAATAGATTGGTTCTCATTTTTACAACTTTCCCAACGAATTGAGAGGCATTTTTATATGATAATTTAATAATCTTTTTATTTTCTTCATCAACAATATATCTACTTAAATTAGCTTTTAAATTCTTAGAAGTTATTAATTTCTTTATATATCTAGTCGAACCACAGTTACTTCCTCTTGTTTTATTTAAGACAACTGATTGCATAGCAGAGAAAATTTGTTTAGTTTTACTACCACCATCTTGTGTAGCTATACCGCGAGCGTAAGCTGCGCTAATTTGAATATTAGCAAATGTTGGTACATCTTCATTATTGACACCTTCCATAAATGAATTTTCAGCAACTTTAAATTCACCGGTTATAGGGTCATACACCGGACCCATGGTGACGGTACAGTTTTTGTACACATTACCAAACTTAGGCTTGCCACCACGACCATAAATAGGCCACGCGGGATCACCTTTAAGATCTTCTTTTGCTATTGCTAATAAAGGTTTTTCCACCATAGTAATATAACTGGTGGTAGGGTCAGAACCTGCTTCTACTGCAGCTTTCCACGCTTTTATTAATTTACCTTTTGCTTCTTTTACTTTTTTGTTAACTTTAACAAATTCAAACGATTGACCTGGTGTAAATAGAGTACCTTTATATGATAAAAAATATACTCTGTCTTGAAACTGGCCAAATTCTTTTGGTGTTATTTCATTTTCTGTTATTTTGTTTACTATAACCTGTTGTATATGCTCTATATTACCCGGAGTCATACCTTCAGACGGATTGTAATATCTTATTCTTTCGCCGAATACAGATGCTATAGCAAATAGGTTAAATAAATATAAACCGAAGCACGTTTGTATATCCTCTTCTACATTAGGTAGAGTTCCTTTTTTTAATATAAACTCATCTGTTGTATAAAATCTTGGTGGGTTGGTTTTAATTATTTTATTACCTTCTCTTTCAATAGTGTGAGAAAAAGCATATTGTATATTCTTTACATTTACATCTTTATCTGTTTTAAATATACTTAAAAATTCTTCAATATATTTTTCATCTGTTAATAAGACAAATCCTACTGGGTTGTGCATTATATTATTTCCTCCATATATTTATTATATTAATAAGTTTAAATGTAATTTAATAAAAAAATACCCTCCTCAATTAAGAGGAGGGTATTACCGACTGGATACCACTACTTTAAATGTGAAAGGGGTAAAGATAGTGATAACCATTAATCTATAAACAAAATATAGATTAATGGATTTTGAGGCATCCTTGCGCATGAATTAAAAGGAAGGCAAAACTCAAACGCAAATCAAACATCATTGGCAAACAATCTATTAATATGTTTTATATTTATAAATTTTTATTCAAAAGATTCTGCGAATTTTAAAAACTTAAAGATATTATCTGTTAATTCAAATGGATCAATAAAAACTTTACTTGTGGAGGAAAATGTATCTTTGACTATTTTGTTTTTATTGTTGATTGCATATAAAATAACAGTATACGTTTTCACATTATCCATATAATCACTAAATGTAATAATGAAATCTCTTAATTTTAATTCTTCTTTTAAAATAAATAACCAATCAATGCTATATATTATTTTTGGACAATAAATATTAGTATATGGATTGGATGTATTATGAATAATTTTTAATATATTACCACAAAATACAGATATATCGTGTATCTTATTATATCCTATTAAATTTATTTCATTCTTTTTTGTTTCCTTCCATATTAGTTCGCAATATATATTCCTATTAGCCATGGATCGTTCTCCGTATATAGACTCTGTAGGAATATTTGTCTTAATAGTTATTTCTTTTTCTTTTTTAAAAAGATTAAATATCCCCATTTCTTAAACCTCTTGTTTTTAAATCTAAAACTATATTAATGTCAATAAAAAAATATTTTTTAAAATAATATTACGCCACCAATAAAGTGGCGTAATATATAAATCAAATACCGTTCCATTTACATACAAATTCAATATGCACCGTTGGTTCAGGACTGTCCACATTTAAAATATTTGCTTTAAATGAATCAGGTAATAAAATAAAATTATTATTAATTAAATGCTTATTGAGTCTTTTGATAAGATACCCTAAATCATAAAATTTGCCGGATAAAATTAAATTTTCTATTTCTCGTTTATTATTGAATTTTCTTTCATCAATACATAAATCAAAATATAATTCTTTTTCATCACGTCTAATAACCGGGTCAGACTTATCTATACATTCTATAATCGTTTGTATCATTTGTGTTGTTCTTAAGGGTAACTCAATATCGTCTGGTCTAATAATCGTTTCTAATTGTTTAAAATATTCTATAGCGTTTGCATACACATTCACATTATTCTCCTTTTGATATTTTCTCCATTGTTACTAAGGAACCTATATAATGATTTATTATTTTTATAAAAGAATCAATTTCAGTCGGTAATAAATTTGTTTGTTCTTGTTGAATTATAGATTCTTCTTTGGCGATTATCTCCTTGAGTTTCATACCAAAATTATCAATTGTTTCGTATAAATCATCGTATTTTCCATGCAACTCCGGAAACAATTTCATATCAATATTTATAGGTAATTTTCCAATATATAATTCATAATTCCTTTTATTTTTCTCATGTCTAATGAATTTATCGAAGCCGTGTTCTTTAAATTTTTCAATAAATAAATCAACTAGGTCATCTATGATTTTTAGATCTTTATATCTAATATATTTTAACATTAATATCATATCGTCATAACTAGCTTCACTAATAAATTTATGCATATATTTATAATATTTTTCTGCACCTAATTCTTTTTGAACATTTTCATTAACAATAGATATTATAAAATTACGGTGTTTGGTTTTATATTGATGATACATTAATAGATGATCATAATAATTTTCTCTTGTTTTATATTGACTCATGACTTGACGTATACGTCTTAATCCACCTTTAGCTTCACACATATACCACCGATTGTATACATGTGGTACATTCATATCAGCTTCAGTTTTATGCACCCATTGATCCAAAATAGATAAAAGATTATCATTATCTTTTGAGGATGCCCATGTAACTATAAAGAAAGGATCTTTAACATATTCCTTATATTGCGGATACTCCAATATAAAAGTGTCAATATTTTTTTTAAATTCTCTTACATTGCTGCATAATTTCAAATGCTCTTCGTGATTCATACTCATATAATACCTCCATATAAAAATAATATATAACTTAAGGGTACTATAGATACCATAAACCCACTACCATATAGGTAGTGGGTTTTATTATTTCATTTTATCGTATCCATTTTCTATCATCTCTATCATTTCATCTACATCTGGTAATCCGTAATATTCCTTACCTATATCAAATATAGAAGTTTGAAGAGTTTGTAGTTGCTTATTAAAATTATCATTCACTAATAATTCTTTTCCGTTTAATGTAATACTTCTTAATCTACCATAAACAGTATTTTTAGATGCATTAAAAGTTAAAATTATTCTAGGGTATTCGGAAGCTTCGTCGAAGTCAACTACGTCATCGTATACTAAACCGTTAGTATCGTTTAGTATACCCTTACCTTTTACTCTTAATTTATCAGGAGATGCAATAATAGCACCATCTATTTTTTCTCTAATATCATAGGTTACGTTATTACCAATGATCTTACTTGGGTTAGAATCTAAATATATTCTATACATTTTATTTTTAATTACATAAGAAATCTTTACAGACGTTTGTAACTTTGTATTATCTGCAAAGATTATCATTCTTTTTAAGTCGCCTGTGATATTTTCTATTTGTTGAAGCCTCACAGTATCTATTATAGAATACGATAAGAATATCTTAAAGTTTTGATGAGCTAATTTTTTAATAGTGTAACCCATAGAGTGATAATCTAATTTACCATATCCGGTAACAGTTTCAGAAATATCATCAAGTTTATAAGACGGGAATATATATCTTTTTCTTATTAATGAATATAATGCCATCATATCATAAAATTGAGTATAACCAGATATTTGAACCCAATCCCATAATCTCGATGGGTGTGTATTATCTGTAGTAACAAATCGATTATCTTTATTTCGTTCACTGTCTTCGATGTATCTTACATATCTATACTGTTCTGGTACATCTGGATGACAACACGTTGATAGTTCGTCTATCTCTAAAATTTTCATTCTACTTAGAATATATGGAATGTCGAAGTTCATATTCCATATACCTACAAAATCGGGTTTTAGTTTATGTATTAAATCCCAAAAACCTAATATCAAACCTTTTTCTGTATCGTAAAATTCAACTTTATAATTTATAGTATTATCGTGTGCGTGCGGAGTTACATATTCACTTATAAATTTTTCAAAGTTATTTTTAACATATTCTACATCTTTATTATTCGGTTGATTATTTAATACTAATAAATATAATGTGTTTGTAACCATATCACTATATGATATAGAATTTATTGGTGCTGATTTATCGTCGATACTCCAATAATTAAAATATTGATCAACCTCGATATCCATCATACCTTGTTTAATTACACCATATTTCTGAAATACATCTCTACCATACTTATCCATATGAGTGTTTTTATAATAATCTTCGATGTCAAAATCGCCCAAGTATATATTAGGAGAATTATATAAACAATTCTGAACAAATATTCTTTTATGATCTATCATAGTATTAGTATTATAATCGTATACTCTACCTTTTTTACATTCATCATAAAATTGGTTTAGTTTATCAACACTTTTAGCCATTTCTTTTTCTCGCTCAGAATATTTACACTGTATTACATCCAATTCAGATATGGGCATACTCATTCTTTGATACTTATATTTATTTTTATCTTTTGTTACATAGAAATTGATTTTAGGATTTTCATAATAAATTAATTTAGTTTCATTTGTTTCGCAATCTTTTTCATTTATCTGAATAAAATCTTCTTGGAGTCTAACCGATTTATTATTTCGGTCTCTTCCCCACCTACCTCTACAATAAAAACTATTTAAGAAATATAGTTTATCGCTCAATTTCTAACTCCTGGTCTATGTATTTGTAGAAAACGTATATAACACTATCCTTAGATTTAAAGCATATACCCACATAAATAATATCTACATTATTTATCGTATCTTTTACCATTTTTTTAGAAAACATGATCGTCTTAGATTTAACCTTAAAGAACTCACTAAAAGTGAGCAGTTTGAACCCTTTTTTATCATTTTTAACCTCAAAAGCGCCCTCATTTTTTACGTTCAACATTATTTTGTCGTATTCGATATCTCCCTCGGATACTATATAAATATCCTCTTTAAATGCAAATATGTCTTTTAAGTTATAATTAATGATAGATGAGTTTAAATCTATAAGCATATCTTTTATTGTGTTTTCTATATATGATTTCTTATCAAATTTTTCATTTAATAATAAAGGAAAGAAGTTTTTAGGGGAAGTACTTTGTATGAATTCATTTTCAATATTTTTATTTACATCATTTTCATATAGAAATGCCGATGTATCATATTTAGTGTTTTCGTCTTCATATATTTCAAACTGATCTGTTATCCCATATATTATTTTATCTTTAATAAAATCTTTAAATAATTCTGTTACTATAAAATATGATCTTGAAAACGATGTATTTGAATTATATTTACTTGGTAATAAATATTCGCTTTTATTTAAATCCTCAACGGTTATTTTCATAAACGGGATTGGTTCAAAAGATGAAAAGATAATCGGTGTATAAAATATATCATCATTTTTAACCTTTATTTTTTCATATGGAAGATATTTTAATGATCTAGTATAAACTATATTATCAGAATAAATTTCTTTTAGATAATTAAATATATTAACATTCATCGGCTTTGACATGAAAACCGGTTGAAATGATTTATTATCACTATATACTTGAAATAATAATATAGGTTCTACATTATATTTATTTATACTATTAATATTTTTAACAAATCTATCTATAAAATGCTTACATTCTTTTCCAGTTATTATCATAATATAACTCCTTATATTCGTATTTTATTTGATTTATAGAATATAATATATATTTAATAATAATACCAAAAACATTATAATAATTTGGAGGAACACAGGAAATGGCAACTAATAAAAAACTAGAATTAAACACAAAATATTTATTATTTACTAAATATAACACAATACCAGGTTTAGAAGTTGAAGTAGTAGGGTTAATAAATTATCAAGAAGCTAAAGACTTACCTTTCTCTATAACCAATTTAGCTATAAATGAAAAGGTAGTAGACAGCGAAGATACATATGCTTATCTTAACGATCAATTATATTTTAAGTGTATTTATAAAGATGAAGATAATAATGAAACAATATATTTAGTATGGGATGATATTATAGATGAAATTAGAACAACCAGATTGTCGGTTCAATATAAATATAATTTATTATTAGATGTAGATACAGGAATAGATGTAAGTTTAAATACAGTTATAGAATCAGTAGCTTCTTATATAGGAACTAATTTCGGTCCAAATATAAGACCTACTATAACTTCATTAGGTATAGTGAGTGAAGAATTAACAACAGATGATATATTAAATCAATATAAAGAACAATTAGAAATATGTAAAACAGTTTTAAATAAATTAGCATCTTTAAAACAAATAGAAACATTAATAAATTATTTCGCAAAAGATGATATGATAGAAAAGATAAAAACGATGTCAGATCAATTAACAAACATTCAAGACACTATGGGTACAATAAGTGATTTAATTTCATAAAATATTTAACCTCCCGATAGTGGGAGGTTAAATTATTAATCAAATTTTATTCACATCTAGAATTAATATACATAACCCAATATAAATAACAGGTTATTTTTAAATTACTTAATGTAGCAGCTCGATTAGTGGTTAAATATTCTTTAGAATGATTTTTCAATAAAATATCTAAAACTTCTTTTATTTCAATAATCAATTCAGAATTAGTATTAGAAACACTATATACTTTTTTCATTATAGAAATAAAACCGATAGATCGAATAGTACTTTTTTTCTTTTTTAATGAACCTAAATAATATGATAAAATTAAAGAAATTAATCTACCAACAGTTTCTTTATCTTTCTCGCGCATTTCATTAACAGCAACTCTCATTTTCGCAACAGAAACTTTAGTTTGTTTACACACAATCTCTAAAATATTAGTATCAATATCAGATTCACCGGCTAATTTTATTAATATTTTTCTAACCACATTAGCGATATCTCCACTAACACTAGAAGTTTCATTTAAATAATCATCACCTTCGCTATTAGTTTCAACCATTTTTTCCACAGATGAATGCTTAGTTTTTTCATATTTTTCATAAAATGCATTAGCTATAGTACGAATCGTACTATTAATTCGTCCATTTAAATTCGTCATAAAATAATAAACATTAAAATCCGTAGGATTATTCATAATATCAATCGTATTATTTATATTCGTGTAAGCAATCAATTCCAATAATTCATAAACGTTATTCATTTTTTTCAAATTAAATCTTCCGGATAATTCATCAATAACGGAATTCATTAATTCTTCATCAGGATCATATTCAAAATATTTCAAATAAATCGACGAATAAAATCGAATACAAAAAATCAAATTTAAAATAAAAACCATCGTAGATTTATAATTTTTTTCTTTTTTTTCTTTTTCAGTTCGATTTTGCCAAAAATGACAAATTAATACGGCCATAATTAAATTTAATGGATTTGTACCAATTTCCCAATTGCTTTTTATCTGTGGAACGGTTTTAATAACATCTCTAATTTCAGTTTCTACTGTATTACATGCTTTGAAGAAATTAAATGTATCTGTTTTTGACCATAGAACTCGTCTACTCGGACCTCTTGAACTCAATTGTTCAATATGATTTTTAATATATTCCATGATAAATTTTAATATATTTAATCGGTTATTTTCAAAATTCTGTTTATTTTTTAAAGCAATATCTCTCCAAATTATGGATTCTCCAATTTCTCCGCGTTTTGCATTAACGATTTTTCTAGATTTATAATTAATCATTCTTTGCATTTTAATATCTTCTTCATCGGCGGATTTATCTGTAAATCCTTTTTCTTTAGAATCTTCTAATCCAAATTCATCTTCAATAGAAAAATTCAAAAAATCTTCAATTCCAAATAAATCTGTTTTATCATATCTTCCGGATTCAAAACAATGATTTTGAAAATCTTCAAAAGATTTTATATTTTCATCAGACATCAGTTCATCATAATATGTCATGGTAAATCTCCTTAATTTTATATAGTAATGTAAATTCAAAAAAATAAAATTAAATTTATATTTTTTTGTAAAAAAAAATAAAAATACCCCTTTTTAATTAAGTAACTCTTAAGGTAATGCTTGCCTTAATTCTGGAGTGAGTTGATCCTGTTGATAAGGACATATTTTTTATAACGATTTTTGCTACTTAAAGAAGTAACGATTTTGTTATGATTCCACTTACGTTCCATGTCCCATACTTCATAATTCATATTTTTAATTCGTTTTGACTCATTTTTGATATACTTTCTTCTATTAACGTTATGAGTTATTCAATAAATACTAAGATTTCTTTAAATATATATTATTATATGAAAATTATAATATGGAGGCAAACAAACGTGAATAGTAATTTAGTAGCACTATATTATTATATGAATAATAAAGGTGAAATTAAAGTTGATGAACAAAAGGAAATAAAAGAATTACCAAAACCTAAAACGAATCAAACCAAAATTATAACGAAAGAAGAAAAGAAAAGAAGGATGAATATATTCAATAAAGCTAAGAAAACTTTAAAAGAATTATTCTTTGGTATAGATGAGGTAATAGATAAAATATTTGCTCAAATTGAAACTTGGTATATATATCCTGAATATTTAATAAGACCAACGATAATTAATCTATACGGTTTAACTGGAGTAGGTAAAACTGATTTTGTAAGAAAATTAAGTAAGTTATTAGAATTAAATGATAAAACGTGTATTATTGAATTAGACTGTAATTCAAAATCAGCTTACGATTCAACTGTTAATGATTGGGGTCCGGGTACTGATAGTATATTTGATGAATTAAAATCAAACGATATTAGACCTGACGACAAGTCTATTTTATTATTAGACGAAATACACAGATTTAATTCTGAAAACGGCAAATATGGTGATATATGGAAATTATTAAGCGATGGATTTTTATATAATGAAAGTATGGTATTAGTAATATTAAAACGAATTATAAAAAATCTAGAACAGAAATACAATGATATTAAAAATGATATGATGAATACTGTTGATTCATTTGAAGAAAAGATGAAGTACAAATTCGGTATAAATACATCATATCAAGAAAATATTAAACCTGAAGATTTAGCTGGTAAAATGCCAAGATGGAGCATAGAAAGATTCAAAAGTGGAAATACACAATCACCACTTGAAACTTTTAATAAAATGGATAATAATATATCCGGCCATTTAAACACATTAGACACTATCATAAAATATGATTATGAAGATTATCAAAAATTAAAAACTCTAAAAATAATTTATCAAGGTGCAGAAAGTATGATATCGTTTTGTGATCTTGATTTTGTTAACGATATTCCTAATCGTACAATTTTTATGAGATCTTGCTCAAATAAAGTATTATTAGAATGGTTTAAATTTAAATTTCAAAGATTAAATGAAGAAGCTAAAAATAGAGATGACGATGAAATGAGATTAAAAGATTTGGATTATATCTATTCTAAAATGCTGATATTTATTTGTGGTAATTTAGGAAAGGAAAATTATTCAAATGGAACCCCAAGCGCAGATGAAGTAAAAACATTTCTTAAAAAATCTTTTAGAGCTGAACAAATTTCGAGATTTGGAAATAATTATATAGTATATCCTATCTTGAACAAAGAGCATTATGATAAAATCATTTCAAAAGAAATCAAATCGATGGAAGAAAAACTTCAACAGGAATATAACAATAAAAATATTAAAATAGATCCTGAAGAAGTTGAAAGAAGAATAGAACTATCTGATGATTATGAATACGAAGGTGTAAGACCTATCTATTCTGCTGTATATAAAGCTATATCAGAAATCTTACCTTCTATATTAATTAAATTAACAGAAAAATAGATATTGAAAATAATAGGGTTAATAGCCCTATTATTTTTTTGAATCAAAGTCGTATATGTATTATATATTATTATTTAGAATGAATATAAACAAATTCTAAAGGAGTAATATTATGGGAATTGATTTTAAAGAGACTGTGTTAGATGAAGTTAAATGTAAAATTATACTCGATGAAACAAAATTAAAAATTGTTAATAAAATTAAAGATTATAATATATTGGCCAATTATGCCGAAGATATTAATAGTGATTCTATTATAATACAATTAGTAGAAATAATAACAAAATATTTCGCAGAAGACATAAAATACACTTTTGATTCAATTATAGAAATGTATAATAAAACAAATAATATTAAATCATATTCATCATTTACGGTTAAAAAATTTCAACTTCTAAATATTTTGTCAGAATATATAGACTCACTGTCTGATAATGAAGATAAAGATATTTTTATACATCAATTAGTAACTGACAAAAGATTAAGAATAATAATTAATAGCTTTGTAACGGCTATTCAAATTGTTTGCGCACAACAAAAATATTCTACTGATACTATTAATATCTTTTGTTTATATACAAATGATGCATTTGAGGTAACTCAGAAAGTTAATAGATTAAATTTAAATGTTTCTTTAGATAATGAAAACCCGTTTGCGTTTTTCTATATAATACCTAAAAAATATCATTTACCGTATTCAAAATTGAGTGAAAATGATGAAGACAACAAATATATCCACACTATCTACGATAATGAAAATTATTATTCTAAAATGGATTTATCGCACTTATTAAATGCTTATGATTTTTCACGATATAAATGGATATATGATTTAATTGAACCTCAATTATTAGATAATTTTAATAATATATGCGACTCAATAAAAAGTAATGGGTATATAAAAGCGGATGGTTATTCATATCTAATAAAAAATACAAGTGAAATACTTCAAAGCGATATATCTAAATCTTTAGATATTTATGAAATATTATTGTGGTTAATATATAAATATTTATGGGAATATCATCATATAGATCCTTTAACTTATACTATTTCATTTAGAAATAAAACTGTTGATGATAAAATAAATTATATTATACATCTAAACACCAATTTATATGATTGGTAAAATTTAATTAAACTATCGGTAATAAATAAAATTACCGATAGTTTTAAATTCATTTAAGGAGGCAAATATGAATTTAATAGAACAAACAATTTTTGAAATGAACCAGTGCGTGATAGAGGACGATTACGCCGACTTTATGTCTTATCATAATAGCTCGTTTAGTTATTTAGATAAAGATATATTAACATTAAAATCTGCATATAAACCCTATGAACTTATAAATACAGATAATGTTATTGGTGATTTAATCGACGATCTAATATATCAAATAGAATTAGATCTAGATAGTGGAAAACTATCCGTAACGGGATATAAAATTAAAATTACCCCAGAGGTATTTTATAAAATATTAAATCTAATAGGAGATTTTACGGCCGATAATAACATGAATGGAGAAAGAAACAATTATCTTGATCATATAATGAAACAATATCCATACACGTTCCCATCACATTTATTATTGATTTTAATATATTCTGTATTAAAAAACAAAGGATATGATGAAAAAGATTTTAATATTCACATCAATTATAATTCAGTCGATGTTAACCGTACTAGAAATGCAACAATTGTAAAAACTAAATACGGTGAATTTATAAAGGTGCCAAATATTGATTTGACTTTTTATTATAATTTAAACATTAAGTTATTTAAAGATGAAGATATAGAAGGTATTAAAAACGACTACATCAATATAATTAAAAACTTACCAATTATAAACTTACCAAATGAAGGAGTTAAGAATGAGTAAAGAAATTTACACTGATGGCGGGTACACCAACATTATGTCGCGCGGAATTGGTGCGTGGGCTTTCATAATTTTGGATGTACAGAAAAAAGAAAAGAAAAAACTTGTTGAAAAATCAGACTTTAAGTTTGATACATCAAACAACAAAATGGAACTTCAAGCGGGGATAGAAGCTTTAAAAGCCCTTGAAACCTTGAACGTTGTTGATGATGAAGAATTAGAACTATTTTCCGATTCAATGTATTTCGTTCGCGGAATGAACGAATGGTTGCAAAAGTGGAAGGAGAAGGATTGGAAGTCTATAACAGGTAATGATATAAAAAATCAAGATCTGTGGTTGAAGTTGGACAAATTTAAATCAAAATTTCCAAAACTTAGATTTACTTGGGTTAAGGGGCACGATTCAAACGCATATAATATTGAATGCGATTCTTTAGTACAGGAAAAAATAAGAATGGCCAAAGCTAAACTTACAGAAGAAACATAAAAAAATTATGGGAGGAATAACCTCCCATAATTTTATATTATTTTGTTACACTTTCTATCGAAAGTGTAGCCATTATTTTTTTTGGCTAATAACTTAGCCATCACAAAGTGGTTAGTTGATCCGACCACTTTACGGTTTACATATATTGTAAACCGTTTCGTTTTATCTGACGAAAATTCTTTCATCAGATTCAATTCTTCTGTTGATATAAACATAAAAACCTCCCTTTATATTTTATCACTATATAATATGTCGACGGAAAAAAAGAAGTCTAATATATTTTACTATATTAGACTTCCGTACAGCTAATCG
>DAOLQA010000008.1:0-24374 GCA_035417885.1 bacterium
CCCAACAACTTTTATTTTAGCAACAGAATCAAGATCTGGTTTTATTTCTGGCATAAATAATGATATTAAAAATTAAAAAGATGTAAAAATCTTAGTATAATTTTACATCTTTCATTAAAATAGTGCAAAAATTAGAACAATATTTTTATTCAATTTAGTCAGGTATTACTTTACCAAAAATTCCCTTAACTTTAGAGAAAAAACCATTACTACCATTCTTCTTTTTTCGTGTTCCAACATCAGCATCATCATATTTACTACCAACTAATACTAATCCTATGGCTGTGGAAAACGCAGGATCCTGTATCTTATCAATAACACTATTAATATTTTGAACATAACCTAATTCTGCTGGTAATTTACAAACATTTTTAGCAACATCTACAATACCGTTCAATTTAGATCCTCCACCAGTTAATACTATTCCTGCTGGTAATTTTGAGCTTTTATTAATTTTTTTTAATTCTTTATCAACCATAGTAAAAATTTCTTCTACCCTTGCTTCTGTTATACGTTTTATATCTTTTCTTGAAACTTTATCTTGATTATTAACATCAAACTCACATAAGTTTATAAACTCCTTTTTATCTAATGTTTTTTCATCTTCTATCCCATATTTAATCTTAATTTGCTCTGTAATATCTACATTTGTTTTTAAACAAATAGCAAGATCTGTTGTTATATGTCTTGACCCTATTGGCAAAACAGCAGTTGTTAAAACATTGTTATCTTCATATACTATCATTGTAGTTAAACTTTGCCCTATATTAACTAAACATACTCCAAGATCTTTTTGTTTTTTAGTTAATATAGCTTCGCTTGTTGCTATAATAGAAAACATATAGTCATCAATATCTAGACCACATCTGTAGATAACAGATGCCAAGTTTTTATTCTGAGAAATAAGCCCTTGTATTACATGTGCATCTACCTCAAGCCTTACACCAGTCATGCCAACAGCATCTTTAATACCTCTTTGACCATCAACAATAAACTCTTGTGGTAAAACATGCATAACTTCATAATTATGTGGACTTGCAACAGCTTGTGCTGCTGATATTGCTCTCTCTACATCATCTTGTCTTATTTCCCCATCAGATTTTGCTATTGCAACAACACCATGGCTATTTTGAGATATAATATGTGGACCTGCTACACCTAAATAAACATGCTCTATTGGTATACCTATCATTTTTTCAGCTTGCTCAACAAGTCTTGAAACACAAGTAACAGCATCTTCTAAACTGCTAACCATACCTTTCGTAATGCCCTCTGAAGGGATATCAACTCCACCAATAATATTAACATAACCTTCACTATCTTTCTGACCAACAGCGAGTTTTATTGTACTAGATCCGATATCAATACCGGTTATTATATTTTCCACAGGATTTCTATTAATTATTAATCTAGTTTGTCGTGCTTAAAATGTGCCTTTTATAAAATATATTATAACACAAAAATTTAAAACTTAAAATTATTATAAATTTGTATTAAATCTTGTATTTGCTATTATCTCATTAAATAATTCTTCATCTCCACCTTCTTGATAAGTTAATACATATACATATATATCTCCCTTAGTCTGCTGAGTATCAATATTAGAAGACCAGAAATAATATGAATTACCTTGTTTATATATTATATAATCATCTCTCATACCAACTCTTTGGGCTGGTGTATAGGTTCCACCAATATTTAATCTAGATATCCATGTCTCAAAATCTATAAATGGTCCAGAAGCTTTATAAGTATCACCTATTCTAGGGACAGACCAAACTCTAAATACCATAACTGGTTTATTACTTGAGTCTATAAATACTCTAGCAGAATTCTTGTAATTATCACTACCACCTTTAACAACATATACCCCACTATACCCACCATATCCAGAGCAATTTGACCTACAACTTCTATCCATACATTTATATCCACTACTACATTCTTTATCACTATTAGTAACAGTATCACTAGCATCAATTAATGCATCTTTATTATCTTTACAAAAGAAAAACCCAAAATTATATAAAGGATTGTTATATTCATATATATTATCGCTAGATTCAATGTTTATATTATCAAATAAAACATTCCCTGTTCCATTACTATAAAATCCAAAAAATCCTCTACCATTTTTAGATGAATCAGAATAATTTATAACAGTCTCCATAGCACTAACAGAATCCCCTATTTTATCCAATCCATTTTTACTAATCTTTAATTGAACTCTGCCAACATTAGAGTTATCTTTATCAGAATTAAATGAAAGCTCAAAATAACGCCATTTTAAACTACCAGAAACAAATAAATTATTTGTAAGATTGCCACTTGAAGCAAATGACCCATCTTTATATAAAGTAACAACATTACCCCCATTCATCTTAATTTTATAATACTTACTACCACTACTATCTCTATTTAGCATAAAACCAAACTCTTTATTATTATCAATTCTAAAATATCCTCTAACAATATAGTTTTCATAATCAAGTTTATTTTTATACAATATTAAAGAATTATCACTAGCACTATACTGCATAGCTTTATTTGTAGTATTATCAACGTTAGCAAGAGTCCAATTAGATATACCTGTAGCTTTTACAAAATTAGAAGTTATATCAGATTGACTAGAAAAAGTAGTATTTAAGATAACAACTTTAGATTGTGAACTAGTGCAAGCCTGACTAAATGTAGACATAGGAATACAAGTATTTGTTAAATCCAATACACAATCATTTGTACAAGTTAAACAGTTTATACCAGAACAATCATTTTGTAATACAGAATATTGACCCCCTCCATAAACTTTATCACATGCCTTCTTAGCTGTATTATAATCATCAGCATAGATAGGACCATCTTTATCACAAAGCTCACCTGTATCAATAATTCCATTACCACAATTATTCTTCCCAACATAACAACTAATTGACTGGTTATTGCTATTAATACAAGACCATAAAAAAGTATTATTGTCCCCAGAAATAGTAACATTGCCAACTAAACTAGACCCATAGCCACACAAATTAGGCGACCCATTAGTTAAGACAATAAAAGGACCATTATTTACTGCAGAGCCACAACTAGGTGGGGCAATATATGTCTTATTTGCTATACAAGAAGCGTTAGTCCCATTATTAATACCATTACATGTCCAAGTCCAAGGACCTGTTCCTGATACTGAACTAGCTAAACCATATAAGCATATACCATTAGGGAAATTATTAAGATTAAATGTTTGATAAGAATATGTATGAGGAGGAACCCTGCATTGCCCATTTGTATTTGTAGTAGAATAAGTATTACTACAAGCTACAGTATTAATAGTGCACATTCCAGTACATATTAAATTACCGGAATTAAATCCAAATGTTGCACATGTTGATGTTCCAAAATCTAGATCATCACATTCTTCCCCAATATTTTTTACATGATTTCCACAAAGATTAGCCTTATTTGCTGTACAATTTGCATTAGTCCCATTATTAATACCATTACATGTCCAATTCCAAGGACCTGTTCCTGATACTGAACTAGCTAAACCATATGAGCATATAGCAGGAAAATCACTAACATTAAATGTTGAATAAGAATATGTATGAGGAGGGATCCTACATTGTCCATTTGTAGGAGTTAATTGGTTATTGTTATAACAAGAAGAAGTATTTATTGTACATGTATCAGTACATCTTAAATTTCCTGAATTAAATCCAAATGTTGCACATGTTGATGTTCCAAAATCGTTTATATCACATTCTTCTCCTGAGTTCTTTATTCCGTTACCACAATTTTGAGTTAAGCTACAAGAAGGACATAATGTACCACCACAATCTATACCAGTTTCATCTCCATCCATAACACCATTATTATTACAAGATTGAGAATTTCCACTACTTTTATTTGCTGTACAAGAAGCATTAGTCCCATTATTAATACCATTACATGTCCAATTCCAAGGACCTGTTCCTGATACTGAACTAGCTAAACCATATGAGCATATAGCAGGAAAATCACTAACATTAAATGTTGAATAAGAATATGTATGAGGAGGGATCCTACATTGTCCATTTGTAGGAGTTAATTGGTTATTGTTATAACAAGAAGAAGTATTTATTGTACATGTATCAGTACATCTTAAATTTCCTGAATTAAATCCAAATGTTGCACATGTTGATGTTCCAAAATCGTTTATATCACATTCTTCTCCTGAGTTCTTTATTCCGTTACCACAATTTTGAGTTAAGCTACAAGAAGGACATAATGTACCACCACAATCTATACCAGTTTCATCTCCATCCATAACACCATTATTATTACAAGATTGAGAATTATATTTATATGATAGACAAGAAGCATTAGTCCCACCATTAACTCCATTGCATGTCCAATTCCAAGGACCATGACCTGATACTGAACTAGCTAAACCATATGAACATCTATTAGCAGAATGATTAGAAAAATCAGCATCATCAATATATGTAATAGTATGAGGAGGTATTTTACATTGTCCATTAAGAGCTCCTGGGAAAAATTCACAAAAACCTGTATAATAATTACAATCAGTATCGCAAGCTAGACTTCCAGAGTTATAATATACATCATTTCCATTTTTAAAATCAGCACAAGTCTTACCACTCAACTGATCTGTATCACAAATCTCTCCAGGATCTAATACATTATCATTATCACAATTTAATGCACAATCTAATGGGCAATTTGTATGATTTTCCCCAAGCTCTACATTGCAAATATCATTACCACAACTATTAACTATTGGACCATTAGCATTACAATGTGCAGTACTTCCACCATGTAAACCAACACAATCCCATCTCCATATTAAATTAAATATAATATCACTTGTATCACCAGCACTACATGGATGAGGTATATCACTATCACTATCATAATTACCTGGATTACTACCACATACTCCATTAACAGGATTATTTCCAGAACTTGGGCCAAGAGCATTACAATCAGTACCAATACCTGTTCCTAAACCTAAGCATCTCCATTCCCACTTTCCTGTTAAATTATTAAATGTAACTTGATGATCAGGATCTAATAGACCAGCAGCACAAGGTATAATATCATCATCTGTAATATGATTTCCTTGATTTATACCACATACACCATTTAAATTAGGAACAGCATTAGCACTACAATTTACATTATTTCCGCCATTTAATCCTCTACAAGTCCAAGTAAATTTATTTAAAGTATCACTATATAATATAGTCCCGTCTAAATCTCCTGCTGTACAAGGATGAGTTATCTCACTAGAAGAAGAATATGTTGAAGTATATATCCCGCATTCTCCATTTGTAGGATTTGTTGTTATTAAACATACTCCTCCACTATCTACACTTGTTTCGTTCCAGTTCTTTATACCGTCAGAACATGTAGCAACACTCACCAAGCTTGTTTGAGGTGTATTATCTTTACTTGAAAATACTCCATTATCTCCAGGTAATGTTATAGTAACATCAACTAAATTATTAACAACAGCAGCTTTAGCTTTTATGCTTATATTCATAAGATTAGACGAACTATTATTGCATAAAGTATAATTAGCACCAGAGCATATACCAACTTTATCAACATTATTTGTATGCCAAGCAAATGTTGCACCGGGAGGAACAATGATAGATTGGCATAAACCATATGATGACTGTGCTACTGGTGTTAAATCACCATTTGGATAATACTCATTTTGTAAAGATAAAGTTCCTGGATTAGCATCAACTCTTGTTATAGTGCAGTTTTTATTTCTAGTCTTAAATACAAAAACATAATTACTGTTCATTTTAACATCATACAAACTTTCTACATTACTAGATATTGTTATTCTGTAATAATTATTCTGTTTCAAATTATTAACAGGTGTCCATATTAATATTTTATTATTCTCTACATCTATTTGCTCTGGTTCTAATGCTAATTCATTACAACCATTCTCATAATAGACACTACCACAATCTTCAACAATAAAATTAGCTAAATTGTTTATAGCTCCATGCCCTTGATCAGTCTTCATATCTAGGTCAAATGCAACGTTAACATTTATATTAGGGCAAGCATCAGTTTTATCTTTATAAGGAGAAGGATTTGATAAAATATCAGTCACTAAATAATTCTCAGCATGACAACTTGCTTGTTCGTCTATTCTTGGAGGGCATACAGAAAAATTATTAGTACATAAATTATCAGCATCGCAACATAAACCATCTGCACAATCATTGCTTGTATTACAACTTGATCCAATCCCCCCTTCACCATTAACTCTAATATCAGCATAATCGGTTATACTAGTATTTTTATACCTAGCTGTAACTTTATTAGACAAAACTTCAGCAATACCTTCAATGGTAGCAATTCCAACTGTTGTAACTGGGTTAATAGATGTAGATGATATCTCAACTTTAGACTCATCTTCACTTGTCCAAGTATATGCTGGGGAATTAGCTTTTAATACAGCACAAATATCAGAGCTAGAAGATGGGTTAGCAGTTAAATTAGTTGTCTCATTAATATTTAATGTTGCTTCTGTTGGTAAGACATTAAGTAAATTAATATCACATACTCCATTGTTATCAGTTCTTGTTTTAAAGTTCCATGTATATTCACTTTGCATATTCTTCCCAGTACCAAGTGCTTTAACTCCTGTTTTGATAACAGCCTTATACCACATTCCTGGTGTTAAATTAGATGTTGGTGTAAATACAATTCTTTTTGATCCATTATTACTTACAACTCCTATTACTTTTGTATTACAATTTATACCTTGCCCTTCACAACTATATAGTTCCATATTATTAGCAAATGTTGTTGTATCCATTTCAATATTAAATCTTGCTTCAACTAAAGCATTAATACATGCATCAGTTGCATTTTTATATGCTGATGGGCTTCTTGATTCTACTGTACAACCGGGAGAATCAACAATAACAGGATGACCATCATCTATAACAGTAATATCAGAAAAATCAGTTAATAGATTCCATGTAGCATGAACTTTTGTTAAAGATGTTTGAGCTTTACCTAAAATAGTTGCTGTACCAACACCAGTAATTGCATTAACACTTGTTGTTTGTATTGATACTTTATTTGAATCATCACTACTCCAAACATATACTGGAGTTGATGTTGGCTTTAATACAGCACAAATATCAGAGCTAGAAGATGGGTTAGCAGTTAAATTAGTTGTCTCATTAATATTTAATGTTGCTTCTGTTGGTAAGACATTAAGTAAATTAATATCACATACTCCATTGTTATCAGTTCTTGTTTTAAAGTTCCATGTATATTCACTTTGCATATTCTTCCCAGTACCAAGTGCTTTAACTCCTGTTTTGATAACAGCCTTATACCACATTCCTGGTGTTAAATTAGATGTTGGTGTAAATACAATTCTTTTTGATCCATTATTACTTACAACTCCTATTACTTTTGTATTACAATTTATACCTTGCCCTTCACAACTATATAGTTCCATATTATTAGCAAATGTTGTTGTATCCATTTCAATATTAAATCTTGCTTCAACTAAAGCATTAATACATGCATCAGTTGCATTTTTATATGCTGATGGGCTTCTTGATTCTACTGTACAACCGGGAGAATCAACAATAACAGGATATATATCATCACCAGAAGAAATACTTAAAACATTAAAATATACTTTGTTACTTTCCTTTGAATTAGCATAAACACTAACATAACCATCAACAGCAGTTTGGGGAACATTAACTTTTATTAATTTATCCGCCCAAGAAGTCGTACTAGCTTTTGGTATATCAACGTTTGAAAATATGACCTTATCACTACCTCCACCAGTACCAAATCTTATACCAACTAAATTAACAGGATCACCTCTTGCAGCTTGATCTGGTTCAACCCCACAAAGCCCTGGCCCAGGCTCTCCTTCTGTAACAGTATATATTAAATAATTACTATAATAATAGCCTCCACCTTCTTTAGGCACACCAACAATTACAACATATGGACCAATAGGAACATTTGGAGTTTCTCTAATTATCTCATTATTCTTCCATGTATCAATAGAAGAACATGCTGTAGGGCTTAATGCTTCTGTAACAGTACCAGTAAAACTTACAAAATATACTTTACCTTCATTATTACCAAAATTTAAACCAGATATCCTTATAAACTCTCCTTTTGGCCCATGGTCAGGATCCAATTTTGATATATATGGACTCAAAACAGTAAAATCATTATCAGCTTGAGCATATACATCAGAAGTTAATTCTACTTTCAATGGGCCAGTAACAGATCCAAATGGAACCTTAGCTTGTATTAATGTATCTCCCCAAGATACATAGCAAGTTTTTTCATCATTGACACTATATATATCAACATCAACATTTTCTGTACAATTATCATTAGCTTTAAAACCAGCTATTGAAACATCACCAAGTATCCCAAAATACTGACCACTAATATCGAATCTATCATTATAATAACCAGCATTAGGATTAACGTTTGTTATAATAGGCTCACATTTTTCAGTTTCTCCTGTTTTAAAATACAAAATATATTTATCAACACTAGCCCCATCTGAAAAACCATTTGCATTACCATCTAATGGCTTACCGCAATTATTTGCTATACCATCATTAGGATTAAGTGTTGGATTATGATCAGAAGATTTTAGTATAATTCTATAGAAAGAATTAGCATCAAGCATTCTATTAAAGTTTAATGTAAATCCTGAGAATATAGAATCAGGAGATATAGAACTAATCTCTAAACCAGATTGCAAAGCGCATGTTAAATTACTAAAATTAGGTCCAGTACATTTTTCAACTGAAATATTGTTTGTATTAAATGTTGTTGGATCCATTTCTGCTAAATTAGAAGGATCAGCACCTTCCTGAAATTGAAATTGGACAAAAGTATTTCTACAAGCTCCAGTAGCATTTTGTGAAGGATATGTAGCTTTAACTCTAGGGTAAAAATCTTCTAATTCTGATGTTCTAAACCATATGCTCTTAGATCTTTCAAGTAAATCTCCAGCTAAACTCTTTACTCCATCAGCACCACTATTAATTGTAACCCTATAAATTTTATCTTTTAAGAAATCATTATTATTATGATAAAAAGTAAATGTATCGTTACTTACATAATATTCATCTTTTTCCGGATTGAAGAACTTATTTTCATCTTCATCTCTAATATATACACTAGAATCATTAACAGAATCAGCATACAAATCTTTATTAAATAAAGCTGAAACCCTAGCACATGTCTTAACATTTTGCATTTCATTTCTAGGGTATGTAGATACAACATTAAATCCAGACCCAAAGCCACCAATCGTACCACTATCTTCGCCTGTATTATATTCATAACTTGTAGGGCTTCCAAATATACCAGTTAATTTTCCTACAAGAAAACTTGTTATAGCATAAGATGACACAACTATAAGCATACCTATCAGAGCATTCTTCATCATCTCTTTAGCTTTATTTATTTTCTCAGGCTCACCCTTAGATGTCATCCATAAAACACCTGCATAAACAACTATACAAGTAGCAAATATTCCGAAAAGGGATAATATAACTTTTATAATACTCCCAATAATTGCATATACACTTTTTGTAGATAATCCAGCGTTTATTCTTGCAGCTTCTAGCATCTGCCTACCAAACGTATCTTGAATTTGACCATCAGCAGCAAATACAAATTTTATACCAAAACTAAAAAATAAAAATAAAAAAAACACTAAAACTATTAGATATTTTTTCTCTTTTAACTTTTTCGAAGATAGCATTTCTCTAAAAATAAAAATTAGCTACTAAATATATTTTATCATAAAAATTGACAATTTAAAAAAGTTAATAAGTATCAAGCTTCTCAATAATTTCTTTCTGTTTATTTTCCATTTTTATATATTCCTCATCACTTTTTTCATCTTCATATCCTAATAAATGTAAAATACCATGTATAAACATCAATGTCATTTCATATTTTATGCTATTACCATTTTCTTTTGCTTGCTTACATATAATATCATAACAGAAAATAATTTCTCCCAAGCCTAATTCATCTCCCCATAAAAAACTTAAAACATCTGTTGGCTTATTTATCCCTCTATAATTTCTATTCATTTGCTTTATATATTTCTCATCAACGATTCCAACAGAAACATATTTATCATATAAATTTAAAACATCTAAAACATTATTAAATATTTTTGTATAGCCTTTTATATTAATCTTATGTGTTGTTGTATTATTGATTTCAACCATTACTTTAACTCTAAACTCCTTATTAGCATTGCAAAAGTAGCGCTATAATTATATTCAGAAGAATTATTTATATATTTAATTCTCATAACATTATTATTAAAATTAATATAAACACTCTTACCTATACTATCTATATATGCTTCATTTGGTATATTTAATTTTAATAAATTTATATCATTAGTTCCTAAATCTTGTTTTATAAAATCTAGAAAATTAATACCATTATTATTTAGTAAACTAATCTCGAAATACTCATCAGAAGTATCGCTTGGCAAAACATCTATTATTTTTTTCTCAGGATCTTCAGAAACTGTAAAACCATTTGGGTAATAAAATTTTATATTATTGTTGTTACTAAATATCTTTATATTATCATTATCTAATATTTTATCAGGTGTATAGCCAATTGGATTATATAAATTAGAAACCTCTTCACCATCAGGATATAGATCCTCATCAGTGTCCCTATTATCTATTTTTGTCCCATAATATGGCTCTTCTTTATCAGTTAAATAATCATTGTCTTGATCAGAACCCATATTAAATCTATCTTTTGCAAAGAAAAATTTAAAAAATTCTTCACTATTCGTCTGTTTAACTTCTTGTGATATAACTTCATTATTGTTATTGTTATTATTCTCAGGAATAGTCATCCCATAATCTGCCTCATAACCATAATTAGTAGAAATAGGTAATGTATTACTTACAATAACTTGATTATTATCTGTTTCTTCATTTATAAAATATCCTAAATCTTTAAATAATTTATTTATTGTAAATACTAAAAGAATTAAACATAAAACCATACTACAAATAACAAAAACTCTTTTCGTTTTAGTTTGTTTTGGACCTAACCTTTGCTCCAAATCTTGTATAAAACTTAAGTCCAATTTTTTATGAGCACCCTTTAATTGTAAATTATTATTTCTTAAAGCTTCTTCAGCTTCTTTCTTTTTTATTCTTTCTTCTTCCTTTGCTTCTCTTTCAATCTTTTTTTGTTCCTGCCTAGTCATAATTTCTTGTTCTTTCATCTCTTTTAAAGCTTCTTTTCTTTGTTCTTCTATATTCTTATTAAATTCTTTTAGCTCTTCTTTACTTAATTTTGAATAATCAGTTTCTTGTTTTAGCTTATTAATTCTTTCTAATTCTATCTTAATTCTATTTTTACTAGCCTTCTCATCATCTTTTTTTTCTTCAATAGACTTCTTTCTTAGCTCTAAAATCCTCTTTTTTTCTTCTTGCTCTTGCTTAAGCTTTCTTTCTTGCAACTCTTTTATTGCTCTCTTTTGCTCTTCAAGTTTTTTCTTTTCTGCTTCTTTCTTTTGTCTTTCCTGCTCTTTCGTTTCTTTCATTCTCTTTTGTTCTTCTTCTCTCTCCTTCTGCATCTTCTCTCTTTCTGCTATTCTTTTCATTTTTTCTTCTTGTTTTCTCTTCTTTTTATCAACTTGTTCCTTCTCAGCCATCATTTGTTGCTCTTTCCTTACTCTAGATTGTTGATACTTAAAACTAAAAAATTCATCTGGCATAACTGTAAATTTACCAGAATTATCTTCTTTTTTATCATCTTTATCATCATTATTTTCTTCATCCATAATTTAAAATTAAAAAACAAAAACTGCTTTTGTAGCTTCACTAATAAATCCTAATATAACTACTATAATAAACACTATAAAAAGTGTTATCAAACCAAAAAACACAGAAAATAATAATATATATCTTTTATTATTTTTTCTCCTAAACTCTCTATTAATTTTATCAATATCAATATTTTCAATATTGCTTCTTGAATTTCTTTTATCAACACTTAAAACATTATTATCTTTATCACTTTCAATATCTTTAAAAATATCTTCGACAGCATTTGTATGCTTAAAATCTTGATTATATTTTAGTGAAAGATCTTTCATAAAAAGTTATTTTTTTATTGTATTTATATCATCTAATCTTCCAATTTTCTTTAAATATTCTCTTTTTGCCCTAAGTTCTGCTCTTTTAGCAGCCCTTCTTTTAGCCTTTAAGTCACTTAATGGCTTTTGATAAAATCTCTCTTCTTTTGTTCTTTGTAATATCCTACTTTGCTGTATTCTTTTATTAAATCTTCTTAAAAGACTATCAAAAGACTCATTTTCTTTTCTTTTTGCCTCTATCATTTTTCACCTTCCTTTCAATTTTAGTTAATAATTATATCTAAATTATATCATCAGTAAGCTAAATAAGTCAATTTATCTTATTAATTAATCTCTTCTTTAATTCACCAACAATATTATTATAGTTTATAACCTCTTGTATATTAGTCTCAATATCTCTTATTATGATAGTATTATCAACAACTTCCTGCTGACCTAAAATCAATATAAACTTAGCTCCCATATTTTTAGCTTGGCTTATTTGCCTTGTGATACTTCTATCTAAAATATTGCAAAAACAACTTATCCCAGATTCTCTCAAATTTAAAAATGTTTGTAAACTTTTTCTTCTTGCTGTCTCACTAATCTGAGCCAAATAAACATCTGGTTTATAAAACTCAACAGCTTTATTTAGATCTCTTAATCTTTTTATTATATTATTCATATTAAAAGATGCTCCCGTTACTTGCTTTTTAAATCCTAAATTATTTGCATAATTATCTAAATGTCCACCCCTACCAATAAAATATGAATTATTATTCTTTAATATCTCAAACTCAAAATAAAATCCATTGTAAACCTCATTCTCATCAAGAAGCATTGGATCTAAAACATATGACACTTCAAGTTCATCAAGATATTCTATAATTTTCATAGAATATTCATTACAATCTTCACATAAATTTTCAATTATAAGAGGAGCCTGTGATAAAACTTTTCTACAACTTTTATTTGTGCATCTAAAAACTTTCAAAGGATTCTTAGATAGATTTTTAACACAATCATTACACAAAACACTTTTTTTGGTTTTTAAAAAACTTGCAAGCTGAGCCTTGTATTTTTTATAGCATTCATCACACCCCATAATATTAACTTTTACATTAACATCAAACCCTAATTCTTTTAATAAAAAATATGATATTTTTATTATTTCTGCATCAGCAGCATAATTATTCTGTCCAGTAGCATAAAATCCAAAACGATATGGATAATCATCTGTCTTTGCTTTTTCTCCGCTACTAACACTATAAAATTTATCTATACAAAAAAATTTATAATTTATATCTTCTGCTAAATTTTTACTTAAATCATTAAGTTTTTCTATTACAGATATATTTGGTTCTGGCCTTAATATAAACTTCTCTTTTTTATTATCAAATATAATATAATCCTTATTAATGTTTGGAAAACTATCAGATACTTTCTTTATATCATTCATTTTTAAAAAATCATCTAATTTTAGCTCAATATATCCATAAGATAAGCACCAATCTCTAATTCTTTTTGAAATATTATTAATATAAGAAAAGTCAGTAGATATAAACAAATTATTTATTGAATTTTCTGATGCCATATTTTTTATATTTATTGATTATTTGTTATATTTTTTATAATCCCAAACTTACTAAAAGGAAAACCTCTTAATAATACCTTCCCAACAATACTCTCTCTTTTTATTGATCCAAAATATCTAGAATCAAAACTTACTGCTCTATTATCCCCCATAATAAAATAGCTATCATCTGGGACAACTTCAGTAACATCTCCCAATGTTTCAAGACCAGTTGGTAAATATGACTCATCTAATATAAATCCATCTGGATGATCTTGATTTTTTATAGTAACTTTTCCATCTTTTACAATAACAGTTTCTCCGGGTAATCCTATTATTCTTTTTATTAAATATTCGTTATAACCTTGAGTTTTTAGCTTAAATACAACAATATCTCCCCTTTTTGGTTTTGAAAATCTATATGAAATTTCATCGATTATAAGATAATCTTTCTCATAAAAATTAGGCTCCATTGAACTACCTCTAACATAAAAAGGCTGTATTAAGAAATATCTAACTAAAAAAACAATAACTAATGCTGTTATTGTAGTTTTTAAAAAATCTTTAAAATCATCTTTTTTTTGCGAATTTTCCATAAATTTTATACTTTATCCATTAAATAATATATATATTTTATCATGTTTTATAGTTTAAAACAATACTTGATATTTATATAATTTAACTGATATAATATTGTTATTGATTTAATAAAAAATAAATAAAGCAGATAATGAATAAAAAATTATTATTGATTCCTATCGTTCTATTAGCAACAACTGGTGTAACTTTAGCTTTTGGTTTATCAAAAGAAAAAAAAATAACAATTGATGAAATATATTCTCCAAAATTAACAACAGTAGAAAATAAACAGCCAGTAAAAAATAAACAAATAACAAATATATTAATAGCAGGAATAGGTGGCGAGAATCATGATGGTGGTATGCTGACTGATACTATTATATTTACCAGCATAGATATGCAAAATAATAAAATAGCAACATTAAACATACCAAGGGATTTATATGTTGATTTAGGTGATAAATATGGATATAACAAAATTAACAGTGCAAATGCTTTTGGAGAGCAAGAAAAACCAGGATCAGGTATGTTATTTCTACAAAATGAAGTAGAAAAAATATTAAATCAAGATATTGATTATTATATTAGAATAGATTTTGATGGATTTAAAGACATAATAGATACATTAGGCGGTATAACAATAAATGTAGAAAGATCATTTGTTGATAATCAATATCCAACAGAAAACTTTGGATATAAAACAATATATTTTCAAGCTGGTCCTCAAGTAATGAATGGTGAAAGAGCCTTAGAATATACAAGATCAAGGCATGGCACTAATGGAGAAGGATCAGATTTTGCAAGATCTAAAAGGCAGCAGCAAGTTATAGAAGCAGTTAAAGATAAGATATTAAGTGAAATTAATACATATAATCCAACAAAAATAATATCAATATTTGATGCCCTAAAAAGACATATATCAACAAATCTATCATATAAAGATATATATAATTTATATAAAATAGCAGATAATTTTGATAATATAAAAGTAATAAATAGAACATTATCTGATACAAATGGCTATGTTTATACAACAACAACTATAGATGGAGTGTCTATTGTAAAGCCTGTTGGTAATAATTTTAATTTAATACAAGACTTAGCTATCCATATATTTGATGAAGCATACGATCCAATTAAACAACAATTAGATAATTTACCAAAGATAGTTATATTAAACGGCACTAATATTACAGGACTAGCAAGTAAAATTACAGAAGATATAAAAAATACACAGGAATTTAATATATATTATGTTGGTAATTATGATATAAGGAATGTTGAAGACACTATTCTTTTTGATGCATCAGGCAATACACCTCTATCTTCATTAAATCTTCTAAATCAAAAATTCAATGCTAAAATATTATCAAGAAGATTAAATATATTTAATTCTTATGATAATATTGAGCTACAAACAGATTCTAATCTCCAAAAACTAGATCAACTACAACAATTATATAGTCAAGCAGATTTAGTCCTAATATTAGGATCAAATATTACAGAAAATAAAGCATCAATATAACAAAATGAAAAAAGCACAAATAGCTATAATAGGTAGAACCAATGTTGGTAAGTCTACTCTTTTTAATAAACTAATAGAAAAAAGATTATCAATTGTTACTGATATACCAAATACAACAAGAGATAGAATATATGGAAAAGTATTATGGAGAGGAACAACCTTAGAAATTGTTGATACTGGCGGTATGGATAGTAATAATGAAGAAAAAGAGATATTATTTCAAGCAGAAAAAGCTATAAAAGAATCAGAATTAATATTATTTGTTGTTGATGGGAAAGATGGTCTTATGCCATTTGATTTTGAAATAGCAAAAATATTAAGAAAAGAAAATAAAAAAGTAATTTTAGTTATAAACAAAACTGAAAAAATAAAAGATGAATATACAAGTGAATTCAGCTCTTTAGGATTTAAAGACTCTATATGCATATCAGCTTTAACAGGTAAAAACGTTGGAGACATGTTAGATCTTGCTATGAGCAAAATAACAATAAATAAAAAGCTTGATGAAGAAAAGCCAGAAATAAAAATAGCAATAATTGGTAAACCAAATGTTGGTAAGTCTTCTCTACTAAATGCAATATTAAATGAAGAAAAATCAATAGTAAGCCCCAAACCTCACACAACAAGAGAATCAATAGATGCTATATTTAAGTATAAAGATAAAAACTTTTTAATAATAGATACAGCAGGCATTAGAAAAAAAAGTAAAGTATCATCATATATAGAAAAAGCAAGTATACATCAAAGCTTTAAAAATATAGATGAAAGCGATATAGTATTTTTTATGATAGATGTTTTAGATGAAATAGGCTCACAAGATAAAAAATTACTAACATATATAGCAGAAAAAAAGAAGGGTTTAATTATTTTAGTTAATAAATGGGATCTTATAGAAAATAAAAGTCAGCAAGCCATAAATGAATATAAAAAATATTTAAAAAATAGCATAAAATCTGTATCATGGGCACCTGTTATGTTTATATCAGCAAAAGATAAAATAAGGGTATATAAAACATTAGATATGGCTACTAAAGTATTTGAAAATCAAAATAGAGTTATAGATAATAATACTTTATCAGAAACCATAAGTTTAATAATGAACAAGCAAAAACCTCATTTAAATAGAAAACATAAAATATTAAAGATAAGAAATCCAATACAAATATCTACAAATCCACCAACATTTAGTTTAGAGATACCAAAAAAAGAAATTCTACAAGATAGTTATAGAAATTTTATAGAAAACGAATTGAGAAAATTATTTGATTTTACTGGGACTCCAATAATAATCACAACAAGGAATAAAGAAAATTAACTATTTCATCTTTTTTAGAATAGATCTTATCCATTTCTTCTTTAGAAAAATTTTCTAAAACAAATGCATCTGTTGGCATAAAATTTAATCTTTCATTTGCTATACCAAATTTTAGCCTTTTTATTTTATTTGTCCCAATTGCTGATATTATTGACTTTATACCATTATGCCCACCAGCACTTGACTCATCTCTTATCCTAATTTTAGCAAATTCTAAATCTTTATCATCTTGCAGAATAATAATATCTTTTATATCTATTTTATAAAAATTCATTATTAAACTTAAAGCATCCCCTGATTTATTCATAAATGTTTTAGGTTTAGCTAATATAACTTTTTCTCCAGCTATGTTTCCAATAGCTATCTCTGATTTCAATTTTTTATCATATTTGAATTCAGAAAAATTATCTTTATATTCAGATAAAAACATATCTAGGATTATAAATCCTATGTTGTGACGGTTATATTTATATTCTTCTCCTGGATTTCCAAGCCCTATTATTAATTTCATATTATTCAGCCTTTCTTTTACCAATAGCAGCAAAAGGAGTTTTTAATGCTATTCTTAAATCTGTTAAAAAGGACCAATTATCAACATAATATAAATCCAATCTTAATTCTTCTTCATAGCTTAAATCGCTTCTGCCAGAAACCTGTGCAAGCCCTGTGATGCCAGGCTTTACATCCAATACTCTTAAATGTTCTTTTTTATAATTTGCAACTTCCCTTTCTTGATGTGGTCTTGGCCCAACTATACTCATATTTCCTATCAAAGCATTAAAAAATTGTGGCAGTTCATCTAAACTAGTCTTTCTAATAAAATGTCCAACCCTAGTAACCCTAGGATCATCTTTAATTTTATAAATAGCGCCAGCTCTTGTATTTTTTTCTTCTATTAATTTCTTTTCTAGCTCTAAAGCTTGCTTTTGTTGTTCAGCATCGCCAACCCCAGTGCTCATGTTATAATACATGGATCTAAACTTTAGAGTATTAAATAATTTACCATTTTGCCCTACTCTTTGATTTTTATAAATTATTGGGCCTTTTGAGTCTATTTTTATTAATATTGCTATTATAAGCATCAATGGAGAAAATAAAATTATAAAAAATATTGAAACACAAATATCAAAAAGTCTTTTTATTATTCTTCCCCACCCATCTAACTTAGTTTTTTTTATTTCTATTATTGGTATTCCAGCTAAGGTATCAGTTTTTATATTAGCAAAATTAGAATCAAAAATATCAGCAACATATTTAAATACTATATGATTTTCTCCACAGAATTTTATAAACTTGTTTATATCATCATAGTTTTTTATATCAGTATTAATAACCTCATCAACAATTCCTTTATATTTTGTATTATAGATATTCTCAAATTCTTCAAAACTACTTGCTGTATCTAAAATTTTATAACCCATCCTATAATCATTACTTATTGTTTCTTTTATAACATCAAAGTTTCTGCCAGATCCAATTAGAATAATATTAGAAACACCTATTCCCTTCTTATAAAAATAATGCCTTATATATCTTAAAATTATTCTTTCAATAATTAAATAAATAATTGTAAATCCATATCCAGCAAGAATTATAAATCTAGAGCTAAAATACTCTCTTTTAAAAAAAATAAAAACTACAATGAACATTGCAGCAAAAGAAACAGTATCAAATAATTTAATAACCTGTTCAAAAAAACTAGTTTCTTTATCTTTTACTCTATAAATCCCAGATATAGCTAATATTGCAACAATTAATATTGCTATATAAACCATTGTCTTAACAAAATCAGCAAAACTTATACTATAAATAGCTGGCCTAATATCTGTTACTGCTTCAAAAAAACGAACCTTATAACCAGTTATACCAGCAAGAATAATTAATATAAAATCTAATGGAACATGTAAACCAGTAAACAATAAATCAAGTTTTTGTCTTGTCATATTTTTATATAATATAAGCTATTTTATCAATAAGCCGAATTTTGTATTATATGATCATTTATCTAGGATTATTATTACTAATAATCTCTATCGAGCCACCGCTATATATTTCTATATAGCCCTACAATAAATGCAGGTTGCTCTTTCATCAGGTAAAGCTTGCCTCTTTCCCTATGTCACCATAGGAACGTGCTAACTAATTGGTTAGCAATTTCACTCGCACTGCAAAAGCAGAGATATATTTTCTGTTGCGCTTGTTGTCGCTATATTTTTGCAAATATAGTGCGTTGGTGTTACCAACTACCCTTTCATTTTAGATTTTCATCTAAAAAGGATGTTCGGACTTTCCTCAGGTTTTTTAACAAAACCCGCGATCATTTATATAAAATAGCAATGTATATTATAACATATTTTTTAATAAAAGCAACACTATTTCAATATTCTCATTGCTGCCTTATACCCTCTATTTATTAATTCCTTGATATTCTTCTGCCTAAAATCAAATGTCGACATAAAGCTCCCTAATCTAATAATATCTAAATTTACATCTTTCTGATTTTTTGCTTCCATAATTGATCTTTTTACATTTTCTTTTTCCATTATATAGTAAGCATTTGTTAAAATACTAATTCTATCATTAAAATTTCTTATACCAGGTAATTCTCCACCAAGTACAGATGCTATAATATCATTTCTATTAGTTTTTATTAGAGATATAGGAAGATTATTTACTATACCACCATCACATAAATATCTATTATCAACCTTAATAGCTGGAAAAACAAAAGGTATAGCCATAGATGATATAATAGCAGGGAAAATATCACCATTTCTAAATATAACTTCTTCACCTGTTGCAATATTAGTTGCATTAAAAGACATAGGTATTTTTAAATCGCTAAATGTAGATATAGGTATATATTGACTAAGTAGATCTTCTAAACTTTTAACAGCTTTTTCTCTCTTTACATGCATTATCAACTGCATAAATTTCATAAAATTAAATCCATCTAAACATTTGTTAAAGTCAATACTAGGATTACTAGCATATATAGTGCCCATTATTGCACCAATAGATGTTCCACTTATTTCAACAACTTCTATATCTAAACTTCTTATAGCATTTATTACTCCTAAATGAAAAAATCCTTTAGCTCCTCCACCACTTAATACTAATGATACTTTTCTTTTCTTTTTTTGAAATATAAAATTAAACATATTATTTTATAGATTTAAATATATTATCCCAATCTTCTTCCTGCATTACTCCAGCATATTTATAACCGTTTATAAAAAAAGTAGGTGTTCCTTCAACTCCATAATTTAAGCCATCAATTATATCTTTGTTTATTATCTTATCATACCTAGCATCTTGCATACACTTATTAAATTTGGCCTCATCTAACCCAATATTATTTATATACCTAGCAATAAGACCGTCTGTATCATTATTGCCAGAATCTCTTTCTGCAAAATCAGAATATATTTCTTTAAACATCTCTAAAAATTTACCTTGTTCATTAGCGCACATTCCAGCACTTGCAAGCTTTCTAGAATTAGGATGTATGCTTTCTAATGGAAAATTTCTAAACTCAAAATATCCTTTTGCATAATATTTTTCCATTGTGTTATAAAATATCTCAAACTCTTGAGCACAATAAGGACAATCAAAATCAAAAAATAGCACAACTTTTATCTTTGCATCGCTATTCCCAAACTTGGGAGAAAATATACTGCTATATTTGCTACTATTATCGTTATTACTAGCATAACCATAAGATTGGACAACAACATTATTTTCTTCTATTACCAACTTTTTATCATTTTTTAAAAAAACAAAGAAGAATATTATTAAATATATAAATACAATAACAAGTGGTATAATTATTAATAAACTAAGCCCTTTTTTCATTTTTTCTAAACCAAAAAATATTAAATATAAATAATACTATAATAGATAATAACTGATTTAATGTTAAAAACAAAACCTTTGGCTCACCTATTCTAAAAAATTCTAATATAAATCTTAATATAAAATAATAATTTATATATATTAAAATTATACCGCCTTTATCAATAAATGCTAATAAATTCATGCTCTTTCTAAAATCTTTAGCTTTTAATTCTTTACTTATAATTCCATTTTCTAGGTTATTTTTATATTTTTTTCTCAAAAGTAGGGATAAAATTATAAGCAATATTATGTTAAATATAATCTCATATAGAAATAATGGCGTAAAAAATGTTTCATTTTTATACTGCTCTGGTCTTAGATTCTCTTGTATTGGTATTTTTAAAAAAAATGATGTTGGTATTCCGAATAATTCTTGATTAAAATAATTGCCTAATCTTCCTAATATTTGAGCAACAAGCATTGGAATAGGCAAAATATTTAATATTTTCGCAAATTCTATTTTTCTTCTTTTGCAAATTATATATAATGTTATGACTCCTGATATAATACCAAAAATTATGCTCATACCACCCTCCCAAAACCTAAAAATAGCTAAAGGATCTTGTATATAATATTGAATATCATAGAAAAAATATCCAAGTCTTGCTCCAATTATTCCAAACAAAAAACAATAAAAGAAAATATCATATATATCTTTTTCTTGAATTTTTTCTTTTTTTGCAAGTTTATAAAATATTAAAAAGCCTAAAATAGCACCACAAAATATAAAAAACCCATACCAATAAATATTGATATTAAATATAGAAAACATAACCTTATTTGGTATAAAATGATATAAAAAATCCATTTTATTCTTTTAATATTAAAATATTATTTCTATTTTTATTAACCATTCTACCTTCTTTTATTTCTTTACAATACCTTGATATATTAGATGTAATACCAGCACCAATTGCTATAACCCACATAGATGTTGCTCCATAACTAATAAGTGGCAGAGTTACCCCAGTTAAAGGAGATAGCCTAATCATAGCACCAATATTTACAAAACACTGAAACGCCATCCAGCTTGCAAATCCAGCAGTAAAATATTTACTAAAATCATCAGGAGCATTTTTTGAAATGCTTAAAATCTTGTTTATAAATAAAAAAAATATTACTAAAAATAAGCTAGTAAATATAAATCCTGCCTCTTCTGCAATAACAGCAAATATTGAATCAGTCATAACCTGAGGAAGATATGAATACTTTTGGATGGATTTTCCTATACCTCTTCCAACCCAGCCACCAGTGCCAACAGCAATTAATGCTTGGTTAATATGATACCCTTCCCCTTGTGTACTATATTTATCAGGATGTAAGAATATATCAATTCTCTCCAGTCTAGTCCCTGTGTCAACTTTTAAAAATACCATAACAGCAATTACAACTACTGCTAAAAGCATTGCAAGATGTGATATTCTGGCTTTAGCTGAAAATGCCATAACAAAGCATATCACGGAAAATATTATTAATGTCCCTAAATCTGGCTGTAATAATATTAAAATTAATGGAATGCCAGATAATATAATAAAATTTAAAAAACCACCTTTTAAATTCTGAATATTTTTACCTTGTTTTTCAAAAAAATATGCAAGAAATACTATAATTGCAACTTTTGCTATTTCAGATGGTTGGAAACTAAACAATTTTAAATCTATCCAACTTCTAGAACCACCGCTTGCAAAACCAATAATTAAAACTAATATTAACAAGCCAACTGATACAAAATATATAAGCTTAGAATACTTTCTAACTTGTTTATAATTTAAAAAAGAAAAAAAAGAAAATAAAATAATACTCGGAATTGTTCCTTTTATTAAATGTTGTTTTATATAATAATACTTATCACCAGTAACTTTTTCAGCAAGCACAAATGAAGATGACCATAAAGCTATAAAACCAATTATAACTAACAAAAAAAATAAAACAACAAACAATGTATCAGCTTTTTTATCTTTAGCTTCTTTAAAAATATCCATATTTTTATATTTCTTTTCTTATTTTTTCTGCAATTTCTTCAAGTTCTTCTTGTTTAATTTCAACTTTTCTATCCCAATTCGCAAGCCCATCAGAAGTAAACCTTGGTATTATATGAATATGTGCATGCATAACAACTTGGCCAGCTGTTTCACCATTATTCATACCAATATTTATACCATCAGCATTTAAAGCTTTTTTTGTGGCAAAAGCAACTTTTTTAATAACAAGTAAATATTTCTTTAAAATATCTTCATCTATCTCAAATAAATCTTTATAATGTTTTTTGGGAATAACAAGAGTGTGACCTCTATTTATAGGATGTATATCTAAAAAAGCTAAAAAATCATCATCTTCATATACCTTAATACAAGGTATTTTATTATTTGCTATATTGCAAAAAACACATTCTTCCATAATAAAAAATTAATAATTATATATTATTTTAGATTTCTATCTAAGAAAAATATTACAAGACCAATCATTGCTGACATGAAACTAACTATCCAAAATTTCATTGTAATAGTATGCTCAGCCATACCTTTAGCTTGAAAATGCTGATGTATTGGCGTGGAAATCCAAACTTTTTTATGAAAAAATTTCTTAGATATTTTCTGGATTATAACAGACAATGATTCCATAACTAAAGTAAAACCAAAGATTGGAAGTAAAAGAGAATAATTTGTAAGCATCGCGACAACACCTAATACTATGCCAAGCGCCATTGCTCCTGTATCTCCCATAAATGCCTTAGCTGGTGGGATATTTATCCACAAAAATGCAAGTAAAGCTCCAACAATAACCATTATAAATGTTGCAAGATCTATTCTCCCTAACACTAAAGATATAACTGCATAAGAAGCAAGAGCAGGCAGAGTTGCCCCACCAGCAAGTCCATCTAATCCATCTATTTCATTAACAGAAAAAGTAGTAGCAACAACTACTAAAACAAAAAAAGGTATATATAGCCAGCCTATATAATAATTTCCTAAAAATGGAACATGTATAATATCAAACCCCAATTTAAAATAAAACCATAAAGCACCTATTAAAGCTATCGCTGTATATATTACAAGCTTCCATTTAACAGTTATGCCCCCAACTTTAGGGATAAAACCTCTAACATTTATATAATCATCTACCAAACCAACAATAGCTGCACCTATAAGAGCACCAAGTGGTAACCACGTTTCTTTTCTTGATAAAAAATTTAAAAACGCTATTCCAGAATTTGGCGCGACTTTTGAAATAATAAACATAGTAACAATCAATATAATTGTTATCCCCCAAATAAGTATACCAGCACCAGTTAAGGTCCCTGATTTAGATTTATGCATTGATACAA
>DAOLQA010000009.1:0-22110 GCA_035417885.1 bacterium
TGAAAGCTTGATATATTATTTTTATTTATAGCATCTATATGCTCTTTTGTTCCATAACCCTTATTCTTATAGAATTTATATTCTGGGAAAAATCTAGAAATATTCATCATTAAATTATCCCTAAATACTTTTGCAATAATAGATGCAGAAGCTATGCTATAAACTAAACCATCACCCTTTTTTATTTTCTCATATTTAATATTTAAGAAATCAACATCGCATGTTGTATAATCAAATATTAAATAATCTGGCTTAATGTTTAATCTATTATATGCTCTTTCTATCGCCAATCTGTTTGCTTCTATAATTCCATATCTATCTATTTCTATATTACTAGAAGATCCTATTGAATAATCATAAGATACATTTTTTATATCCTCTACTATTAAATTTCTTTTCCTCTCTGAAATCTTTTTAGAATCATTTACATCTTTAATTATATCATTTTTTTGATTAAAACAATAAAAACATACAACAATAGGTCCGGCAACAGGACCTCTACCAACCTCATCTATTCCGAATATATGTTTATATCCATTTTTAGTTAGTTCTAATTCCTTTTCTAAGTCCATTGCTTAGTTTATTCTTTAAAATGCTAATACCAAATATAAAATATTCTTTAAGAAAGACAAAGTTCCAGACAATTCTTAAAGATAATTGGACCCTTGAACCGTTTTTACTACAAAATATTATATTATTCATTTTCTCTTCATATTTCTTCATTAAAAAATCAACACCATTGTTTATGTTCTGCTTCCTATACATCTCAGTTATCTCATACATCCTATTACTAACTTTATTATAAAAATCATACCTATCAAAAATTTTATTATAAACACATGCATCCTTTACATAATGTTTATTCCTGAATAAATGGTGTTTTGTATTTTTTAAATTAAGATGCCTTCTATATAAACTCTTATGATTAATGTCATCAAAACCACAAAAATTTTCTTGTCTGGGTCTTTTAAACATTTTTAACCTTTATTCTTTTATATTTTAGTTTACCTAATTGCAAAACCATATCATTATTTATCTCAACATTTTTATTAGGTTCAATAATTTTTTTCATCTCTCCGTTATAATAGATCTTAACAGCTCCTTGTTCTATCATCTTTCTAGCACTTGTCTTACTTATATTAAATGCAGTAGAAATTAGTTCTGTAGCATTCTTAAACCTTTTGTCTATTTCCACATCTTCCATATTATTAGGTAGGTCTTTATTACTAAATTGAGATATAAAATTATCCATTTCCTGCTTTGCAATTTCCTCTCCAAAATATATTTTAACTATCTCATAAGCTAATTGCAATTTTAAATCTCTTGGATTCTCATTGCTTTTTATTTTATCTTCTATAATACTTAAATCTTTACTCGAAACTTGTGTACATAATTCAAAACCTGGATATATCATCCCATCTGGCCATGACATTACCTTACCAAACATATCTTTAGAACTGCTCATCAATGAAATCATATTACCTTCACTCTTACCCATCTTCTTACCACTTGGATCTATTAATAATTTCATAGCAACAACAAATTTCTCTCTGTTTTTTAAATCTTTCATTAATGTTCTACCACAAAGCATATTGAATATCTGATCATTACCTCCTATCTCTCCATCAACTCCAAGCACGACACTATCATATCCCTGCATTAATGGGTATAAAAATTCATGCAATCCTATTGGCTGATTATTTTTTATTCTCTCTTGAAACATATCTCTTTCTAGCATCTGAGAAACCGTAAAATGAGATGCTATATTAATAACATCTCTAAATGTCAATTTATCATGCCACTCACTATTATATCTCAATTCTACTGGATTATCGCCTTCAAAATTTAAGAAAATAGATGCTTGCTCTTTATATTTCTCACAATTTTTTAAAACTTCTTCCCTTGTTAACTGTTTCCTTATAGAATTTCTACCAGTAGGATCTCCTATCATGCCAGTAAAAGAACCTATCAAAAATATAACTTTATGACCCATTTTTTGGAATTCTGATAACTTCATAAGAGAAATCATATGCCCTATATGTAAGGTTGGACCAGTAGGATCAACGCCTATATACATAGAAAGTTGTTTCCCTGACAACATTAAATCTTTAATAAATTCTTTTGATGGATATAGAGCAGACACGCCTCTAGTTAAAAAATCCTCTATCCTTTCTGGGTTTGTATCTATTTTCATAAAATAAATTAAATATTAATACTAATAATTTACCAAAAATAAAAATAAATTTCAATTTATTATGTTTACTTTTAAGGTTTTTTCTGATATATTTTAACTATCATAATAAGGTTTTTACAAAATGAAAAAAAAGAAAACTAAGTTAAAAAATATAATATCAATTATAGTTATAGCTATTTTGTCTATAATAATTATTGGAATATTTGCTTTCGCTATATTATTAACAAAATACAGTAAAGATTTACCAGACCCAAATAAATTAATAGAAAGGTCTATCCCACAAAGCACGAAAATATATGATAAAACAGGAGAGGTTCTTTTATATGAAGTTCATGGTAACGAAAAAAGAACAATTGTTGAATTGGATAATATATCAAAAAATCTAATAAATGCAACATTATCTGCAGAAGATAAGAATTTCTATAAGCATAAAGGCTTAGATTTTAAAGGCATTTTAAGAGGATTATTTAAAACATATATTTTAGGCAAACCATCACAAAGCGGATCAACATTAACTCAGCAATTAGTTAAGAATGCTATTCTAACAAACGAGAAAACAATAGAGAGAAAGATAAAAGAATGGATTTTAACATATAAAATAGAACAAAGGTTCAGTAAAGATGAAATACTAAAAATGTATCTAAATGAAATACCTTATGGTTCTGTTGTTTATGGAATAGAAGCAGCATCTGAAACATTTTTTGGTAAAAAAGCAAAAGACTTGACAATAGAAGAAAGTGCATTGCTTGCAGCATTGCCACAAGCACCAACAACGCTATCCCCATATAAAGAAAATAATGAAAACTTAGCATGGAGATATAAATATGTATTAGGGCAGATGAAAGCTAATGGATATATAACAGAGGAAGAATATAATAAAGCAATAAATTACAATATCATATCAGAGATAAAACCAAGAAATGAAACAATGTTAGCTCCACACTTTGTAATGTATATAAAACAACAACTGGAAGAAAAATATGGTGAACAAGTAGTAGAAGAAGGGGGATTAACGGTCATAACAACACTAGACTATGATAAACAGAAAAAGGCAGAGGAGATAATATCATCAAATGCTTCATCTCTAGAAAAAAAATATAATGCTAACAATGCAGCTTTGCTTTCAATAAATGCTAAAACTGGAGAAATAGAGGCAATGGTCGGCTCGAAAGATTATTATAATAAAGATTTTGGAGCATTCAATGTCACTATTAACAAAAGACAATTAGGATCATCATTTAAGCCTGTAGTATATGTAGCAGCATTCCAAAAAGGATTTACTCCAGATACTGTTTTGTTTGATGCTATAACTAATTTCAATGGGTATGAACCTAAAAATTACACATTAAAAGAATATGGCCCAGTATCAATGCGAAAAGCTCTAGCAGGTTCTTTAAACATACCAGCTGTCAAAACCTTATACCTAACCGGAATAGATAATGTCATAAAATTAGCACAATCATTAGGATATTCTACAATAAGTCTAAAAGACAAAGATCAATACGGACTAACATTAGCTCTAGGCACAATAGAAGCTCCAATGATAGACCACGTACAAGCATTTAGTGTATTTGCAAACGCTGGAGTAAAAAGAAATTTAAAATCTATACTACTAGTAAAAGATGAAAATAATAAAATTTTAGAAGATAATACAGCAATAGAACAAGGGACAAGAGTTTTAGATAAAAACATTGCAAATGAAATAAATAGCATATTATCAGATAATGATTCCAGGGCTTTTATATTTGGTGCAAAAAATAATTTAACATTAAAAAATAGACAAGTTGCAGCTAAAACAGGAACAACAAATGATTATAAAGATACATGGACAATAGGATATACACCAAATATAGTTACAGCTGTTTGGGTAGGAAACAATGATAATAAAGAGATGAATAAAGCATCTGCATCAATGTTGAGTGCACCACTTTGGCAAGAATATATGGAATACTCTACAAAAAATGATAAACAAGAGACTTTTGAACAGCCAAAATATGAAAATAAAAAAAATATGATGCTAAATGGTTCGTGGATAAATACAAAAATAGTAAAAATAGATTCTTTATCAGGAAAACTAGCCTCTGATTTTACTCCTCAAGAATTAATAAAAGAAAGACAATATATAGATTTACATAGTATATTACATTATATTGATAAAAATGATCTATCAAAAGAAGTAATAGAGAGTCCGAATGATCCTGAATATCCAACATGGGAAGAGGGAGTAAAAACCTGGTTTAATAATTTAATTAATAAGCAAAATAAGACACAGGAAGACACTGATTTTATAAACAATCTTCTAAAACAGACTGGGAATGAAGGGTTAGATATTAAAGATTGTATAATAGATAAAATCCCGACAGAAATTGATACAACGCACACGCAAGATGCAATAACTAGCGTAAAAATAATTTCTCCAGAGAATAATATACAAAATACATCAAATCAAATAACAGTAAAAATAGCATATACAACAACAAATCAAATAGTAAAAGTAAATTATTTAGTCGATGGAATTTTATTATTGTCAAAAACAACAGAGCCGTTTGATGAAAATACAATAAGCCTATTAAATATAGATAGTGGCGAACACATATTGGAAGTAAGGGTTTTTGACCAATTTTTAAATACAAAATCTGATAGTATAAAGTTTACACAAATAACATCTGGTTTATCAGTAAATCTATCATCAGATAAAACTATATACAATTTAAAAGATACAATTCCTCTTAATTTGTTTATTAGTAATATAAATCTTATAAATACAATTAGAATTTTTTATGAAGTAGGTGGCAATAAATATTTATTATCACAAATAACAGATCCTGATACAAACATAATAAAAGTATTCTTAAATCCTCAAATACCTAGCTCTATATATAAGGTTTATGCAGAAATACAAAAAAATAATAATGAAACCATGATGTCCAATATATTAAATATCCAAGTAAACTAACGTTATTCTCTTATTGGCATTAATATATATTTATAGATATCTTTCTCTTTAGTATCTATAGATTGAATAACTGCTGGATTGTTCTCGTCAAAAAAAGATATTTCTACTTTATCACCATTAATATTATTTAGACCATCTAGTAGATATTGATAATTAAAAATAATCCTGTTGTCGTCGCCTGTTGTTTCAGCTTCGATCTGAACAAGATTCTCTCCGGCTTCACTACTTTTTGATTGTATTGAAACCGTCTTACCCTTAACTTCAAGTTTTATATCATTGATATTTTTATCAGTAAACAACCCAACGTTTTTAATTATGTTTATAAACTCTAATCTATCAATAGTAAACATGGTTTTATATTTTTCTGGAATTATTTGTTTATAATCAGGGTATTTACCAACAATCAATCTTGATACTAATTTTATATCTTCAAACATAAACAATACCTGGTTTTCAGAGATATATATATCTACATCATTGTTAACATTTTGTAATATCTTATTTATCTCTTGAACTGTAGATAGTGGCATGATTATTTCTCTATTTATTTCTTGTTTGCTTTCCATTTTTATAACGCCCTCACTTAATCTATATCCATCTGTTCCAACAATAAACATTAAATCATTCTCTATTTTAAACAAAACACCATTTATTTCTGGCCTTGTGTTATTTATAGAGACACTATTTATAATTCTGTATAAAATATTTTTCAAATCTTTAGTACTAATAGTAATTTTTTCACTTGTTTCTGTTTTTGGGATAATTGGAAAATCATCACTATTTAAACAATTTATTTTTGTATTAACTTTATTATCATCTGAACTAATATTAACTTTATTTTCTTCGGAGTTTATAATTATATTTTTTTGAGGAAATGTTGAAATATATCCACTAAATAGCTGAGCAGGGACTAATATTTTTCCATTTTCAATAACTTTACATCTGACATTTACCTCTAATCCTATTTCTAAATTTGTAGTAATTAATTTTAATTCATTTTCAAGTGTTTCAATTAAAATATTGTTTAAGATTGGTAAAGTATTATTTCTGCCAGTTATATGAGTGACTATATTTAATCCTTTATTTAAGTTTTCTTGTAAACATTCAATTTTCATTTTTTATTTTTAATTATTATATAAAAATTTTAATATATTATTTTTTATTTTTCAAATTATTTATTTTTTATTCTACTATAATAATATTAATTTTTTATTAAAAAATTTTAATAATAGTTATTAATAAACAAGTTAATTTAGTTAATATCTTATCTTTTTATTTAAATATAGAGAAAAAATAAAATATAATATGAATATAATTAATAAATATTTAGGAGATAAATTATAACTCTTTTTTGACATAAGAGTTATATTAGAACTTTTAATAAAATTAAATATACACTTTTTAAACAATCTTTATATACAATTAGAAACAATAATTTAATAATTATAAACAATAAATATTAATATAATATACAATAAAATCACTGTTTTATACAGTGATTTTATTTTTACATTCAAAATATATATCATTTATAAACCTTATAATAAATAGGTTTATAATAGTTGTAGCTATTAGGTTTATTATTATATAAAATATTGCTCCAACAGTATTAAATATTGTATATCCAGAACTTATAAAGTATTCATTTAATAGAGAAATTGGAATGAAAATAATTATTGTAATACAAAAAATAATACCAATAATTAACAATAATAATAAAAAATTTAAAAATATATCTTTTTTATTATTATTAATTAAATTAGTTGATTCTTTAAGAGAATTTTTAATATCTGTTCCAGAAAATAGTAGATTTCTTAATGTAAATTGATACAAAAAATATAGATAATAAAAGATAATAATGGCTATGGTAAAGCTTATTATTATATATAAATAAGAATTTAGTCTAAAAATAAGACTAATTAAACTAATAATTATAAATATTAAAGAGAATATAATAATTCTTATAAAGTCCAATGTAAATAATTTTAATAATTTAGGCTTTATACTTTTAAATGTTTCCTTTATTGATTCCCCCTTTGTGTTTATAAAGGTTATTATATAAGAAGAAAGATTTACAATAAAAAATAATATTATTGATAGTCCTAATATAGTATAGTTAAAAGTATTGTTTATGTTATTTATTTCATTAATGCCGAGACTTTTATATATAATGCCAAAATTAAAGATATTTGTTAAAGATTCTGCGCTGTCTTGTATTATATTGTTATAAAAAAAAGATTTTATAAACGTGAAGACATTAGAAAAGTTATTAGCAAGGCTTATAAAATATTTATGTTTTAAAAAATAACTAAAATTGCTATATATATTACCTATAATTAAAACACCTGATAAAGCTGTTATTAACCCCAGAATTAAAACAATTTTATTTTCTTGTATGAAAGTAGCAAACCTTTTTAAAGAATCTTTATATTTTAACATATATTATTTTATTTAATTAGTTTGTACAAGTTTTTTAAATTCTTCTTTTTCTATAGTCTCTTGCTTTATAAGAGTTTCTGCCACAAGTTCTAACTTATCTTTATGGTTTAGAATAGCATCTTTAGCCCTGTTATAAGCTAGATTAATTAAGTTTGATATCTCATTATCAATTATTTGTGCTGTTTTTTCACTAAAGTCCTGTTTTACTGTATTATTTCCCAAAAAGAATAATTCATCTTTTTCTCCAAAAATTCTAGGTGGTAGTTCATTGCTCATTCCATAATTATATATTAGATCTTTTGCAATTGATGTAACTTTTTCTAGATCATTAGACGGGCCAGAAGTTAGAGATTTAAAGATTTCTTTTTCAACAATATAACCACCAAGTAGCATAGCCATTTCATCTATATAATATTCTTTAGAATGTAAATATGTTTCTTTTTCTGGAAGGTTTAAAGTGTAGCCCGCTGCCATACCTCTAGAGATGATAGTAACTTTTTGAACAGGATCACAATTTGGTAGAAAATTAGCAACAATAGCATGACCAGCTTCATGATAAGCAGCAATTTTTTTCTCTTCTGGGGATAGAAGATGGCTTTTTCTTTGTGGACCAAGAAGGACTTTTTCAATACTATTTAAAATATCTAGCTGGGCAATTGTTTTTTTATTATTGCTAGCAGCATAAATAGCAGCTTCATTTAATAGATTTGCTAAATCTGCTCCAGAAAACCCAGGAGTTCTTTCTGCCACCTCTTTTAAGTCAACATCTTTTTCCAATGGTTTATTTCTTGCGTGTATCTTTAATATTTCTTCCCTATCTTTTAAATCAGGTTCTTCTAATGTAATTATTCTATCAAATCTTCCAGGCCTTAATAGCGCTTTATCTAATACGTCAGGTCTATTTGTGGCAGCTATTATTATAATATTTGTTTCATTATCAAATCCATCCATTTCTACAAGTATTTGGTTTAGTGTTTGTTCTCTCTCTTCATGACTGCCAGATACGCCAACTCCTCTTTGTCTTCCTACGGCGTCTATTTCATCGATAAAAACAATACAAGGAGCCTCTTTTCGTGCTTTTCTAAATAAATCTCTTACACGCGAAGCACCAACACCAACAAACATTTCAACAAACTCTGAACCTGATATAGTAAAAAAAGGAACATTTGCTTCTCCAGATACAGCTCTTGCAAGCAGTGTTTTTCCAGTACCTGGCGACCCAATCAACAATACACCATGAGGTATCTTTGCACCCATATCTATGTACTTTTTTGGATTTTTTAAAAAATCAACAATCTCTTGTAATTCATCTTTAGCGTTTTCATTTCCAGCAACATCATTAAAACTAAACTTTTGTTTATTTTTATCAACTTCTTGAAGGTTGCTCTGCGCAAAACTTAATGTTTTATTAGCATTACCATTGGCTTGCCTTAGCATTAATATTATGAAAGCAATAATGAATATTAAAGGAAGACCAAATAAAGTTATTAAATTTATTATAAGATCACTAGAGGAGCCATTTTCTATATTGATTTTTATATTTGATATTTTATTTGTATCTACAGAATAATTTTTGAACAAATCCCCCAAAGTTTCATTTGTTTCTTTATAGAAATATTGGATACTCCCATCATCTTTTGTAATATTGACCTTATTATTTATAACACTTATTTCTTTTATTGTATTATCATTAATCTCTTGTATAAACTCATTTGTTGTTATTTTTGTTGTCTGTTGTGGTTTATAAAAATTAAAAATTAAACCAAGTATAATAAGGACCGATATAAATGCTATTAAATTTTTCCATAATATTGAATTCTTTTTCATTTTTAACATATTTAAGTATTCATATAATAATTATAGACTTTATATCTAAATTAGTCTATGTATATATTAATAAAAAATTCGCTTTAAGAAAAAGCGAATTTCCCCTATCTACCATTAAGAACATCTTTTAGCTTTTTCCCTGCTTTAAATTTTGTTACCCTTGTTTCAGGGACATTTATAATGGTTGACGGATTTCTTGGGTCAACACCACGTCTTGCATGCCTAGTTTTAGCAATAAATGATCCAAACCCAACAATGCTAACCTTGTTGTTATTCTTTAGTTCGCTTATAAAAGTATTAAATATTGTTTCTATTATATCTTCTGCTTGTTTTTTTGGCATTTTAAACTTCTCAGATATAATTTCACAAAGTTGTGCCTTATTCATGTTGTTTTAGTTAAATTTTAGTTATTTTATTTAAAGTTAGTTAAATTATATCTTAGTAGGAAAATAAGTCAAGCTTTTCAAATTTCTATAATTCTATCTAATCTTTTAGCAGATATCACGATTTTATTACTTATATCATATTCGACTAAAACAGAATTAAATATTGCGGTGCCAGTCTCTGGAAATTCATGTTTTACTGGTATTTGATATAAAAAATTTTCTATTATATTTTTAAAATCAACACCTAAACTAGAATTTTTAGCCCCCACCATTCCTATATCTGTTATGTAAAAATGCCCATTATTTATATCCAGATCTGCTGTTCCAATATGAGTATGTGTCCCAAATACGATATTTGCTCTATCTTTTACATATTCAAAGAATGTTTTCTTCTCGCTTGTTGCTTCTGCATGTATATCAACAATAATACAATCTATTTTTTTCCTTTTATTTTCATTATATATCTGATCGAATTTTCTAAATGGACAATCAGGATTATTCTTCATAAAGACTCTTCCAAGTAAGTTTATAATTAATATTTTGTAGTTTTTAATCCTTACTATTTTATATCCATCGCCAATAACACCATCAGGGTAGTTTGCTGGTCTGATGATATTATATTTTCCAAAGAATACATTGTTTAAGTCGCTAGCATTTTTAAAGATATGATCTCCTGTTGTTAAAAAATCAACACCACTTTCATACATCTCGGAAATTGTGGCGACATTAACTCCATCTCCATGAGCTAAATTTTCTCCATTGGCTATAATATAGTCTATTTGGTATTGTCTTTTAAGTTTTGGGAGTACCTCATCAACAGTATCTCTGCCCATTTTAGCAACAATATCGCCAATTAATAAAAATTTTATAACCATAATAAAAATATTATAGTTTTTATATTACTTCATTTTATTAAATTTAACAATAATAAAAAACGAGTTTAAACTCGTTTTTTATCTTGCATATTCTATTATTCTTTTTTCTCTAATCATTGTGATTTTTATTTCTCCAGGATATTTTAATTCATTTTCAACATCAAGTGCTATTTTTTTGGCTAAATTTAGTGCTTCTAGATCATCACTAGCTTCTGAGTCAACAAATATTCTCAATTCCCTTCCTGCAGATATTGCATAAGCTTTCTGCACTTTTTCATTTCTTGTTGCAATTTCTTCTAAGTCTTCAAGCCTTTGCATATAGTTTTCAGTCGTATCTTTTCTAGATCCGGGTCTAGCCCCTGATATTTGATCAGCAACCTTGACTATTACAGCTTCAAGGGTTGGTGGCATATCATCGTGGTGCGTTGCAATTGGAATTATAACACTTTCTGGTAAATTAAATTTTTGTGCAATATTTTTACCAATTTCAGGATGCGTCCCCTGAACTTCATAATCAACTGCCTTACCTATATCGTGTAATAACCCACCTTTTTTAGCAACTGTGATATCTGCTCCAACTTCATTAGCAATGAGCCCGCTAATGATTGCAACTTCTATGGAATGTTGTAAAACATTTTGGCCATAACTAGTCCTATATTTTAGCCTACCTATTATTGAGATAAGCTTTGGATCTATCCCAGCAACCCCAACTTCAGCTATTGCTTCTTCTCCAGCCTTTCTAATATCTAATGCTAATTCATTTCTTGCCCTATCAACAAATTCTTCTATTCTAGCTGGTTGAATTCTACCATCAGCTATTAAATATTCTAAAGCTCTTTTTGCAATATGTCTCCTAATTGGATTAAAACATGAAATTGTTATTATGTTTGGTGTATCATCAATAATTAATTCTACGCCAGTTATTTGTTCAAATATTTTAATATTTCTACCCTCCTTCCCTATTATTCTCCCCTTCATTTCTTCACTTGGTATTTCTACGTTTGTAGTTGTTACATCAACGGCTACTGGTAAAGCAAACCTTTGCATTGCGAGCATTAGGATATTTTTTGCTTCTTTTTCCATGTCCTCATAACCAAGTTTTTGTATTTCTTTTATCCTTTTTACAGCATCTTCTTTAGCACTTTCTTCTGCTATTTTTATTATTTCTTCTTTTGCTTGTTCTCTTGAAAGATTTGCTATTTTTTCTAGCCTTTCTACCTGCTGTTTCTTTATTTCTTCTAATTCTTGTTGTTTTCTACGTATCTCATCTTCTACTTTAGATATTTGAGATTGTCTTTCTTCTAGTGTTAATAATTTTTCATCAAAGAGTGATTCTCTTTTTTCTATTTTTTCTTTTTCGACCTTGAGCATTCTCTTTTCTTCGTTTATTTCATTCTTTGCATCATTAATAATTTTTATTGACTGTTCTTGTGCTTGTAATAACAAGCTTTGTTGTCTAGCCTTAGCCTCTTCTACAAGTTTTTTTGCCTTTTCTGTTGCAGAATTTAATGTGCTTTCTGTTTTTTTCTTGTTATAAAAAAAACCAACGATTGCACCAATTACTAAGCCTAAAACAACTAATAGAAAGTCATTCATATAAAAGCCTTTCTATTAGGATAGAGCTATTTTATAAACATACCCCCTTTATAAAATTGTTTTACTTATTTAATAAGCTCAAAAATCCTAAATAAGTTAATTAAATATATCTATTCAACGAATATTATTTTTTCATCATTAATTATAAATATAATAAATATATTACATTTTGTAAATATATAGACATAAAAATGAGAGATATTAGCCTTTTTATAATACTATATCAATAAGTCCATAATTTTTTGCATCCTCAGCTGTTAGATAATAGTCTCTATCAGTATCAATAGCAATTTTTTCTATTTTTTGTCCAGTATTTTGGGCTAGTATTAGGTTTATTTTATCTTTTATTTTCAATATTTGTTCAGCTTGAATTTTAATATCACTCGCTTGCCCTTCTGCTCCTCCCATAACTTGGTGTATCATTATTTCAGAATTTGGCAGAGCCATTCTTTTACCTTTTGTTCCTCCTGCAAGTAAAAATGCACCCATGGAAGCGGCAAGTCCAACACAGATTGTTGAGACAGGTGATTTAATATATTTCATCGTGTCATATATAGCAAGCCCATCTGTAACAGATCCGCCAGGTGTATTTATATATATTTTTATGTCTTTTTCACTATTTTCAGCATCTAAATATAATAATTGAGCAATGACCGCGTTGGCGACATCGCTATTTATTAAATCTCCAATAAAAACAATCCTATTTTTTAGTAGTCTTGAATATATATCATATACTCTTTCCCCGCTTGGAGTTTTGTCAATTACTGTTGGTATTAATAGCATGTTTATAGGTTAATTTTTATATTTATAATTTATTATAAAATAATTTAAATATCAAATTATTCTAATTTTGATATTTTTTCACTGAGTTTCAATGCACTTAGCTCTTTTTTATCAAATATAAATTTAAATTTAGGTAGTTTTCTTATAATCACATCTTGTTCTACTCTATCATTTATTATTTTTTTATTTTTTTTAAGGATGTTTGCTACTATTGCATGTTTTTCTTCTGGTTGGGTTATATAGAATACTTTAGCAATATCAAGCTCTTTTGATGTTATAACTTTTGTTATTGTAAAAAAAATATCATCAGGAATATCTATGTCCTCCCTTATAATATTTGACAGAGATCTCAACAAGAGCTCATTGATCTGTTTTGTTCTAAAAGATTTTGGTTTCTGAACCAATGTTTTCCTTTTAATCATTTTAATTCTTGTCTCTTTTTATAGTTTTTTTTACTTTTAATTCATTATAAAACTCTAATTCATCTCCTTCTTTTATTATATAATCTGATTTTACAAGCATACCACATTCATTTCCAGGAACAACTTTTTTTACCTCATCTTTTTCTATCTTTATACTGTCTACATTCCCAGTAGCAACAATTTCTTTATTATTTTTTACATAAAATGTTGCACCTGGCTTAATCTCCCCTTCTTTTATTATGCACCCAATTATTTGTGAATTTTTATTTACAGAAAAAGACTTTAAAACATTAGCTTTTGCATATGTCTCTATTTTGGTTTCTTCTGGGAGGATGTTTTCTATTTCGTCATATATATAATCTATTAAGTCATATATTATTTTTGATATTTTTACTTTTATATTTTTTTCTCTCGCAATCATTGTGGCTAATGGACTTATATTAACGTTAAAACCTAATATAATAGAGTTTGTTTCTTGCGCTTCAAATATATCTTTTTCATTAATAGGTCCAATGTCTGATTTTATTATATTAATTTTAAGATTAATATCAGATAAGTTCTTAATTATTTTTTCAATTGATGATTTTAACGCTTCAGATGATCCAAAAAAATCACATTTTATAATTATATTTAAAGCTGTTTCACCTTTCTCATTGTTTACTCTTGTAGCAAAGCTTTTTTGTATATTATTTCCATTTTTATAATTTATATAGCAATATTCTTTTAGTTTTCTTTTTAGTTCAGTCCTATCAGATACTGCTTCCATTATATCACCAACATTTGGTAACTCTTTTAGTCCTAAAATTTCTACAGGATGTCCAGGTAGTACAGATTCTAATATTTCCCCCTTACTATTTTTTATTAGTTTAACTCTACCACATATACCATTTACTATAACATCATCCCCAACGTTTAATGTTCCAGTTTGCAGAATTGTTGTTGCTTTTACCCCCTCATTCTTGTCAATTTTTGATTCAATAATAACGCCCATTGCTTCGCCACAAGGGTTTGTTAGTAGCTTATCTTTATTTATATCAATCGTTAATAATACGAGATCTAGCAGTTCATTTATGCCAATATTTTTCATTGCTGATACTTCAACACATATAGTATTTCCACCCCATTCCTCAGGTATTAGGTTTAATTCACTTAATTGTGATTTAACCATATCAACATTGGCATCAGGTAAGTCTATCTTATTTATTGCAACTACAAAAGGCAGTTTTTCTTGCTCAATAATTTTTATTGCTTCAATAGTCTGTTGTTTAACACCTTCGTTAGCTGCAACTAACAAAATGGCAGCATCTGCGACTTCCCCGCCCCTGGCTCTCATCGCTTGAAATGCTTCATGACCTGGTGTATCAATAAAAGTTATAGTTCTTCCATTTCTTTCTATTTCGAAGGCGCCTATTTGTTGAGTAATACCCCCTTGTTCAGTATCGACTTTATTTGTGTGTGCTATAGCGTCTAGTAATTTAGTTTTGCCATGATCAACATGCCCCATTACTACTACAACTGGTGGTTTGTATATTAAACTACAATTTATATCACTATTTTTTTCTTCTATTTTTTCTTTAAGTTCGTTTTTTATTTTTTCATTTAGATTTTCTTGTTTATTTTCTTCAGCAAATTCAGTTTTATATCCTAATTCTTCTGCTATTATTGTTGCAGTATCAAAGTCTATTGACTGATTTAGGTTAACAAATACACCATTTTTCATTAGTAACTCTATTATCTTAGTAACAGGCATATTTAATTTTTCAGCAAAGTCATTTACGACAATTTCTTTTCCTATTTTTACAATTTTTTCAGCATTATTAATATTATCTTGTTTCTTTTGTGATTGCTCTATGTTATTTTTTAGTTTATTTATTTTTTCTTTGTTTTTTTGTCTTTTTTGTTCCTCTTTATATTTTTGTATGAACTCTTCTGCTATTTTATCATTAATTTTTATAGCTTTTCTGCCAATATCAAAACCATATTCAACAGCCTTGTCTAATAGCTCTTGATTCGTTATTCTTAGTTTTCTAGCAAGATTAGATATGCTTATTGATGGCATATGATAAAAATTAATCTAAAATTAAATAAAACATAACAAATTATATATTATTTTTTTATTTTTTGCAATAGGTTTAATATTTTTAGGAATAAAATAGTAAATTTATTTTTTAAAAAAGTATAGTACGTCCCTATAAGAAAATCAAAAAAAGTATAGTACGTCCCTATAACTTTTTATAACACGATTATATAAAATGTCAATATATAAATTATACATTTTCTCGTAGAACTAAAGATTAAAATATTTAAAAAGTTGCTAACTTAAAACAAATAAAAAAATAAGTTTATAATGTTTTACAGATAACTTTTAATATTTTTTAAGCATATTTTTAATAGCTTTTAAAAAAGTATAGTACGTCCCTATAAGAAAATCAAAAAAAGTATAGTACGTCCCTATAACTTCCTATAAATTAACATTATGTTTTTAAAATATAAAAGTTATAGTACGTGTCTATAACTTTATTTTTACCCCTATTTTTTTATCTAATATTAGATAATAAAAAGGGGCTATTTTTTAAGTTATAGTACGTCCCTATAACTTTTTTAAAAATAATTTGTATTTTTGGTACCCCCACCAAGAATTGAACTTGGATCTAAGGCTTAGGAGTCCCTTGTTCTATCCGTTGAACTATGGGGGCATATGTTAGTTAGATTATATACTAAAATAATATAAAAAAGCAAATAGACTTGATTTATTATAATCATCTGTGGATAATTTGTTTATAATCTAGATATTTTTTACAAGAAGACAATTTTATATCCTATTAGAATATGCCTAATATAAAACAAAAATACTTTTATTGCATCCATCTTAACTATATATTAAATAAGTGATATAATTTAATTAATAACAAAAACAAAAAGGAGATAGAATTCTTTATATTAATTAAGAATTCTATAAGAACAAAAACAAAGCAAAAAGGTTTAAAAACAAAAACAAAAATAAATTTATATCTAAAACAATTTAATAGATTTTTAAATTTATGATTTGTTTTTTAAATCACTTTGTTTTTATAGGTGATTTTTTGTTATTATAAGAGAGGAGGATTGGAGGATAAGGAGGTGAGGGGGAATATTGCACTTTAAAATAATAAGTTAAGAGTCATTAAAGCGGTACCTTTAGATAGTTAGCTTATTTACTAATAGTAAAAATTAGTGGATGAACTAATTATCTAAGGGTATAAAACGCATATAAGATCTCTTGCTTTATTGTTTTTGGAGGTAAAAACTAATTATATTAGTTTTTGTGAGGAGGATAAGGAGTGATTTAAGGAGGGCATTATATAAAACTAAGGGGGAATATAGGTTAAATTTATATAACACATATTCAAAAAGATTTTTAAGAAAAGGGTTTAAAATTATCTGGTCTTAATTTTTCTTCCCATACAAAGAGAAATAATACTGGATAGTTTGGTGCAAAAATAGCAAAGTTTCTTTTATATTTTAAATTACAACAAAATGAAAGAAAAAATAAAAGAACTTAGCTATAATTAAAGATCTAAAAAGGTTTATGAGTCATTAATTAAATATAGATAATTAATGGCTCTTATACAAAAGATAGGGAAGCGGAACGCCCTATCTTTTAAATTTGACTAAATTACAAAAAAGTGATATAAAGGATAAAGTCATATTTGACAATGGAGGATAATATGGACAAGAACGAAGTAAAGACTGAATCTCCTATTTATTGGACCTTAACAATAGACAGAAGAGAGATTTTTGATGTCATTAATGCCTTAGAAAAATCATTTTTAGAGCAGATGTATAATGAAGGTGATTTTATTAGGTATGCTTGTTCCGAACTGGAAAGGCAAGGATATTTAGTTAGTACAGATATTAAACCAAGGAGAAGTCGTTTCTTCTGGGATACTAATAAATATTCTTTGGTTGATCGATTCATTGTTTCTGAACGGCCAGACCTTCTAGGAGGAGACTCTGAGGTTTCTTTCAAATGTGCCGGAAATCACGTGGGGTGTAAGCCAGACTTTGATTACTCATCTGGCGAATACATGGATGATGAAGAAAAAAATAGGGAATTAATGCTCAATTTAAAAAAGTTCTAATAATATAAATGTCTTTTGGCGTCTTAAAACAACAAGACGCCATTTTTTATTTTCTTTTCTTTTGTTAAAATAATAATATGAAAAAGACAAAATATATAAATTTATTAATATATATAATTATATTTACTACCTGCTTTCTTTTTTGTGTTAATAATCTTAATGATATTCAAACAATTAATATGCAGGGGAACAAAGAGATAAAAGAAATAAAAGAAGAATCTGCACCTGCACCAATTGAAGAGAATAAAGAGAAACAAAAAAAATTATATATAAAATTACAAGTTCCTTTTACACCTCAAGCCCCTAATGCTAACTGGAAAGATCCAAGGCAGGAAAATGGGTGTGAAGAAACAGCAAGTTTGATGGCTATGTATTGGGTAAATGATAAGCAAATAGATAAAGATACAATAGAAAAAGAAATAACCGATATATCTGATTTTGAGCAGGAAAAATATAATAACTATGTAGATACATCTAGTGAAGATGTTGTTAAGCGTATATTTAATGATTATTTTGGATATTATAATGTAGAAACAAAGTATAACATCACTATTGATGATATTATATCAGAATTAAAAAATGGGAATTTAATTTTAGTGCCAACTAATGGTCAGAAATTAAATAACCCATTTTATACAGCTCCTGGTCCGGAACGCCATGAACTAGTAATCACAGGATATGACGAATCAACTGATGAGTTTATAACAAACGATCCAGGCACAAAGCATGGTAAGGATTATAGATATAAAACAAACATTCTATATAATGCTATATATGATTACAAAACAGGGGATAATGAGCCAGTAGATAAAATTATAAAAGCAATGATAGTAGTTAGCAAATAGTTATAATATATTTTCTCCACCAAATATATTACATGGATCATATTTTGACTTTAATATTCTAAATCTTTCCTTATATTTTTCATCTATAAAGGTTTTCTTTTTTATCCCTATTCCGTGTTCGCCAGAAACTTTTCCGCCCAATTCTTTGACTAAATCATACATTTGCTTTATTAATTCTTCTTGGTTTTTGTTATAATGGGGATGTAATATTCCTGTCCCTATATGCCCAAAAGTAGGTATACTATTATTTTCAAGCCACAGTATTAATTCTTTGATTTTCGATATATCTACAAGAGGATCTTCTATCAATTCATATCCATTACTAACAACAACAGGGTAACAAGAATCTCTTATAGCCCATATTTTATCTTTTTCTTGTTGATCTTTTATGTCTCCATTTTCATTTTCAAATTCAGTAAGTAAATAATATGCATTATTAAGACCTAAAAATCCAGCTACTTTTTTATCAATAAACTCAATTGCTGATATATCTAAATCTTCTTTTTTTGATAACAAATTTATAGTATTTAATATAAGATCATCTATATTTTCAAAACTAGGGAAATTTATACTTGTAATTTTTGGTTTGTCAGCAGTTTTTAGGCTTATTTGTGTTATTACCCCAAGTATTCCTTCAGCATTTAAGAAATCTTTTATATCTTCACTATCTATTCTTTTTTCTTGTATTTTTTTATCAATATCTACTATTAGCACATCTATATAGTTGACCCATTGTTCCATTTTCCCATATTTTAAAGCGCGCATGCCAGATGCATTAGTAGATATCATGGACCCAATTTGTGCTCCAGCATGGCTACCAGGGACAACAGGGAATACCTTATTATAATTATTTAAAAATATATTTAGATTATCTAATACAACACCAGGCTCAAGTATTACTGATTCATTGCTATAATCTATAATTTTATTTAATTTAGATACATCTATTATATATGAATTTTTTGAAGGTAAAACATTTCCAACTAAATTTGTGCCCCCTCCTCTTATAATAACCTTTTTATTATCTTCTATTGCTTTATTTAAAATTTCAATTATTTCTTCTTTATTTTCAGGTATAAAAATATCTATATCCATATTTCTATAATCTACATGGGATGAATCTATGTTATATGATAGTTTATGTAATATATCAGAGTAGTTTTTCATATTTTTAACAGCAATATAATTTATCTGGCGCCTTGTTTTTATCTTTTACTTCGCCAAAAGGATTTCTATATTTTTTAATATTTTCAACCATTGTTTTATTTTCTTCTGACACAAATCCAGAATTAACAACCTCTTCTCTTATTTTTATTGGGTCGAATCCAACTTTAATAGGGCATGCTTCTACACATGCATTGCATCCATTACAATAATCGTAAAAATATTTCCCATTTATTTCTTTATTACCTTTTAGAAATTCATCAGCAATATTATTTTTTGATCTAGGAGATGTTATTTCATCTTTTAATACTTTAAAAGCTGGACACACATTTCTGCATAAACCACAATTTGAACATTTTAGGTTTTCATTTCTTTCTACTCTCATTTTATTTATTTAATATTATTTCTGATAATTCTTGGACGTTTATATCTTTTGTATTTTGTTTAAATTGATAATAACACATAGGGCAGGGGCTTATCATAGAATAGTTTTTATCAACTTCTTGTAATACATTTTCTGCTATTTTTTTGGATAAATCAGGGTTATTGTTTATTAATCCTCCGCCACCTCCACAACACATTGATTTTTCTCTATTATTAGACAATTCTTTAACATCATATCCTAAATCTTTTAATATTTCTCTAGGTTCTTCATACACACCAGAAAGTCTACCTAAATGGCAAGGATCATGGTAGGTTATTGGCTTATTATCTGTAACTTTTCTTAATTTTTTTTCATATCTTTTTAAAGTTTGTGTTATATGTTCAACTTTAATACCATAGTCTTCTATTTTATATTGATATTTAAACATATTATAGCAAGCAGGGCAGTTTGTTATAATTAATCCAATAGAATGATTCTTAAATATTTCTATATTTTTTGCTTTAATTTCTTCAAAATCCTTTCTTAATCCAGCTCTCAAAACTGGGCTTCCACAACAATATTCTTCATCTTTTAACATTATAAAATCAATACCTAAATCGTTAAGTATTGTTTCATAATTCTTTTGTATTTCTGGTAAAACTGTTTTTGTAAAGCATCCAGGATAATACAAAATATTTTTTCCTTTTATATTTTCTAAAAAATTTTTGAATATAGACATTTTATATCTTACCTAATATAAATAATAAGCCCATTAAACATAATATAATACCAGCAATTAATCTCATTATTTTTTTATTGTTTATATTGTTTGCAGTAACTTCTCCTTCTCCATTTTTATATTTTGAAAAAGAAAAATACATAGAAAATACTATTATTAATACTGGTGTTATAAAAAATATATTATAAATCAATAATGCAATAAATATATTCATTTTTTTATCAATTGCACCAATATATGCAAGAGGTATTCCTATTGTGCATGGCAATTCAACAAGAGATGATAGTATTGCGAGTAAAAAAGCACTAAAATATGTTCCCTGTTTTGTTACTTTTTCTAGTGTTGGCTTAAATTTTTCTGGTATCTTTAATGATACACCCTTACCATAGAAAAAGAAGTCTTTTATTTCTATTGATCCCATAACCAGTGCTATAATTCCTATAATTATTTTAATTATTGATATATATGGTAATAGGGCAGTAGTTGAAAATATTAATTTATGCATCAAAAACATTACAGTAAAATAGAAAACAAAAGCAGTAGCTGCAAAAATTAATCCTGATTTTAATACTCTTTTTTTAGAGCCTATTGATATTAAATAGGTTAGTAAGAAAATTAACACCCCAAACATACAAGGATTTATACCATCTGCAAATCCTAACAATATGCCAAATATTACAGGACCAACAGATTCTAATTTTATTTCTTTATTAAATATTTTGATAGATGCTTTTTTATCCGCATTATTTACCAGCCCACCTCCGTTATTATTTCCTTGTTGTAAAACATATTGATATGCATCTATATATTCTCCCATATTTTGACTATATTTACTTATCAATTCATCAGTTTTTTCTTGGCTTTCACCTAGAAAATAATCCTTTCCAATAATTACAACAGGGATACCTGTAAAATTTGCATTATATGCTTTTTCAAAAGTTTTCATTAGTTCCTGATTCTCTGTGTCATAATATACTTCATATTTTTTTATATCTATATTCTCCTTGTCTTTTATACTATCTAAATACTCTAATTCTTTTTCACAATGAGGACATGTTTTACCATAAAACACATACACAGATATTTTATCTTGTGCATTAACAAAACTAAAACTTGCAAAAAATAAAAAAACAGCAGTAATTTTTATTAATATCTTTTTAAACATGTATTATTATAATTTTTAATCTATTTTATTATATTATTAACCTTTATTTTTTACAATTACATTTATGAAAGTAGCTAAAAACAGCTATTTTTTAAATCATATATTGTTGACTAAAATATTATATAATGTATAATGTTTTAGCATGGAGAGGTGGCTGAGTGGTCGAAAGCGACACACTGCTAACGTGTTGGGGTGCAAAAGCCCTCGCAGGTTCGAATCCTGTCCTCTCCGCCA
>DAOLQA010000010.1:0-5302 GCA_035417885.1 bacterium
CTTAGCATAAATATTATTTGCACAACAAAAAAATAATAAGACTAAAAAAAATAAAATGATCTTTATATTTTTTTTCATAAAATAACTTTATATATAAATTATATCATATTTTTTATCTTTTAGATTTTAGATCTATTTTTACTATTCTATCTTCATAAAATGATTCTATGTTAAAACTATTGCTACAATACTGTTTTATTTTAGGTAACTGCCCATTACCAATTTCAAGATATATAAAACCATCCTTATCAACATGATTCTTTACTTTATTTAAAAACTTTCTAATTATATAAATCCCATTACCTCTAGTAAATAAAGCATTTTTTGGCTCATACAATAAATCTTTTGATTCATCTTTATTAAAATCTATTTCTTTTTTATCTAAGTAAGGAAGATTTGCTATGATATAATTAAATTTTATTCCTCTCGGGAACCTTAAATTGCCTTGTAAAAACTTAATATAATCTATAGCTCCATATTGTTTGGCATTAATTTTGGCAACATCTAATGCCTTATTAGATACATCACTAGCATAAAAATTATATTTTTTTATATCTATATTTTCTAATCTTTTTAATTTATTAAATATTGAGATAATAATTGCACCACTACCAGTTCCTACATCAATAATATTAATCTTATCATTATTATTTTTTATAATATCATTAAATACTAAATCAACTAATTCTTCTGTTAATGGCCTTGGAATTAAAACATTTTTATTAATAAAAAAATCATATGAACAAAATTCCTTTTTGTTTATAATATACGCAATAGGCTCATGAGCTTGCCTTCTTAAGAATAATTCTAAAAATTTATTATGTTGATCCAGTGTTAGTTCATAATCACTATTATTTATAAGATCAACCCTATCACAATTCAGTACATGACATAATAAAACTTCAATATCTAAGCTAGGATTTGTAAATCCTTGACTTTCTAATATATTTGAAAATTTTATTATAGCTTCTTTTATTGTCATTTTTAATTTTCATAATCTATTATTAGTTTCCCGTCTAAATGATCAACTTCATGCTGTATTATTCTTGCAAGTAGATTTTTTGCTTCCATATTGTAACGTTCTCCATCGATATCTGTAAATTCAACTATAATATTTTTAGACCTTCTAACCTTTACATCTTTTTCTGGCACGCTTAAACATCCTTCATAATCTATTGCTGTCTCTTTGCTTTTAAATTTTATATCAGGATTTATCAATATATATGTTTTATTGTTTGGTCTTACTAATATAATTCTTTTAAGAACATTAACTTGAGGAGCTGCAATTCCAATGCCATCATTAGCAATCATTGTTTGATTCATGTTTTTTATAAGCTCCTTAATATCCCTATCTATTTTATCAACAGGGCTAGATTTTTGTCTTAAAACATCATCACCAACTTTTTTAATTTCTAATAGCATATATTTACTTTATAAATTGACTGGCTTCCATTGCTATCATTTTTTCTTCATTTGTAGCAATTACTTCAACTTTAGTATCTCCTATAGGTAAATCCTTAATTATTAAATCTCTGATAACTTCACTTCTCTCTCCAATACCAGCAGTGAATATTATTGCATCAACTTTACCAAGAATAAAATAATATGATCCTATATATTTTTTTATTCTATATACAAAGACATCTATTGCTAATTTACATCTTTTCTTTAATAAAACTAAATCTTCAAAAGTAAATTTTTCATTTAAATAAGAACCATCAAAATCTGAAACTGGATAATCAGCTAAATATAAAACCTCTCTCATATCAACATTTTGCATACCAGTCAAACCCATTAAACCAGATCTCTTATTTAACATGTTTTCAATTTCATCTAAATCCATTCCTTCATTTCTAGCTAAAAATATAGGGATAGATGGGTCAATATCCCCTGATCTAGTCCCCATTACCAATCCTTCAAGTGGCGTAAAACCCATTGATGTATCTATAGATTTACCATTTTTAATAGCACAAATACTTGCACCTGATCCAAGATGACATATTATTAAATTTAGTTCATCAATGCTCTTACCAGTCTTATTAGCATATTCATTTAAAACAAACTCGTGAGATAATCCATGGAACCCATATTTTTTTATAGAATATTTTTCAGATAATTCAATAGGAATAGCATAAGTATATGCAAAATCTGGTATAGTATGATGAAATGCGGTATCAAAACTTAATGAATTTTTTATATTTGGGAACAACTCCATACAAGCTTCTACAACAGACATTTGGATTGGATTATGTAATGGAGCTAAATTATTTATAGTTTTCATATCTTCTATAACCTTATAATCAACTAATATGCTATCATTATTATCTCCTCCATGAGCAACTCTATGCCCTATAATTTTTATATCATCTATATTAATACCTACTTTTGTAAACTTATTAAATAAAAATATAAGAGCATCTTTATGTGTATCAAAAATTTGTTCAATCCTTTCTTTCTTAAAATCACAAAAAGAATTATGTGATCCAATTCTTTCAAATATGCCTTTTATAACTTCATTTAATAAATCATCAAATAAAGAAAATTTTAATGATGACGATCCACAATTTAATACTAATATCATATTAATTTATTAATTGTTATTCTTCAATATTTGGTTTATCTAATAATACTGGTTCAGCATCTATACCAGTTCCATCTATTTTAGCAATATCTTTATCAACTTTCTTAAATTCTTTATATGCAGTATTATATGCATTTACAGTAGTTCCTAAATTATTACCCAACCTTTGCATATATTCATCATAAGCTTTCAAATGTTTTTCCAGGGTTATAACATTATCAACTATTTTCTGAACAGAATTTTGCAGATCGATATTTTTGAGCCCCTGCAAAACAGTTTGTAAATAAGCATAAAATGAAGTTGGTGAAACTATAACAACATGCTTATCTCTAAATGCATACTCTATCAAATCTTTTGAATTAATATTTAAAGATCCAACCTTATTAACTAGCAAATCATAATATACAGCCTCAGATGGTATAAACATAAATGCAAAATCAACAGTATTCTCAGATGGTCTTATATATTTACTTGTCTCATCAATCCTAGTTTTTAAATCATTTCTTAATTTCTTTTCTAGTTCTTCCCTTACACGTTCATCTTTTTCTTCTATTAATTTATTATAGTTTTCTAAAGAAAACTTAGAATCTATTGGTATAATTTTATTATCATAAAATAACACAGCATCTACTATTTCTCCATCAGAATTAAATTTATATTGCATTTGATATTGGGCTGGAGAAAATAAATTTTTTAGCAATGTTCCAAGAAAATATTCCCCAAGTATGCCTCTTTGTTTTGGATTTTTTAAAACATCTTCAAGCCCTTTTATTTGCCCTGATAAATCTAATATCTGCTTATTAGTGCCTTTTAAACTCTCAAGTTGCTCTGTAACATTTTTTATAGTTTCAATTGATTTCTCAAGATGATTATGTATCGTTTTATTAGAATCATCTAATTTTTCATCAAAAACTCTTCTTAACCTATCTATTTGATCAAATGTTGTTTTATTAACATTTTCTATCTGCTCCCTTGCTATTTTAGAAGATTCTTCAAGTTGTATCAGTAATTCTTGCATTTTTTGTTCTCTCTCTTTGTCTACTTTATAACTATTTAACTTCTGATACAAAAAAAATCCACCAGCTAATAAAATTATCAAGATTATAATCAATATTATTGTTTCCATATATTTTTATTTATTTTCTATTTCTATATCTCCATATATAATACCACTTCCATCACTACAAGCATTTCCCTCATCAGTATCTAAATGAACTGCATCATTAAAATTATCAGCAACTCTAACTTCTACATTATCAAATATAAGGCCTCTTATACCGTTTATTTTTACCTTAACATTATCACCATTTCTAAAACCATATTTTTTAGCTGTATTTAAAGAGCAGTGAAAATGCCTTTTAGCAATTATAACACCTTTTGGGATATATATCTCACCAACTGGACCCTTTATCTTTATTCCAGGTGTTCCATCTATATCTCCAGAAATTCTAATAGGTGCAAATACCCTTAATTTTCTTGCATCTGTTAAAGAAAGTTCTACCTGTGTTTCATTTCTAATGGGCCCCAATATTCTAACATTATCTATCTCCCCATTATCAGATATTAAATTAACAACGTCACTAGAAGCAAATTCTCCATCTTGTGATAAATTTTTATATTTTTTAAGGTTATAATCAGTACCAAAAAGAATATCTAAGTCTCCCCTAGAAACATGTATATGCCTAGCAGAGATCTCAACTTTAACATTTTTTATCATAATATTAATTTAATTTTTATCTCAATTGGTTATATAATATATAATATTATAAATACATATATTTTACAATTTAATTTTATATATGATAATAATGGGCATAGATCCTGGTTTTGCTATAACTGGCTATGGCGTAATAGAAAAAACTAGAGATAAAAATAAAATAATAGATTATGGCATTATACAAACTAGTTCAAGCGAACAATTTTGTAATAGAATTAAAACCAATCATGAAGAGTTAAATAAATTAATAAAAAAATTTAAACCAGATATATTTGCAATAGAAGAACTATTCTTTGCTCAAAATACAAAAACTGCTATTAATGTTGCTCAATCAAGGGGTGTGCTAATTTTAACAGCAATACAAAATAATTTAGAAATATATGAGTTCACTCCTTTACAAATAAAACAGGCTATGACTGGTTATGGAAGAGCTACAAAAAAACAAATTCAAGAAATGACAAAACTATTTTTAAATCTAAAAAAAATACCAAAACCAGACGATGCTGCAGATGCTTTAGCTGTAGCAATAACGTGTAGCTCTTCATATAAAAATTTAAAGATGGGTATTTAGCCCATCTTTTATTTTGCCAAGAAATTTATTTGATTTATAACAAACTGTGATATTGCATAAGCAGCTACTACTATTATTATACCAACGCTAGTCCATATTATTCTATTTATAGCAGATTGTCTTTTTTTAGCCTCACCACTTGAAAACATTAATTCAATTCCAGACCAAAGTATCATTATAAGCATTACGCTTGCAGATAATCCTATAATAATTTTGATAGCATTACCTGCTATAGTTGGGACATCTGCACTCCCAAATTTATCTTTTAATTCTGGGCTATCTAAACCAAAATTGTTATAATTATTAGAACTAGCTCCAAAACATAAAATAGGAGATAAAAAAATAATAGCTGTTAAAAATATTTTATAAAATATTTTTTTCATAAATAATACTAAATAAAAATTATCAATATAAATATTATATCATAAATATT
>DAOLQA010000010.1:5402-21617 GCA_035417885.1 bacterium
GAATAAAAAATATTTGGATTTCTCCAAATATTTTTTCTTTTTTTATAGTTTAGATTAAACAGCACCAACAGCTCTCATTAATACATTATTAATTAAGAATGTTGTTATTGCATATCCTGAAACAACTAATACCATACCTATAGCTCCAGCAATCATTAATTTCTTAGCAGAATCAATTTTATTTGTATCACCTTCAGATGTCATCCATTTTACACCACCATAAACTATAATTACTGTAGCAACAACACCAAATAATCCTAATACTGCTTTGACAATATTACCTATTATATTTGGTAATGTTGTATTTTGTAATCCAGTTGTCTGACCAACCTTATTGACATCTTCACCACCAAACATATTTACACAGGTGCAAACATCATCACTAGTTGTTACTGTACCATAATTTTCAACTTGTGGTACATAACCTGCAGGGCAAGTATAATTACCATATGTACCTCCGCATGTTACAGCTAACGCTGCATAGGAAAAAGAGAATATCATAGCTAAAGAAGCTAAGAATATAACAAATTTTTTCATAATTTTTATCTTAATTAATTATTTATTTTTTAATACTTATATTATATCATAAAATGTCATATAATAGTTTTACACAACCTGTGTATAAGTCTATCTTGTCTTACAATACCATGTATTATTAGTTTTTTCTGGAGTACAATATCCACTATAGTTTATAACTCTATCATTTACAGTACATGTGCTATTAGGACAAGAAGTACATATTCCTAAACATAGTTCAGGACTATTACCAGTACAAGCACAATAGTTACCTTGTAATATAGTAGTACATTGGCCTTTTATACATCCAAAAAAACTATCTGTACAACAATATTCTCTAGCCGTGTTACATTGCCTATCACAAGCATTACTTGAAGAAACGGGTTCTGTTATATTAGATACATTACCAATAACAAATCTAGTTATTGCATAACTAAATAATATAATAACTAAACCAATAGAAGTAGTTTTAATTATATTTAATCCAACTTTATATGAGTCAGGCTTACCATTAGAAAATAATATAGTTACACCACCATAAATAACAAGAATAAAAACAGCTAGAGCAGCAAAACCCATAATAAAATTAATCACAGAATATACTTTCCCACCAACAAAATCAGCTACTCCATTAGAAGAAGTATCATAACTTATCTCATCATTAGGATGTAGTAAATCTATACCTGTAGTTGGAAGCCCAATATTATTTTGTGTAGATGTATTATCTTCAGCAAATACATTAATATCAAAACAAAAAATAATAAGTATAGACAAAAATAATATTTTAAAAAATTTATTCATAATAAAATTATTTATAATTTTCTTCTTTAATACAAACCAAAGAATAATTACCTGTATTTCCCTTACACGTAGTTGAAGAATACACCAAGCCAGAATTATTAAATATATTTAATGAATCTGAATTTATATACATGCATCTTCCAGAACAATTAGCATCATTTGGTGAGTTACCACCACAATTACAAAAGTCACCATTATTAATAGTGCCTATATGTGTAGTAGGTTCAACTTTTCCAAAACAATACCCTTTATAACAATCTTCGCTCCTACATTCAGATGAATCTTTACATTTTAAAAACTCTTTCTTTTTAGAAATACAAGAACCTGGAGACCCTTTACATTGGACATTACTTGCATCATATCTATTATTATAACAGCAATACTCAGTTGACAAACAAGATGAATCATTAGTACAACCCTTATTAGTATTATTCTTATTAGAAACTGGGGTAGTATTAGATGTATTTGAAGTATTATTACTGCCACTTACTTGGCTATTTCCAAAATATATACTCCATTTATCTCCTACAAATATCATTAATCCAGCCTTTACTATCGTAAAAGAAAAAAATACTAATATGATTCCCACAAAACTACCAATCATCATATCCCTAGCTTTTTTTATTTTACCCTTATCTCCTCCAGAAATCATCAAATTAATACCAGCATAAATAAATATACATAATATTATAATCCCTGAAATACCCAAAGCCGTTTGTATTAAATTAATCCAGAATGGTTGCTCCGTAGTATTCCCAAAAAGATCATTAATAGTACATGGCTTATCAGGTGTCCTACCACAATTTACTAATGCAGCATTAGAAACATTAAATGATAAGATAAATAAAATTATAAATGATATAAAAATGCTTTTATAAAATTTCATATCTACCAAGTTATATTTAATTTTTCATTTGCATCTTGTTCTAATTCTTTTAATGAAGCCCCTTCGCTACTATTAAGCACATCTATCACCAAATTATTTAAAACTTGTTTAGCACTCTCGAAATCTCTTCCATGATACCAATTTTTTGCAGTCAATAATTGTTTAGCAAATGGAGCCATATCAGGATCTTCTTCTTGAGTTTTTATTAATGATCTTATAGCAGTAGGTTTTTTCGTCTTATTCAAATATGTTGTAACATTTTTTTCATTAGTTATATATTTAACAAAATCCCATGCCTCATTTTGATGTTGTCCTTTTTTTGACACAACTTCAACATAATAACTAGCAAAATTTACTTCTTTGCTTGTGCCTTCAATCTGTGGAACAGTGCTAATATAATAATTTAAACTAGGATTTCTAGCTTTAATCTGCTCATTTTGATAAGCATAACCAAGAAAATATGCAACCTTACCGTCTGCAAAAGCTTCCAAAGAATTTGGCATATCTTTATTCCAAGAATAAACATCCTTATATGGATTAGCAAAGTCTGTATAAAACACTAAAGCATCCATTCCTGGGCTTCTACCATCTGGAGTACTACCACCAATACAAAAACTATCACCACATTCCATCGAAGACCCATTTTGCATCATAAGCAAAGAAACTATATCAAAAGCATTTTCAACATTATCAACCAAACCTAAGCTAGTACCAGATTGAAAAATATTACCCTTCTTATCAGTTATTGTTAATTTTTTAACATCTTCTTTAAACTGAGTCCAATCTAATGCTGGTTCAGCAATCCTATCATTATTTAATAAATCTCTATTATAATATAAAACTAAAGTATCAATAGCCAATGGTAATGCATAAATCTTATCATTCCTAACAACATCAGGATAAACAACATCAATAAATTTAGTTTTAATATCCCTTAATGTTGGAGAAATATCAGTCTTTGATTGGTATTCTCTCTCATTCTTTTCTGCATTTATCACAACTTCATACATCATAGTAGTACTTTCTGGCATCTCTTGAAGCTTATTTTTTGATAAAAATTCTCCCACCCATGTTGATGGTATAGAAAATATATCAGGACCTCTATCATCAGCCCAAGCTTCGGTTAGCAATTGTCTATATTCTTCTAATCTAACATTCCTAATTCTAATAGTAACATTAGGATGGTCTTTCTGATAAGCTTCTATTAACTCAGAAAAATCAGATGGCTCATCTGTTGCTCTCCAATAGTTTAATTCTATCTGAGGTAAAGACTCCTTAATCTTTTCATAATTATTAGATTTTTTACAGCCAAAACCAGATATAAACAATAAACTAAAGCATGCTAATAATAAAAAGATAACCTTTTTCATAACTACTTTTTTATTACTTAATATCTATATTTTATCATAAAAGATAAAAAATAAAAATTATATTTTATTATTTATCTCTTCTTGCAAAACTTTCACCTCATCCCAATCCATTTTTTTACTATTTTTAAGCATTATAGCTTTTTCTGCACCTTTCCCAGTACATATTATAACATCCCCACTACTCGCTAATTCTACAGCTTTCTTTATTGCTTCTCTCCTATCCAAAATTCTAAAACAATTTTCATTTTCTTTTTTATTACTCAAAGAAACAACCCCTTTAAATACATCATCAATAATTTTTTGAGGATCATCATCATATGGATCTTCATTTGTAATAATTACATAATCACAATATTTACCAGCGTTCTCTCCTTTTTGGAATCTTGATTTTTCATCCCTCCCACCACCACATGACCCTAAAACAGCAATAAGTTTCTGATTAGTATTTTTTATATTTATAATATTTTCATAAACACTTCTTATACTATTTGGATCGTGTGCATAGTCAACTATCCCTATAATATTTTTACTATTTTCAACAAATTGCATTCTACCTGGTATATTTTCAATTTTCTCTAAACTCTGTTTTACTAAATTAATATCTATAGACAAAACATCACATGTAGCGATACAAAACAAGCTATTATAGACATTAAATAATCCAGTAAGTTTAAGATTAAAATTTACGTTATTTACAACAAATCTAGTATACCCAAATCCTATATCAATATTTTCCGCTTTAAAAAATTTATATCTTTTATCATTAATAAAATTTAAAATTATATTACTGTCTTTAACATCAAAACTAGTTCCTGTTTTATATTTACTTCTATCAGCTGCAATACCAATAATTTTATCGACATTAAAATTAATAAATTCTAAAACATGTTCATCATCAAAATTAGCTATTATAACCCTATCTTGATATTTGCCATTAATTATCTTCTCTTTTCTATTTTCTAATTGTTTAAACAATTTTAATTTTGCTTTTTTATAATTTTCGAAACCATGATGAGCTTCTATATGCTCTGGGGTTATATTAGTAAATATGCATATATCATAATTTATACCAAAAGATCTAAACTGTTCTATTCCCTGAGATGTTGTTTCAATTATTGCATATTCGCATTTAGCATCTAACATCTGCTTTAATAATTTCTGCAATTTAAATCTGCCAAGCATACTTTGTTTATATGTATTTATCCACTCTTTTTCAGCTATTTTAAAATTTATAGTAGTAGCCATACCAACTCTTTTACCAGCATCTTCCAAAGTTCTAGCTATCATATTGCAAGTAGATGTCTTTCCATTAGTGCCAGTTACTCCAATAACTATCATCTTCTTAGATGGAAATCCATAAATAATATTAGCAATATATGCTAAACATAAATGATAATATCTTATTGCAGACCTTGGGATAATTTTTTTAATAACTGATTTTACGTTCATATTATTTAGCTTTTAAAGCTTTTTTAATTCTATCCTCTAGAGGTAAGTTTTTATCAATATTTTTTAACATTTCTCTTGAATCTTTTTCAGAATATCCAAGTGACATTAAAGCACTAACAGCATCATCTGAAGAATAATTATTACCTTCTAATATCTCATCTATGTTTAATTTACCAGATAACTCTAATACTATACGTTCAGCAGTTTTTTTACCAATACCTTTTACTTTAGAAACATAGCCAATATCTCCTGTTAATATACCTTCCTTTAATTTATTTATATCAGAACTAGATATTATATTCATAGCAGATTTTGGACCTATACCTTTTACAGAAATTAAACTTTTAAAAAAATCTAATTCACCAGGCATTAAAAGTCCATATAAATCATATGCATCTTCCCTAATAGCTTCATATATATAAAGTTCAAGTTTATCGCCTATTTTTTTAGACAAAACTTTTGGAGTTACATAAACATTATAGCCAACATTTCCACAATCTATAATAACACTACTATTATCTATATATTTAATTTCTCCTTTTAAATATCCAATCATTGTTTAAGATAATTTATTAAATAAAATTATTTTCTCCTTATTTTTTAATGCCTGTTTAGCTTTTTCAGCACTCTCTGGAATGATATATTTATATAAATCAGCAACTATATATAGAAGATAGCTTAAATTATTTAAAACTATTTCTACATCTTCAATATTTTTATCTTTCTCCCATGGTTTGTTTTCTTGAATATATTGATTCCCATAATTTGATAATTCGCCAATAAATGATACAGCATAATTTATATAAAATTGATCCATATTTTTATTAAAATTATCAATATAAAAATCAACTTTATCTTTAAAATCTTTATCGACTTTCTCAAAGTTGTTTATTTCTATATCTTTACTATTTGCTAAATGTATAACTCTTGCCAATAAATTTCCAAAAGAATCTGCTAAAATAGAATTATATAAATTTTTTAAATCATCTTCCTTATATGCAGAATTATTAAATCCAAAACTATAAGCTAAATAAAATCTTAATGCTTCATATCCAAATTTTTCTATCTGCTCAAATGGAGAAACTATATTACCAATAGCTTTAGACATCTTTAAGCCATCTGGCCCCAAAATTGTCCCATGCACTATAATTTTTTTACTATTTGGAAGTCCAATAGACATAAGCATTCCTTGCCATATACCACCCTGGAATCTTAAATTATCAGGACCACATATTTGATACATATTATTTGCATAATCCAAATCTAAATTATCTGGAAATCCAATAGCACCAACATAATTAGACAGTGCATCAAACCAAACATATACAACTTGCTCATCATCTTCTGGCACGTTTATACCCCATGGGAGATTATCTTTTATTCTTGATATAGAAATATCTTCCATATTTTCAACAAAATTTTTTAATTCATCAATTTTGATCGATGGAATTATAAATGAATTATGCTCTTCTATATATTGTAATAATTGCTTTCTATATTTTGAAAGCCTAAAAAAATAATTCTCTTCCGAATATTTAATAGGTTCAATATTATGTTCTGGACATTTACAAGCTTTTAAATCCTTTTCAGATTTAAAAGCTTCACATCCAACACAATATAAACCTTCATACTTTTTTTTATAAATATCTCCATTTTCTAAACTTTTATTCCAAAAAGATTGAACAACTTTTTTGTGCTTTTCATCACTAGTTCTATAAAAGTTGTTATAAGATATATTTAATATCTTACAGAACTCTTTAAATCTCTCTGCATAAAAATCAACAAACTCCTGAGGAGTTTTATTATTCTCTTGAGCTTTATTATATATTTTTAGGCCATGCTCATCTGTTCCAACATTAAAAAATACATTATCTATTCCTAATTTTTCTCTCATATATCTAACTATAATATCAGCTTCAATAAACTCTAATGCATGCCCCATATGAGGATCAGCATTAACGTATGGTAAGGTAGTTGTTAAATAAAATTTTTTATCCATATATAATATCAATATTTACAATACATTTTATAATTATACACTTTCTTTGTAAATAGAAAAATAAAAATAAGCAAAAGCTTACTTGGTTGCGGGAATTGGACTCGAACCAATGACCTTCTGGTTATGGGCCAGACGAGCTGCCACTGCTCTATCCCGCAATATAATTAATATTATAGGCTTATATAAATATTATGTCAAATATTAAATAAAAAAGCCTAGCTAAAACTAGACTTTTTTATTTCTATTATTTTGTTTACTATTGACAACCACCAGAGTTAGAAGCTGAATTTGCACTTCCGCTTAAAGTATTCTCGCATCCAGCAAGACCTTGATTATATTGACAAATAGCTTGCTTTATCGTCTCAGCATCTAAACCAGAAGCTTGATATTTATTATTTATTAACCATGTAGGAGAAGCTGATATTCCTAATCCTTCGCTAATTTTTATATTATTAGATAATAATGTTTTACCTTCGCCGCTAACACAAGTATCTATAGTTTTTGTATTTATACCATTGCTATTTGCACATTGTGTCCAATCTCCAGCTTCTATACCTTGTGCATTTCTGCACCATATATAATCTAACAATTTTGTAGAATAATATTTTTTAATACATAATTGTCTGATGTCTTCTTGAGCCTCAAAATCCCCATGTAATGAACTAAATGTTCCATCCCCATTATCAGAAGCTATATAATTTATATCAAATACAATTTTATTATTAAAGTTCTTCAATACTTCTTTCATAGAATTTTCTGCTTGTATTCCATATGGACAAGCACTCATAACAAATACATCAACCTTATTTTTTATTTCAGGTCTGCAACTTATATCATTTTTACAATCCGGATCATCACAATCTATTTTCCCATTTTTGTTATCATCAATTTTATTATCACAAATCTCTTTTGTAGGATCAAACGTAGATCCAACAGCTAATGATTGATAATCTCCTGCATTTGATAAATATCTTTGTACGTCAGAATAGCCTTCTCCTTGGCTTACATTAGAATTAAACAAAAAAGCTGGCAATTTTAGCCCTGGAATACTATTATATAAGGCCTTACCCTCATCACTACTATAATCAAGTTCCTTAACAACTAGTCCTTTAAATATTTGTTTTAAACTATCTGTAATATCTGAAGCAACAGAACAATCTTTACACCTTGCATCATTTAATACTGTTAAATTAACTATATTAGGTTCTTTATATTCACAAGCAGCACTTATAGTTCCAGCATTTGTGCATACGCCAACCTTTGTAGCCTCGGCAGTACAATCTGAATCACTAGAACAAGCTGGTAAATTAGCACATTCTTTATGTTTATTATCTATTTTTGAACATACAACTCTCATTATACTAGCAGCATCTCTATTACCAACATATTGCTCATTATTTATATAATAAGTTGGACTCCCACCAACATTTTTAGCTTGCGCTAATTTTATATTTTCTGATAATAAACCCTTACCTTCTTCGCCTTCATAACACTCTTTTATTTTATTAATATTCTCTAATTTTGCTTCCTGCGCACAAGTCTCCCAATTATCTGGAATTTTTGATGCATCTTTATTTTGGCAAGCTATCATATCAAGATACTTAGTTTCATCATATTTTTTAGCACAAAGTTGGACTATATCACCCTTAACCTCATTTTGCCCATGTAATGAACTAAAATTTCCATAGCTATCTAAATCTGCAATGTAATTTATATTATATTTAAAAACATCCCCCATTTTATCATAAGCAATTTTTAATTCATCCTCAGCTTGAGTCCCATATGGACACTGGCTCATAACAAAAAGATCTACTGTAACACTTTTATTCTGATTACTTGTAGATTTAACCTTTTTAAATACACCAAGCTCTCTAACATATAACAAAGACACAACAAAAAAACCAATAACAGCTAAGGCTAACAATATTTTATCTGTTGATATCTTTTTGCTCTTTTTTTCTTCAGATTTTTCTTCTGTCATATTTTTATTATTTAAATTATTAAGTTAATTAAAATTATATATCAAATTGTAATATAAAACAAAAAAATAAACAAATGTTAATAATGTTTATCTAAATTCACAAATAGATATATTATATTTTTCTTTTATAACCCTACATATATCTTCCAATTCTTTATCACTATAGTTAGTCATATCTTTAAAACTAGGGTCTAATATCACACTATTATTTCTAAACTTCTGTAAATAATATTTTTTAGAACCTTCTATCATTTTTGCAATATGCTCTAAATCTTCTTGCGATAATTGTTCTTTAATAATTGTTGTTCTAAACTCATATTCTATATTGCTATCTTTTATAATATTTATACTTTCTAAAATATTATCTATATTAACCAAAACATTGGTTATACTTTGATATTTTTCAATTGGCGCTTTTACATCCATTGCAACATAATCTATTATTTTTTCTTCTATTAACTCTAAAATAATTTTAGGGTTAGTTCCATTTGTATCTATTTTGACTTTATATCCTAATTCTTTTATTTTGTTTATAAAATCAATTAAATCAACTTGTAGTGTTGGCTCTCCACCACTTATTACAACACCATCTAAAAATCCATTTCTAGTTTTCAAAAAATTAAAAAAGATATTTTCTGGTATAAAAATATCTTTTATCTCTTCTATTTTCTCTGGTATAACAAAATCGCTATTATAACAATATGGGCATCTAAAATTACACCCGGGAGTAAAGACTATACATGCTACTTTTGATGGAAAATCTAATAATGTAAATTTCTGTACTCCAGCAATATTCATATTTTATTATTTTCTAAAAATTTTTTTAACTCATATTCTTCAGAACATCTAAAAACTTCTTCATTTAAACTATCATCTTTAAATGCTATAAAAGTAGGAGCATTCATCACGCCAAATCTAGCAGCTAAATTTAAAAATTTACCTGATGTCTCATCTATGATTTCTCCATCAATTTTCGCCGTATCCAAAACTACCTTCTTAAAACTTGGGCATTTAGGACAAGTTGTTGTAGTAAATAAAATATAATACATATTAATTTTTATATTCTTCACAAAAACAAGAATTGCTCAAAGCAACTTGCTCTTTAAAAGGAACCCTAGAAACATGTTCAGCCCTCTTCCCAATATTAAATTGCGAGATAGGCCTATAATATCCCATGGTTCTAGTCCATATTTCACATCTTGTTCTTTTTATATTTTGTTCTCCCATATTGTTTTGATTAATTAGTTAATTATTTATTAGCATGATCACTTTTATATTTTACCCTCCATTCATCATCTATTTTAGAAACACCAGAATACCCAAGTTCTTCATCACATTTAGGACAAAAATCATATTCTCCTGAAAGATATCCATGTATTGGACATATAGAAAATGTAGGAGTTATAGTTAAATATGGTATTCTAAAATTTGTTAAAATTTTCTTAACTAAATTTCTACAATTCTCAGCGCTAGATATTCTTTCACTCATATAACAATGAAATACCGTGCCACCAGTATATTTAACTTGTAAATCCTTTTGATTATTTAATGCCTCAAAAACATCATCTGTAAATCCAACTGGGAGTTGGGAGGAATTAGTATAATATGGGGCCTCAATTGTTCCTGCCTGTAATATATCCGGGAATCTTTTTTGGTCTTCTTTTGCAAATCTATAAGTAGCTCCCTCTGCAGGTGTTGCCTCTAAATTATACAAATTCCCTGTTTCCTCTTGAAAACCTATAATTGTATCCCTCATAAAATCTAAAACTTCTATTGCAAAATTTTTACCGAATTTTGTTGTTATATTATCTTTATCATCTGTAAAATTTCTTATTGCTTCATTCATACCATTAAGACCTATAGTTGAAAAATGATTCTGTAATGTTCCTAGATATCTTTTTGTAAAAGGAAACAATCCCCTATCTAACCATTTCTGAATTTCTTTCCTTTTTATTTCTAATGAAGACTTAGCTAGATTCATTAAATATTTTAATTGTCTATAGAACCCATCCTTATCTCCTTTATACATATATCCTATCCTTGGCATATTTATAGTTACAACCCCTATAGAACCAGTAAGCTCAGAACTACCAAATAATCCACCACCTCTTTTTCTTAATTCTTTTAGGTTGAGTTGTAATCTGCAACACATTGACCTAACATCCCCAGGGTCTAAGTCAGAGTTTATAAAATTCTGAAAGTATGGAACTCCATATTTAGCAGTCATCTCAAACAATGGTAACGTTTTAGGATCGTCCCAATCAAAATCTTTTGTAATATTATATGTTGGTATAGGAAAAGTAAATGTTCTACCCTTTGCATCACCTTTTAACATAACTTCAATAAATGCTTGATTTATTAAATCCATCTCATGTTGTAATTCTCTAAAAGTAAACGGAAAATATTCCCCCCCTAACTTTAATCTTTTATCTTTCAAATCGTCAGGGCATTTCCAATCAATTGTTATATTTGTAAATGGAGTCTGTGTCCCCCACCTTGATGGTATATTAGAATTAAAAACAAAAGATTGTATATTTTGATAAACATAATCATAAACCTTTTCATTAATATATTTTTCTTTCTCGCTCTCGCTATTAAATTGTATATTATACTTTTCTATATCTTTTCTTAAACTCAATTCATATTTTTTAACATAAGGGGCAAGATATGTATCAAAACTAGAAAAAGCTTGAGCACCAGCCCATTCATTCTGTAATGTCCCTAAAAAATTAATCATCTGAGCTACTGCTGATGATAAATGTTTTGGAGGATTAGACTCTATCTTATTCTCTACGCCATTAAAACCCTCCTCAAGTAATGCCCTCAAGCTCCAGCCAGCACAATACCCAGAAAACATATCTAAATCATGTATATGATAATCAGCGTTTCTATGACAATCACCAATTTCTTTTGGATATATATGTGATAGCCAATAATTAGCAGTAACTTTACCAGAAGTGTTCAATATCATACCACCCAATGAATATCCTTGGTTAGAATTAGCATTTACTCTCCAATCTAATTGATCTAAATATTCAGTAATTGTCTTATCAACTTCTATAACAACATTTTTATCATCTCTAACCTCTGATCTTTTTTCTCTATAAAGTATATATGCCTTAGCTACATCTGCATATCCCTCATTTATTAGAACTTTCTCAACACAATCTTGTATCTGCTCTATCTGAGGAACTCCATTACCATACTCCTTCTCTAGTAACTTTAAAACTTTCTTGGCTAAGTTCTTAGCTATACCTCTATCATCTCCACCAGTAGCTTCAATAGCTTTAAATATTGCGTCTTCTATTTTGGTTAAATCGAAGTCAACTATCGCTCCATTTCTCTTTTGAACCTTTAATATTGGCATAAAGTTATATTAATGATGAATAAAAAATATGTTTTTTAATTTTCCATCCTTTAAAATAAAAAACATATTCTATTAACAAAATTATAACAAATTATTAACATTTTATACAAAAATATAATAAAATTTAAATATAAAAAAATGACCGAATATTAGCCATTTTAATTAAAAAATTACCTAATTATTAGCCAAAAAATGTGTATAAAAAATACCAAATATTAGCAAAACAGAAGTTCCATAAATTTTTGTGAAAAATGTTATACACAAAAATTAAAAATTCCCCCACCAATCAACAACATCATCATTATCTTCTAACAATCTAATAAGATTTTCCATACTTTTATTTTGCTCATCAGTTAGACAAACAGTTTCCTTTGGTATATATCTTATTTCAGCAGATTCTATTTTTATATTTTTACTCTCTAAAAATTTGCTCAAATTTTGTAAATCTTTTATATCAGTATATATTGTTGTTAAATTATCATTTTCTGCTATGTCTATACCACCATTTTCTATAATCTCCAATTCAAAATCATCATAATTTTTAATTTGAGATCTTAAAGAATATATTTCTATAGCTCCCCTCTGCTCAAAATTCCACATCACAGAGCTGAAAGCTCCTCCATTTCTACTAAATATCCACCTTATATCATTAGCAGTTCTATTTTTATTAGATGTTAAACATTTCACTATAAATTGAGTATTATATGGACCAATAGCTTCATAAATAAGCTCCTCGAAATTTTCATCTCCATCCTCTCCTATCCCCTTTTTTATAGCTTTATCAATATTATCTTTGGGCATAGAACAATCTTTTGCTTTTTCTACAAGCATTCTTAAAGAAAAATTAGATGATATATCACCACCTTTTTGCCTTGCAGCCACTGTTATAAGTCTTGAAAGTTTAGAAAACTCTTTTGACCTTTGTGAATCAATAACAGCTTTTTGTCTATGAGTTGTAGCCCATTTTGAATGCCCTGACATAAAATTATAATTAAATTAAATAAATAAACCTCACCTTTTATTCCTAGCTAGAATAAACCCCATTTTTGGATCAAAGCCAGATGGAAAAAATTGAACAGAAAAACCATTTATTCTTAATATATTCTCTAGAAACTTTTGATCATAACCAATGTCCTTATCTAAATGATACTCTAAAATTATATTATTGATTTTACTTAAAGTCTCATATTTTATGCTCTCAAATACCTTATATTCACCACCCTCTATATCCATCTTTAATAACAAGACTTTTTCTATTTTATTTTCTTTTAAAAAATCTTCTAAAGTCAACAGTTTTATTTTTTGAAATTTTAATTTTGAGCCTTCAAAATCTTCAGATGATAGAACATAATTATTAATACTATCATCTGTCACAACAAGTTCCCCATCCCCTCTTCTTTCAGTAATTGCACAGTCTATAATTTTTATATTCTTTATTTTATTTTCTTTTTTATTTAAACCTAGTATTTCTAGATTATGTTTTTCTGGCTCAATAGAGTATATCTCAACATTCTTATTTAAACAATATGCATAAAGACTAAAAAGACCTATATGAGCTCCAATATCCAAAACAATTCCTTTATCAGAATACCTTAATATATCCTCGCAAGATCTATATTCCCTATATTTAAATATCTCATTAAAAACACTTAAATCTACATCATCTCTTAAATATACATAAAAATTAACATTATTAAATTTGTATTGTATTTTATTTAATTTCATAAATTATTCACTTTAACTCAACATTGTTATTAAAGATTATAAACACTTCTCCCTTGATGAATCTTTAAGATATTTATTATCTGATTTACGATATTATAATCAAAAATGGTTATATAATTTCCCTATGTTATATCAAATTCGTAAAAAAATCTATACATCTTCTTCATAATTTCATTTTATATATGATTCAAAAATAGTTTTTTTATTTAATAAAATATTATTCCCAGGATCTATTGCTAATGCTTGATCTATTACACTCACCGCTTCTTTATAATTCTCTAAATCTGCTAGACAATCAGCTTTATTTAAATATGCATAAATATTATTTGGATTTAGTTCTATTGATTTATTATAAGCATCTATACATTTCTCATACCTACCAGAATTTAAATATGCAATACCTTTATAAAAATACAAAGCTGCTGTTGGCTGTTGTTCTATTTGCTTGTCTGTTGCAATTATAGCTTCATCATATTTCTGGGTATTTATTAAATTTATAATATTCTGCATATCACTATTATTTTTTGACTCTGATAACACCCCTTTATTAAACTCATTAATTATATTTTTATTCTCTTTATTTCTATAATCAACATATAATATTAGAAATATTCCTATAGTTAATATTAAAAATAAAAATACAGACCAGATTATAATTTTATAGTTTATAATCTTCTCTTTCTCTTGGTTATTATTAGTATTAAGTTCTATATGCCTACTTTCACGCATAAAAATATTAATATCATTTACTAATATTATACCAAAATTATGGTTTTATAAAAAATATGATAGAATATATAAATCTAATTACCTATATAATTATAAATGTTGAATGCAATTACTAATTTTTTCATGAGTATTTTTGGACAATTAAATTATGTGAATATAACAATATTAATGGCAATTGAAAGCTCTTTTATACCATTTCCATCAGAAATAGTAATTCCTCCAGCAGCATTTCTTGCAAGCCAAGGGAAATTAAATGTAATTTTAGTTGTTCTAAGTGGTGTTTTAGGAAGCTTACTTGGTGCAATATTTAATTATTATTTTGCATATTTCTTAGGTAGACCAGTAATATATAAATTTGCAAATTCTAAAATTGGTAAAATGCTATTATTGAGTGAGAATTCCATTAAAAAATCAGAAGAATATTTTAATAAAAATGGTGCAGTATCAACTTTAATAGGGAGACTGATCCCTGGTATAAGACAATTAGTATCTCTACCAGCAGGTCTTGCAAAAATGAGTATTCCAAGTTTTCTATTTTTTACATTTATTGGTTCTCTATTATGGACCTCTATACTTGCAATTCTTGGATATTTTATAGGGGCAAATAAAGATCTGCTTATAAAATATTATAAAGAAATATCAATCGCTTTATTAATACTAGGCACAATAACACTGGCTATAATACTAATTATAAAAAATAAAAAGAAAAATAGACCATCAAAATAATGATCTATGCTGGCGGTTCCTATGGGACTCGAACCCATGATCTCATCCGTGACAGGGATGCGTGTTAAACCAGCTACACCAAGGAACCAATGATAACATATTATCATATCTTTATTCAGTGTGCAATACTTTTCTTTTTCTTGTCATTCTTAATAATCAAAAATAACACTATTATAACAATAATAACTAATATAGCTGATGAAATCATTAATAAAATCCTCTTTGTATTATTGTTTGTATTAACAATATATTCTTGTTCTTGACTTTGACTTTCTGCTACATATCCGTAAGACTGTTTATCATTAACAACACTATCTTCTTGTACTAAAGCAATATTAAAATCATCCTCTGTATCGTTTTTTTCTTCTATTTTTTGTATATCATTAAATTTTCTTAATATAATTCTAAAATTATCATTTATTTTATTTACTATACCGATAGCAGAAACCTTATCACCTCTTGTTATATTATCAATATTACCAACTAGTTTATTACTAAGATAAATATCAAATTTCTGATCATTATCTTGAATAATTATATGATTTTTTGTTTTACTAATTATAATCCCCTCCACTAAAACTAGCTTTGCAATATTTAATTCTAAATCTTCATTACTATATGCTTTATAGTATTCTTCTTTAATCTGTTTATTTTTATTAATAATAA
>DAOLQA010000011.1:0-210 GCA_035417885.1 bacterium
CCAAATAACTTTTTTATATCTTCTGGCATAGGTGCCTCATCTTTCTTAGGACTTATACCAGGATAACGCCAACTACTAATAATGATAATTTGTGGTTTTAGCTTAGTAATTTTTTCTAATTCATCATCACCCAATTTAGCCAAAATGTTTAAATCTAAATCTGATAATTCCTGTTTATTGGTTTTTAATTTTTTTCTTATCTGATACATA
>DAOLQA010000011.1:220-14517 GCA_035417885.1 bacterium
AACCCACAATTCCTGAGGTTTTTTCTTAGAACCAATTTGTTGCATACACGCAAAAGTATTATCAGCAATACCAAACTCATTTCTATGTGGTGCACGCAAAACTCGTTTTATACGGCTGGGCACAATATTATAAAACATCATTTTTTCTTTGACATGATTGGTCCAATAATATTTATCATCATTTTTTAGATTTTTAAAAATATCCATAATACTTTTAATATGTGCAGATGTTCTTTGATGATAATGTGTCATTGTTGCATTTTTATAATATACAACTTTTTTATTATTTAATTTAATTCTCCTACATATATCCATATCTTCATAATATAGAAAATATCTTTCATCCATACCCTTAATAGAGTCAAAAAGTTCTTTATTTATCATAAATGCAGCACCAAGCGCCCAATCAACTTCTATAGTATCATTATGATCAAAATCATTCATTAAAACATAATTATTTTGTTTTTCTCCAAGACTTGTGTTAGATAAATGAGTCCTTCTAAAAATTGGTGTAAGTATATTATAAAATCTATAACAAGAATTTTGAATAGTACCATCTGGATAAAATAACTTGGGAGCAAGTATACCTATATCTTTATGTTCTTCCATGAAATCAAACATTGATGATAAAGAATAACTATTTGGTATAACATCAGTATTTAATGGAATAATATATTTTCCATTTGCATATTTTGCTCCCAAATTAATACCACCACCATATCCTAGATTATTTTTAGATAATATCAAGGTTAAATTTTTGATATTATATTCATTAATTGTATTCTTTATAAAATCTCTATCTTTAGACCCATTCTCAACTATTATAATCTCATATTTTATCCTTTCTTGGAGCTTAGAGAATGCTTCAAGTTGGTTTTTTAGAAAATTTAATGAATTATAGTTTATAATTATAACAGAAACATCAAATGAATAATTTTTTGCAATAATTTGTTTGCTGTTTGTATCTATTTTCTCCTCTTCCATCTTATTATTTGTTTTTCTATCTACCCATAATATCATTAATATTGATGATATTGTTAAGATTACAAGAGTTATCATTTTTTCTTTTGTCCCAGACATTAGTCCTATTCCACCGAAGAATATAGTTATAATATATAAGGTAACTGTAATTTGTTTGTCATTTAGGCCAAGTTTTTTTAATTTAAAATGTAAGTGCCTTCTATCTCCTTCAAATGGTGAAGAACCGCTAGATATTCTTGAAATTATAACAATTAATGCATCTAATATAGGTAAAGCTAGTATAAGTAATGTTATAGCTATTTTCCCACCAGCTATTATTGCAAGTGTTCCAAGCAGAAATCCAGCTATAGTGCTACCACTTTCACCCAAAAATATTTTTGCTGGATTGAAATTAAATATTAAAAATCCTAAGAAAGAACCTGAAATTATAAAACAAAGGATAGCTGTATCTGGCTGATGTACAATATCACCCAAGCATAGAAATCCTAAAATTAAAGTTCCGATTGCAGTTATTCCAGCAACCAATCCGTCTATGCCGTCTAAAAGTTTTGTTGTATAAGTAGTTCCAAGTAACCAAATAAAAGTAAAAATATCAGCAAACAAAGTTAAAAATGCAGGGACGCCAAATATTGTAAAAAGATGTATTTTAATTTGATCTAATCTAATAAGCCCCCCGAATGGATTTGTAATATAGTTCACCCCAATTCCAGACGATATTACTGCTATTATAGCTAGCATTGGGAATAATATTTGATATTTAGGTTTTAAATCAAAAATATCATCTAATAATCCCCCAATCATTAATATTATTATTCCAATAATTAAGCCTATTAATCTTTTATCTTTAATATATCCCCCAGGTATGCCATGGTAAAAAACGAAATAAAAAGCAATTATAATTAATATAGATAAACCTACAGCTAAACCGCCCATTAACGGAGTTGGTTTATTGTGTTTATGCCTATCTCTAGGAATGTCAACAATATTCAATTTTTTAGCTAATTTTATAACAAAATAAGTCAATATTATAGATAAAAAAAATCCAGTAAGTAATGGTAATAGAAATGATTGGAACATTTATGTTGTTTATTATTTTTGTATAATATTAATCTAAAGTTATAAAGTTATCAATAGATAGAATTATTGCTTATCTAAATAATTTTGTAATATTATCATGGCTGCTATATCATCTACTCTTCTTTTTTTATTGTTAGATAAGCTATTTGCACTTTTAGTAGTAAATCTTTCATCTATTGTAATTATTGGAATATCTATCTTATTTTCTATAAGTTTTATAAAGTTATTTATTATATCTGTTTGCTTTGTATTTTTGCCAGATAAACCTATTGGTAGCCCAATAAGTAGCAATTCTATATTTTCTTCTGAGATAATATCTAATATTTCTGATATTACAAAATCATTTCCATTATTCTTTATAATAGAAAAAGGTAATGCAATTTTTATTTCAGTACTACCTTTCGCTACTCCAATTCTCTTTTCTCCATAATCTAATGCTAATATATTCATTATTTTTCATTATTCATTTTAGTTAATCTCACTGCTCCGTTTTTTGTTATTAATATAGTATCTTCAAATCTAGCAGATAGACTTTTATCAGCAGTTTTTACATCCCATCCTTTTGTTTTTACTCTGTAATCCCCATAATTTACCATTGGCTCTATACATAAAACCATACCTTCTTGTAGAACAAAATCATTTCCATTAATGTAGTAGTTTGGAACTTCTGGGTCTTCGTGCATTTGCTCTCCTATAAAGTGTCCAACATAATCTCTTACAACTGAACAATTATTTTTTTCAACATATTCTTGTATAGCATATCCAATATCATTTAAGGTGTTGCCAGCTCTTGCCTTATCTAATCCTTTAAAAAAGGCCTCTCTTGTCACTCTTATAAGTTTTTTTGCTTTGTTACTGATTTTCCCTATTCCTATTGTTCTAGACATATCTGAAAATGCTTTATTATATTCTATAACAACGTCTATATCTACAATATCACCATTTTTTAATATTTTATTTTTTCTAGGAATTCCATGTGTGACCTCTTCATTAACAGATATGCAAGAGCATGCTGGAAATCCATAAAATCCTTTGCATGATGGTATCGCACCGTTTTCTATTATTTTTTTTTCTATAATTTCATCTATTTCTTTTGTAGACATACCAGCTTTAACCTTTGGGAGCACAAATTCTAATATAGAAGCCAATATTCTTGACGCTTCTCTTATTCTTTCTATTTGTTCTTTTGTTTTTACTTCTGCCATTATTTAAATATATTATCTATCTTTTCATGAAATTCTTCAATTTTTTCATTCTCTGGATTAATTTCTTCTAATTTATTTAACATCTTTTCAGCAATAAATTTATTTTTTAAGTTTATATTACATTCAATTAATAGATCTAATAATTTAGGATTATTTTCATCGTAAATAATTAAATCATTTAATATTTCTAAGCTTTTTTTATAATTTCCATCGTTAAAATAATATTCTGCTATTTTTGTTTTGTATTTTATTATTTTTTGCATCTTCTCTTGGTCTATATTTTTCTTTTTATTTCTTTTTAATATTGTGATTATATATTCATATGTTTCTATGACCTTTTGTGTATCATTTTTTTCAGAATATATATAAGCTAGCTTATCTAATATATCTATATTATCTTTCTCTTTTTTAAATAAAGCAAAACAGATATTTTCTGCATTAGTTAAGTCATTATTTTTTATATTATTATTAGCTTCTTCTAATAGTTTTTGTATATTTTCTTTATTATTTTTTTTATTTCTAGAGAACTTATTTATTTGTTCTAGAATCTCATTTTGTTTTATCTTATTCTCTATATCTTCTATCTTTGTATTTAAAAAAGACCCATTTTTTTTGTTATTTTTTCTAAATAAACCATTCATTTTTCTATCTATTCTTGATTCTATTAATTCTTTTTTTTGTTTATCTTCAATTTCTTTTGTTATTAAGTCTGTATTTATAGATTTAATTTGTGGAAATCTTTTTATTATTAAAATAGTAATAATAATAAAAGATACTATAAATATTAGTAAAAATATTATACTTATAATCATATTATAAAATATTTAATTCTTTTAATGCACTTTTATATATAGATAGAGCTTTCTTTGCTAATGATTTATATAGTATATAATCAGAATCATGACTTACATTATTCCTAATACTATGTGCTTCCCATACTGATTTTAATTTTGGGTATTTATATATAAGGAATCTTAATCTTTCTGCCATTGTTGATCCTGGTGTCCCCATCTGTTTAAAGACACTATCAAGCAATTTATCAGCTTCTATAATAGCTATTTTATAATACATTTCTTCATCAAATTTAGCAAGTTTCTCTATTTCTCCCCATTTATTTTTAATAGCACTTTTATTAACTTTATCATTTTTATCTTTCTTCTTAACTCTGGTAATATATATAAAAGCAAATAATAATAAAATAATAATTAATATAATAATTTTCATTTATATACTTATCATTTTTTTAAATTTTTCTTCGTCTATAATTTTTATATTAAGCTCTTTAGCTTTTTCTAATTTACTACCTGGATTTTCGCCGACAACAAGATAATCAGTTTTTTTACTAATGCTCTCACTTACATTTCCGCCCATTTGTTTTATAATATTTTTTACATCTTCTCTTTCAAAAGATTTTAATGTTCCAGTAAATACAAATGTTTTCCCTGTTATATTTTGATTTGTATTGATTTCATCAAAATATATATTCAAGCCCACTTCTTTTAATTTATTTAATAATTTTATATTGTATTTATTTCTAAAATATTCTTGTATTGATGTCGCTATTTTTTCTCCAACATTTTCCATATTTTCTAGTTCTTCTATAAAAGCATTTGAAAAATAATTAATCATAAAATCTATAATATTGTTAAATTCATCTTGTTTTTTATATTCATTTTGTATATATTTTGCAATAATAAAAGATGTCTCTGTGCCAACATTTGGTATACCTAAAGAGTTTATGAATCTAGATAAAGGTATATTTTTTGATTTATTTATTGCACTAATTATATTCTCAGCTTTTTTTTCTGCGAATTTTTCTAATGGTTCTAAATCACCTTTTGTTAATTTAAATAGATCACTCTCATCTTCTATTAGCCCATTTTCCAATAATTGATTAATTATGGCAGGACCAATACCGTCAATATTAAAACATTGTTTGCTAACAAAATATTCTATTCTTCTAAAAATCCTAGAAAAACAATTTTTATTTGTACAATAATATGCAACATTTTCTTCTAATTTTTCTACAGGAGAACCACATATAGGGCAATTTTTTGGCATCTCAAATTTTGGCAATTCTTTTGTTCTTAATTCTGTCATAACTCTTACAACATCTGGTATTACATCACCCGCCTTCTGTATTATAATAGTATCTCCTATTCTTATATCTAACCTTTCTATTTCATCTTGATTATGCAGAGTTGCTCTACTAACAGTTGAGCCCGCTATTTTTACTGGATCAAATATTGCAACTGGTGTTAATACTCCAGTTCTACCAACTTGTACTATGATATCTTTTACTGTTGTTACGGCTTCTTCTGCTGGAAATTTATATGCTATCATCCATCTATCAGCTTTTCCAATATGACCTAATTTCCTTTCATCTTGTACATCATTTACAACAATTACTACCCCATCTGTTCCATATTCTAGTTCTTTTCTTTTTGTTTCCCACTTAGCTAAATATTTTTCAACATCATAAATAGAATTAGCTTCTTCATTATGCTTATTAACTTTAAATCCTAAAGCCTTTAATATATCATGGACTTCTTTATGAGTTTTTTGACCCATATCAGTAATCATTTCGAATGCAAAATAAGTAAGTTTTCTTGATCTTGTTATACTAGGGTCTAGTTGTCTTATTGATCCAGCCGCTAGATTTCTTGGGTTTGCATATATAGACTCTCCGTTTTTTTGTCTCTCATTATTAATTCTTTCAAATTCATTTTTTGTCAATACAGCCTCTCCTCTTACTTCAAATATTCCATTAATAATCTTATCTATATCTAACTTAAGATTATTTTTTATAGAGTATTCTTTTAATTTATTTATATCTAACTTTAATGGTATACTCTCAATTGTTTTTATATTTTGTGTAACATCTTCTCCAATATACCCATCACCTCTTGTAGCACCAAGCTTCAATATCGTTTTCTCATAGGTTAATACAACTGTTAATCCATCAAGTTTTAACTCACAAAAAAAATTATTTATTTTTTTATTTAGTATTTCCTCATTTCTTTTATTCCAATCTAAAAATTGGTCAAAATTAAAGATATCCTGTAAAGATAGTACAGGAGCACTATGCCTTACTTTTTTAAATTTATCTAAAGCAATACCACCAACTCTTTGGGTTGGAGAATCTGGAGTTATAAACTCAGGGTATTGCAGTTCTAAATCATACAGCTCTTTTTTTAATGTATCTAATGCTGCTTCGCTTATTTCTTGTCTATCTTCTACATGATATAAATATCTATGATAGTTTATAACTTCTTTTAGTTTTTCTATTCTTTGTTTTGCCTCTTCTTTGTCCATAATAAATAAATTATATTAAATTATATCATTTTACAAGGTTATTTATTAGATGTTAATATAAATAACATTATTATTGATGATATAGATAAAAATGGGCCTAAAGGTATAATACTACTGATATCTTTTTGTTTTTTAATATATTTTTTTATTAATAAAGGTATTGAATATATTAATCCTAAAATATACCCAAATATTATTACTAAGAAAACTTGATATATATTTCCAAAACTTACTCCAATTAAAAATCCAATTCTAATATCACCTCCCCCAACCCATCCTTCTTTTGACGCAACGAATTGTAATAAAAAAAATATTAACCCAACAATTCCACCAATTAGAAAAACTCCAATAGTTTTTGATATTATGCAATTTAATATTAGTATTAAGAATGACCCAGGTATTACTATTTCATCAATAATCTCCATATATTTTATGTCAGATAAAAATATAGATATAGAGGTGAATATCAATATAATATTTCTTATAAACATTAAAATATTTCTTAAATTAAAAATTATACCATTTCTAAATTGTATTAAGAAGACTAAAGTTATTAATATTCCAGTTATAGATTCTATGATTATGTATTGTCTGCTTATCTTTTTTTTACAATACCTGCATTTACCATGTAAAAATAAAAAACTAAAAATAGGTATTAAATCATACCATTTTAATTGATTTCCACATTGAGAGCATTTAGATCTACCAGTTATTTTTTCGTGGTTTGCAAGACGATCTACTATAACATTTAGAAAACTTCCAATAGATATCCCAAAAAGAAATATTGTTATTATTAATATTGCATTCATTATATTATTTTACTACCCAACTTTTTTACCATTTTACCTTTTATATCTTCAAAGATATTTTCTATAGTATCATCACCTCTAACTCGTATTAACACCCCTTTCTTTTCATAAAATTTAATTATAGGCTTTACTTCTTCTCTATAAATATTAAGCCTTTTTTTAATTGCTTCAGGATAATCATCTAATCTTTTTATAACTTTTCCCCCACATTTATCACAAATGCCATCTTTTTTAGGTGGGAATAATACTAGATCATAGCTCCTACCACAATTTTCACAAACCCTTCTATTTTCTATTCTTTTTTGTGCTTCTTCATTAGATATATTTATCTCTATAGCAAAATCTATATTTGTTATACTATCTAAAAATTTTGCTTGTTTTATATCCCTTGGATATCCATCTAAAATAAAACCATTTTTGCAATCCATGTCATTAATTCTATTTTGTAAAACTTTTGATGTTATATCATCGGGCACTAAGTTCCCTGTTGATATATAGCTTTGTATTTCTCTACCAAGTTTTGTTTTTTTAGCTATTTCTGATCTAAACATTTCCCCAGTTGATATTCTTATAATATTAAAAGTTTCAGAAAGTAATTTTCCCTGAGTTCCTTTTCCAGATGCTTGTGGGCCGAGTAATACAATTTTTAAACCTTTTTTAAACATAATAAATAAGTTATTATATATATTTTACCACGTTTAAAGGATAAATAAAAAAGATGAGCTATTTTTATGCTCATCTTTTTTATTTTAATGTAACAATACCACCAGCTGCTTCGATTTTCTTTTTCATATCTTCAGCATCTTCTTTCTTAACATTTTCCTTAATTACTTTAGGTGCTGCATCTACCAAGTCTTTTGATTCTTTTAATCCAAGTCCTGTTATTTCTTTTATTACTTTTATAACAGCAATCTTAGATTCCCCAGCAGAGGTTAATTCTACATCAAATGTAGATTTGGCTTCTTCAGCTTCTCCGTTTGTAGCATTACCAGCCATTACAACTGGTGCAGCAGCAGAAACTCCAAATTTTTCTTCCATTGCTTTTATTAATTCTGTTGCTTCTATTAATGTTAGTTGCTCAACTTTATCTAAAATTTCTTGAGCATTCTTTGATAATTCTGACATATTATTTTATTAATAAATTAATTATTGACCAGTTTCACTACTTGCTTTCTGATCTTTTATTGCACTAATTGCTCTTGCAATAGAAGATGCAGGATATTGTAGTAAAAACATAAATTTAGAAATGAACTCATTTTTAGAAAGAACATTTGAAAGATTATCAACTTCTGCTTTTGGTATAATTTTACCATTATATAAGCCACCAATAACCTTTATTGTAGATTTTTTGTTTTTTCTTAAATATTCTTTTACAAAACTATATAAAGATTTTATGCCAGAAATTTCATCTCCATTACTTACTATGACAGCACATGATCCTTTATACCCTATCTCAGAAAACCCTTCAATTTTATTATTTTTTAGTGCTATATTTATTAATTTTTTCTTAGCAACAAAGAATTCAGCATTACTTTCTTTTAGTTTTTTCTTTAATTCTCTAGTCTTTTTTACATTTATTCCAGTATAATCAAAAAATACTACAGATTTGGCGTTCTTTATTTTATCTTGTAGTTCTTTAACAATTTGTTCTTTCTTATCTCTTGAAATAGCCATTTGCTTTTTATTAAATATAAAAAAATCTTGCAAAACCGCAAGACTGTATAATATATATAATCAAATCGACCATTTGCTATATTTTTTGAATATGTATATTATAACAAATATTTACCTAGATAGGTTTTATATCATTAAATAAATGTGAATACCTATTGTCTTCGGTTTTGTTAATAATATTTTACAACAAAATATATAAAAGTCAAACTTATTCCAACTTTATAACCTTTCTTGGCTGAATTGTGTTATCTTCATCTTTTTTATTAAGATCTTCTTTTATATCTTTAAAATCTTTATTCTTTAATTCACTTAAAGATATAACTTTTATGTTATTATCTAATATTTCATCATTATGTGTTTCTATTGGTTTTTGTTGTTGTGGTTTATCTTTTTTTACTTCTTGTGCCATGTTAATTATAAAATGCTGTAAATCTTCTTCTTGCTCTGTATCTATATTCTTTTCTTCTTTTTTTATTTCAACTGGTCTAGGTTGCGAAGGCTTATTATTTACTTTTTTTTCTTCTCTCTCTATTTTGTTTATTTTATTTTGTTGTTGCTGTGGTTTTTGTTTTTCCAATATTTTTTGAAATCTATTTTCTTTTGGTTCTGGTATTAATTTTTCTCTTACTTTTTTTAAACAGTCAGAACAATATATAGGTCTTTTATTGTCAGGCTCAAAAGGAACACTCATTTTCATACCACATACCCAGCAGTTAGTGTCATACATTTTTACATTTGGTTTTTCAGCTTTTTCTTCTTGTTTTTTAACTTCTTTTTGCTTATTATCTTTTATATCTCCAAGTGTCCATTGATTTATTATTTCTTCAACATCTTTTCTGTTCCTTGCATATTTTTGTCTTGATATTTCTATTATTTTGTTAGCTCTCGCTCTTGTTTTAGTTTGCTCATTATCATCGCTTATTGGAGGTAAAGTAGCAGCAGAAAATGGTTTAGATACAACACCATCTATTAGCATTTTTAGCACAACATTCCATTTAGGTATATTTACAAGATCTTCTATCATAAAATCAGGAGAAAATTCTTTTTCTAATATTTCAGCATCTTGCGGTCCAAGTCTAAATGCTATCATAGTGCCTCCATTACCAAATATTGCATCTGAAACAACTTCTGGCAACTGAGCAATATATTGGTGAGCCATAGTTATAGATAATCTATATTTTCTAGCCTCTGATAAAATATCAGCAAATGATTCTGTTGCAAAGTTTTGAAACTCATCTACATATAAATAAAAATCATTTCTTTCTTCTTCTGGCACATCTACACGGCTCATAGCTGCAAGATATATTTTAGTAACAAGCATTGAGCCTATCAATGATGAATTATCTTCCCCTATCCTACCCTTTGAAAGGTTTACAAGCAAGATTTTTTTATTATCCATTATATCTCTTAGATCTATGGTACTTTTTACTTGTCCTAATATATTACGAACAAGAGAGTTAGATAAAAATTGGCCAACCTTATTTTGTATAGGGCTTATAATCATAGATAATTCTTTTGCAGGATATGCCTCATATTCTTGTAACCAAAATGCTTTTATAATAGGATCTTCAACCTTTTCTAATATAGATTTTCTATATTCTTTATCTATTAACATTTTATTTATTCCAAGTAAGGTTGAGTTTTCATCATACATTAAAGATAATATTGTATTTCTCAATATATATTCAAGCCTTGGTCCCCATGAATCAGCCCACATTTTTTTAAATATGCCTATTAGACCAGAAGCTACAAGGTTTTTAGATGAATCAGTTTTTGCTCCTTCCAAAATATTAAAAGCAATAGGATATTCTATATCTGAAGGGTTAAAATATACAACATCATTTATTCTATCATCTGGTATAAAGTTTATTATTTTTTCTGCTAAATCTCCGTGCGGATCCATAATACAGCAACCATTCCCATTTTTTATATCCTGCATGATCATATTTTCTAATAAAACAGATTTTCCTGATCCAGATTTTCCGATAATATAAACATGCCTTCGCCTATCATCGCGTTTTATACCAAACTTTTTTCTCATTGATCTAAAGTTCGTTTCACCTATAATTGTTAAATCTTTTGGATCTACTATCATACCTTTTATTATTATTCATATATTATATCATGAATACTCAATAAAAAATAGGGCTTATACCCTATTTTTCTATATCCATGTCTTCTATTTCTTGTTGATACTGAGCGCACTCTGAGCAATCTCCATCACAACATTCATCAAATAAATAATATTTTTCTTCTTCTTTTTTATTTACCATTTCATCATATTTTTCTTCTTCTTCATTATTCTCCATATTTTTTAATTTTAAAAATTAACTAGTTAGTAATATAACAAATTAAATTTATAAAGTCAAAGATTAAAAATTTCTAATGTTTTTTCTGCGCATTCTTTCCATGAAAATTTTTTTATATTATTGAATCCTTTTTCTATTAATTTTTCTTTTATATTATTTTTATTATCTATTATTTCCAATATATTTTCTGCCATTTTATCTATATCGCTTGGCATAGAATACAATACAGAATCTTCGGCAATTTCTTTTTGCGATGTATTCTCTGATGTAATAACAGGAATACCACATGCCTGAGCTTCAAGTATAGGCAATCCAAATCCTTCATAGTTAGTTACATACATAAATAAAATTGCCATATTTAATATAACTGTTAAATCATTTTCCTCAACCCAACCTAATTCTATTATGTTTTGATATAAGCCATTATCTAATAGATATTTTTTTATCATATCATAATTATATCCTTTATGCCCAATTAGAATAAAATAATAATCATTATGTATTGCTCTAAATTTCTGAAAAGCTTTTATTTGATTTATAATATTCTTTTTTTCTTCTATTCTGCCTATATAGATTATAAATTTATCTGGTAGATTGTATTTTTCTTTTATATTTTTAAATTTTTCTTCATTTTTTTCAACAAAAAATTTCTGATTATTATATCCAAGATGTGTTACAAAAATTTTATCTGGGTTACTATTTGTATATTTTATAATCTCTTGTTTTGAAAAATTTGATATAGTTATTATTTTATCAGCTTGCGTTGTAGCTAATTTTAATCCAATTTTTTGAAGAATTAATTCTTTTTTTGAAAAATATTGTGGGTATTCTAAAAAAGCAATATCATGTATTGTTGTTATAATTTTATATTTTTTTATAGGTATAGCAGGTATGATACCAGCAGGAATAAAAAGATAATCATTCTTATCAATGTTTGCATTATGCCATAATCTAATTTGCGTCCACATTTTTTGAAATGGCCATTCTAAAATTTTATTTTCAAAATTATTTGGTAATATTCCTAACTCATCTAATAATTTATCTCGAGAATATAAAATATAATGATTGCTTTGATCAATTTTTTTTAATTCATTTATTAAATTATACGAATACCACTCAACGCCAGTCTTTTGCTTTATATTAGCTCTAGATGCGTCTATGCCTATTATCATTATCTTTTTATTATTTCTCTATCTCCCATATATTTTCTTAAGACTTCTGGAATGATTATTGTTCCGTCTTTTGTCTGATAATTTTCCATAATACATATTAAAGCACGAGCAGAAGATATTGCTGTCCCATTTAATGTATATAAATATTCTTTTTCTCCGCTATTTCTTTTTACTTTTATATTTAATCCCCTTGCTTGATAATCAGTGCAATTTGAAGTTGATGTTACTTCTGCCCAATTCCCCATTTCAGTCTCATTTTTTGGTTTTCCTGGCATCCATGCTTCTAAATCAAATGTTCTTATAGATGGAGATCCAAGATCTGCTGTGCAATGGTCTATTACTCTAAATGGGAGTTTTAATCCTTTGAATATTTCCTTTTCTATATTTAAAAATTCATTATGCATTTTTTCACCATCTTCTGGAACAGTATATGCAAACATTTCAACCTTACTAAATTGATGAACTCTAAATATACCTTTTGAAAATTTAGAATATGCACCAGCTTCTGTTCTAAAGCAATGAGAAAAAGCTACATATCTTAGAGGTAGTTTATCTTCATCTATTATTTCATTTGCATGATATCCACCCATTGTTATTTCTGCAGTGCCTATTAAACTTAAATCAGAATTTTCTATATTATATATCTGTGTAGACTCTCCTCTTGGATTAAAGCCTAAACCTTCTAATATATCTCTTTTAGCTAAATCAGGCGTAATAAAAGATGTAAATCCATGTTTTACAACAGTATCTAGTGCATATTGCATCAATGCTAGTTCCATTAAAGCTAATTCATTCTTTAAATAGTAGAATTTATTACCAGCAACTTTTGCTCCTCTTTCTAAATCTATTAAATCTAATTGCTCTGCAAGTTCTACATGATCTTTTGGCTTAAAATCAAACTTAGTTGGTTCTCCTACTATTTCTAAAACAGGATTATCATTTTCATTTATACTTCTTATAACATCTTTATGTGTTAGATTTGGAACTTTGAACAATAATTCTTTTACCTCCATTTCTAGAGATATAAGTTTTGGGTTAATCTCTTCTATTTTTTTGTTTATATCTTTTATTTCCTCAATAGTTTCTGGAGTAGGTTTTGTTTTTGATTTTTGATTTTTTATAGCCTGCAATGATTCTAATTCTTTTTGTAGCTCTATTTTATCTTTATATTTTGATATTAATAAATCTATATCAACATTGGCAAGCCTATACTTACAATTTTCTTTAACTTCTTCAGTGTGATCTATTATGTATTTTATATCAATCATTTTAATTAAATTAATTCTTAATTATATTTATTTTATATTCAAAACATTGGAAAAGCAATCATTTTTTTATATTTATATCTATAGCTCCATGCCCACCTTCATTTTCAGGTGCAAATGTATATTTTAGATCTAATTCGTTTATAATATCGATTACATAACTTTTTAGAGGACTATATCCATCTTCTCCTTTTCCAGTTATTATTCTAATTATTTTAAAATTATTTTTTTTAGCATTTTCTATAAAATCTAGAACTAATAAATGTGCTTCTACTTTTTTATAACCATGCAGATCTAAAATATCATCAATATTACTTTGCTGACTATTAGTATTAGATCTATTAATATTTAATTCTTTTTTAATTGATCTATTAACAATGTTGTTTATTTTTTTTCTATAGTTTTTTGGCATAATATAATTTTAGCATTTTTATATTTTTATATAAAGATTTATTATTGACATAATGTATAAATAGTGATATTATATATA
>DAOLQA010000011.1:14617-17252 GCA_035417885.1 bacterium
ATAAAAAAATACACCATAAAAGTGTATTTTTGATATTTATCTTTTAGCCCATTGTGGAGCTCTTCTTGCTTTCTTTAATCCAGGTTTCTTCCTTTCAACAACTCTTGAATCTCTAGTTAATAATCCTAGTTTCTTTAATGTTGGTCTTAGCTCTTTATCCATCTTTGATAATGCAATTGCTATACCTAATCTTAAAGCCTCTGCTTGTCCATTTTTTCCACCGCCAAGTACTTTAGCATAAACATCAACTAATCCTTCTTTTGCTGTTTGCTTTAGTGGAGTTATAACTTTATCTTGTAGTTCTTTTAAGGGAAAATATTTTTCTAATTCAATATTATTAACAAAAATATTACCCTTACCTTTTTCATATATTCTAACTTGTGCTATAGATGTTTTTCTCCTACCTAAACCATAAGCATACTTCCCTTCTGGAAAATTTACTTTAATTTTTGTTTTTTTTGATTTTATATTTTTATCAGTAGTTTTTTTAATCATAACTTTTATTTATTACTAAAACTTAATCTTGTTATTATATTTTTTCTTGTTTTATTATTAGGTAGCATTTCATATACAGCAGTTTTTAATATTTCTTCATTTGAAACATCTTTCATTAATTTTCTTTTTAATCCACCAAGATAGCCTGAATGATGTATATATTCTTTTTGATTCAATTTTTTACCAGTAATTTTCATTTTGTCTATATTTTTTACAACAACAAAATCTCCATTATCTATATAAGGGGTATAATCTACTTTATGTTTTCCTCTTAGTAATGTAGCGATTTCTGTTGATAATCTTCCAAAAGGAATGCCTGTAGCATCTATTATATGAGTTTTTCTTTCAATCATATTTTTATCAATTAATTTTTATGCAATTACTTTTCTTACAGTTTCTTTTTGCTTATTTGTATTCTGTCCTACTTTATTTTTATTTATTTTTTTATCTTCTGTAAACTCTTGTTTTGTAGTATTATATTTCTTTTCTTCTTTCTTTTCTGATTTTTTAACATTCTTTTTGTTTTTTCCCTTCTTTTCTTTAGGGCTTATTCTTTCTTTTTTATCTACTAATTCAAATATAGCCATTTCAGCTCCGTCGTTTAGTCTTGGCCCTGTTTTTATAATCCTTGTATATCCACCATTTCTAGTTTCATATCTTTTTGCAATATCTGTAAATAGCTTTTGAACAACATCTTTATCATGAATTTCTTCTGAAACAGATCTTCTGTCAGATAGTGTACCATGTTTAGCTTTTGTTATTATTTTTTCAACATAAGATCTAGTTGCTTTAGCCTTAGCAAGAGTTGTGTTTATAGATTCATAATTTAATAAATTAGTAGCAGTAGCTCTATACAATGATTTTCTAGGGCCCTTTTCCCTACCTAATTTTTTATTTGTTTTTTTATGTCTCATTTTCGTTTATTAACTATTTCTTAGATTTTTTTGCTGTTGTAGTTTTTTTAGTAGCTGATTTTTTCTTTGCTTCTTTTTCTTTCTTAGGCTTTTCTTTTGCTACTTTATTTTTTGTAATAGATTCTTTATCATCTTTTTCATTTACATTTTCTCTTATTAATTCTAGATTATTTATTAATATATTTAAAGAATCTCTAATTGCTTTTCTTGGTCCTATTGACCCGTTGGTCTTAACAGTTAATATTACTTTGTCTAGATCTACAATATCTCCAACTCTAGTTTTTTCAACTCTAAAATTTGCAAGTATTATTGGATTGAAATTAGCATCTATTGATATAGCTCCAACTTCATCTATTTTTTCTTTTCTATTTTCTGTTGGATAAAATCCTATGCCATTTCTAACCCAAAATTTAATATCTATTTCTGCATTTTCATCTATTATTGTAGCAATTTTTAAATCTGAATTTATGATATCAACATCAGCATTTATCTTTATATCAGAAGCTAAAACGTCTCCCTTTCCTTTCTTTTTTAATTCAAGTATAACAACATCATCTGTATGAATTTTTAATATTAATTTTTTAATATTAAGAATTATTTCTATTGCGTCTTCTTTTATCCCATCTATTGTATCAAATTCATGTTTTACGCCTTTTATTTTTATAGCAAATACTGCTCCTCCCACAAGAGATGATAAAAGTATTCTTCTTAGAGCATTACCAATTGTTAAACCATACCCTGGAGCACAAGGTTCAAAACTTAGTTCTAAAGAATATGGGTCATTTTTATCTTCTACTATTTGAAATTTTTCTGGTAAAAAAATATTATTTGTCATATTATTACCTTCATTTTTTAATTAATTTTTATTATTTAGAATAAAATTCAACAATCAACTTAACATCTATATTCTGTTTTATAGCTGTAATATCAGGATCTCTTAAAACTTTTAATTCTTTTTTGTCTTTATCATAATATACATGATCATTTTCTATAGCATTTTTCTTTGTTCTAGAATATTCATCTAACATTTTTTTCATTTTATCAGAGAATTTAAATGTTATTACATCACCTATTTTTACTTGATATGAAGGAACATCAACTCTTTTACCGTTTACATAGACTAATTTATGAGATACAACCTGTCTCGCCATTGCTCTAGATGGGAAAATATTGCTTGCATATACAATATTATCCAATCTTTTTTCTAATAATATAAGCAAATTATC
>DAOLQA010000011.1:17352-20434 GCA_035417885.1 bacterium
TTTTTATTTACTTATATTATTATACTCTTCTTGGTTTTTTCTTCCTACAACCATTATGAGGAATAGGAGTTATATCTTTTATAGAAATGATATTAATTCCATTTGTATTAAAGGCTCTTATAGCTGCATCTCTTCCTAAACCAACACCTTTTACTTCAACAGCAGCTTCTTCAAAACCAATAGCTTTAGCTTTAGAACAAAGCTCTTCAACTATTGTAGTAGCAGCAAATGGAGTAGCTTTTTTAGGTCCTTTAAAACCAGCTTTCCCGGCTGATGCCCATAATACTACATTCCCAGTCATATCAGAAATAGAAATTATAGTATTATTATATGTTGCATTTATATGTATAATGCCACGTTTTATAAACTTTGATGTTTTCTTTTTTCCTTTAGTATGTTTTTTAGCAGTTTTAACTTTTTCTTCTGCCATATTATTTGTTTATTTTATTATTTCTTTTCTTTTATTTTTCCACTTATAGTGCTCATTCTCTTATTGCCTCTTACAGTTCTTGAATTTGTTTTTGTTCTTTGGCCTCTTACAGGTAAATGTTTTGCATGTCTTTGACCTTTATAACAATTAATTTCTTTCATTATGTTTATATTTTTTGCAATTTCTTTCTTTAGATCACCTTCAACTTTATATTTAGAAACTAAATTACGTATAGCAGTAGCTTGCTCTTCTGTAAGATCTTTAGTTCTTATATTTGGATCAACACCTGCTTCCTTTAGAATTTGTTGTGATCTTGTAAGTCCTATCCCATATATATAAGTTAAAGCAATTTCTATTCTTTTGTTGTTTGGTAAAATTACACCAGCGATACGAATCATATTTTTTTATTCTTATTATATTAAAAATTAACAAGTTATCCTTGTCTTTGTTTATGTTTTGGATTATCACATATTATCCAAACTCTTCCTTTTCTTCTTATAACTCTACAATTTTTGCAGATCTTTTTTACAGATGCTTTTACTTTCATAATTTTATTTTATATTTAAAAATTCAACAGAACAAAATTATACACTAATTTCTAAGAGAAATCAATATGTGTAAAATTAAACTCTATATATAATCCTACCTCTCTCAAGGTCATATGGACTAATTTGGAGTTTTACTTTATCTCCAACAATAAGTTTTATATTGTTTTTTCTCATCTTTCCACATAGATATGCAATAATAGTTTTATTACCATTAATACTAACTTTAAAAGTTGTTGCTGGTAGTAATTCTGTTATTATTCCCTCTACCTCTATAAAATTATTTTTAGAACTCATTGTTTGAATGACTATTATAATAAAAGAGCCATATTTTGGCTAACAAAATAATTATATTATATATTTTTTAATACGTCAAATTTTTAATTATGGCTCTAATCTTTGTAATGTTCTTGGGAATGGTATTGATTCTCTAATGTGTTCTAACCCACATATCCAAGCAACTATTCTTTCAAGACCGTATCCAAATCCAGAATGAGGAACTGATCCATATTTTCTTAAATCAAGATACCAAGAAAATACTTTTGGATCTAATTTCATTTCATTAATTCTTGCTAATAATTTATCATAATCCTCCTCTCTTTGACTTCCTCCAATTATTTCTCCATATCCTTCTGGTGCAAGTAAATCAGAGCATAAAACTCTTTTTGGATCATCTGGATCAGGCTTCATATAGAAAGCCTTTACTTCTTTTGGATATTTTGTAACAAATATTGGTTTATCATATTTTTTTGTAAGCATTGTTTCATCATCTCCACCCATATCATCATATTCTTTTATATCAGATCCCATTGCCCTTAATTCATTAACAACCTCAGCATGTGTTTTAACAATAAATGGTGGTTTTATTTTTTCTAATGGTTCTATGTTTCTTTCCAATAATTCCAATTCTTTTCTGTTATTTTCTAATACTTTTTCTACTATATGTGTTATTAATTCTTCTTGCACTCTCATATTGTCTATATAATCATAAAAAGCCATTTCAGCATCCATCATCCAGAATTCTGTTAAGTGCCTTCTTGTTTTTGATTTTTCAGCTCTAAACACTGGACCAAAATCAAAGCATTTTCCAACACTAAATATTGCAGCTTCAAGATATAATTGACCTGATTGAGATAAATAAGCAGGTCTTCCAAAATAGTCTATTTCAAATAATTCAGTAGTTCCTTCACATGCATTAGCTGTTAATATTGGAGAATCTATTTTTGTAAATCCTTCTTTTTGAAAATATTCATAGGTTGCATTTATTACAGTATTTCTTATTTTCTGTATAGCCCATTGTCTTCTAGATCTAAGCCATAAATGTCTATTATCCATTAAGAAATCTACACCATGTTCTTTTTTTGAAATTGGATAATCTTCATTTGAATAATTTAAGATATCAAAATCTGTTACAGATATTTCAAAACCTGTTTCACTTCTTTTATCTTCTTTTACAATTCCTTTTAATTTTATTGAGGCTTCTATATTAATTTTCTGTAGATTATTCCACTTTTCTTCATTAATTTTTTCTTTTTCTACAACACATTGTATAAATCCACTTCCATCTCTTAATTGCAAAAACATTATTTTCCCAGATGATCTAAAATTATATATCCAGCCACCTAATTCAACTTCTTTTCCTAAATATTCTTTTAAGTTTTTAATACTTTCCATATTTTTTAGAATTAATGTTAAAAAATTATAATTATTATATCTCTTTTTTATGATTTAACAATAATAAAACAAAAAATCTATCTTTTTGATAGATCTCTTGTTAAATCTTTAAAGTCCTAGAGACTCCTAGATTTAAACCTTTTTACAATTATTTTTTCTTTGCAACTTTCTTTGCTGGTTTCTTTGCAACTTTCTTTGTAGCAACCTTTTTTGCTGTCTTTTTTGCTGTCTTTTTTGCAGCAACCTTTTTTGTTGGCATAGTAATTTAAATTACTTAACTAATTAGATATTAAAATTATATCATTTTTAAACAATGTATAGAAGTGATTTATCCACAGAAAATATATAAAAAGAAAAAGTATTTTTTAGCTATATATCAATATTATATAGTAAATATAATAGTTATAAAGATTATAAAAATAAAATTGTTTTT
>DAOLQA010000012.1:0-117 GCA_035417885.1 bacterium
AGTAATAAAAATCCCCAATCTTACTTTATAGCTTATGCTATATTTCAGATTGGGGTATTAACTATTATTTTACTATTACACCGGCAGTAGTGGATGTCCCCCATGCACTAAAGAATT
>DAOLQA010000012.1:217-4150 GCA_035417885.1 bacterium
TTACAGTCCCTGGATCTGATATATCATATAGTTTAGTTCCATAAGCTGTATATACCTCACCATTAGTTCTGAATATTACACCGGCAGTAGTGGATGTCCCCCATGCACTAAAGAATTTTACAGTCCCTGGATCTGATATATCATATAGTTTAGTTCCATAAGCTGTATATACAGTATAAACTGCTGGAGGTGTTGAGCTTACTGTTATAGTGCATATTGTACTAGTCACTGATCCACCCTTCCCATCATCAACAATTACTTTTACTTTCCAAGTTCCTGCACTTGATTTTGAGAAAGTGTAAGAACTGGAATTTGATCCCACAGTAGTCCATGTTGTTCCATCAGAACTTTCTTTCCATGCATAAGATAGTGTGTCACCATCTTCATCTGTTGCTACAACAGAAAGAGTAATAGACTCTCCTGTCTGTGCAGATTTGGTTGCTGGAAGGTCAGTTGTAATTGTTGGATTGTGGTTGGTTGGCGGAGTAGTAGTTACTGTTATAGTGCATATTGTACTAGTCACTGATCCACCCTTCCCATCATCAACAATTACTTTTACTTTCCAAGTTCCTGCACTTGATTTTGAGAAAGTGTAAGAACTGGAATTTACATCTATTCCTACCCATGTTGCCCCATTGTCAGAACTTTCGTCCCACATATAATCTAAAGGATCTCCATCTTCATCTGTTGCTACAACAGAAAGAATAATAGATTGTCCTACTTCCACAGATTGAGTTGCTGGAAGGTCAATTGTAATTTGTGGGGCATGATTATAATTTTTAATCGGACTTGGACATCCCACCATCGTCGCCATGATAGTGACAACGAGGAGGGAGATAACAATGAGAGAAATGAGCTTTTTCATAGCCTTCCTCCTTCTATTTATTCACACCTCGTCGACGACGGGGGATTGTTGTGAATTTATTTTGTTTATACTTTAGTATAAAACTATGATTTTGTCAATTATTTTAATATTTAGTTAGTAGAATATATATGTTGTGTAGTTATTTGATATATAATTATTATAAAAATTAATAATATTATCTATTGTAATATTTTCTATATATTGTCTATATTGATCATCACTATATACTATATCTTTATTATATAAATATCTAATACATAAATATCTAAAAAATTCTTCTTTATCATCATTCAAATTTAATAGATATTCTTTTTTATTATTTTCAAAGATGGTTTCATTTAATATATTTTTATTTAGATCTATATCTTTTATCTTATTTTTATATTTACTTTCTAATACTTCCACAAATGCTTTTATATGCTCTATATTAAAGTTATATAGATAATATGAATTAGTATATAATTTTGATGCATATTTACCTTGCAATAAATTATATAATTCTTCATCTAATTCATCTTTTAGAAAAAGAAATAGTAATTCTTCTTGTAGGTTTATATCGTCTTTTTTTATTAATATATTTAAAGAAAATAAATTTTGAAAGGATTCATTATCGCTACAATCTATTAAGTTGCGTTTTTTGTTTAATTGTAATTTAAATGTTGGAATAATATTATTGTCTTTTTTGTTTATGTTTATATTCTTTACAATGTTATATAATTGATCTTCATTCTCTATAAAATTAACAAACCCAAAGCATATATTATCAATATTTATTCCATTAAGATATTGTTTTACATCTTGTAAGCGTAATGATTTAAAATTATCTTTATCATTAAACACTGAATAAGCTAATTTAGTATTAGAAAACATTGTTTGATTTATTTTATTTTGGAATTTACTATATACATCTTTGTATTCATTTTTTGCTATATTTAAAACGTTGTTTAGAGAATCAGAAAAATCTATTATTGAATCATCTACAAAAAATATATCATCTATTTTGTTTATAATAGACAATATATTATTTTTTCCATTTGATTTAAATGATATAGTAATATATTCTCTGTCTATTTCATAGTCGTATTCTATGTTGTTTTCTTTGCAGAATGTTTCAATAGATTTATTATCTAAGTTTTTTCTTTTTGCTGCAAAAATTATATACATTGACAAATATGACAAGCCCTCTACTTCTTCAAAGACTAAGCCTCTTTTTAAAAAAATATAGAAAGAGAAGGTAGAGCTACTCTCTTCTAGTGTTGCTATTTTTATATTGTTTTTTGTGAAGAAATTATATTGCATAATGTTATTATATATTATATAGCTTAATGATATAAAATAAAACGCAGAATATTTTTTATTCTGCGTTTAGGGCTTCATTTATTTTTTCCATCCGAATATGTCACAGAAGAAGTCCTTGATTGGAGAATCGTCCAGTTTATTCCACCCCCTTTCTGGAAGATCCCCACTCCTTTCTGCATCATCTCTAGCATCATGCCAGGCTTCTGACGTTTTGCTAGAAGATGAGTCCGTGTCCCGCGCTGCATCATCTACATCATACTTAGACATAGTGGTGCTCCTTAGAAAAGATTTGAAAAGTGATCAACGATCACTGTCTTTAAAGACAAGAATATAATAACAGGGGGTAGAAAAAATATAGTTAAAAATAGGATGAATAATATTTTAATTGTATTTTTTATTATATATTTATTTAAAGTGGTAAAATATATATATATGATTATTAACTCTAATAATATGAAATTTTCTCCAAAATCTATAGAAGAAGAGAGGGGAATATTATTCTATGATCTCTTCACACTAGATAAAGACTTTAAGCAAACTAAGAAATACTTAGAGCCTTTAGTAAAACAAGTTATAAAAGAAAAATGTCCTGATCTAAACAAAGAAGAACAAGAAAAGTTATATGATAAGACAATTGGTCTAGTTAATGTCGCTCTTCCTAGATATATAAACGGCATGAGCAAAAATATAAAATATAAATTCTCTACATATTTTACTTGGTATATAAAAGAAGAAATAAAAAAAGTATAAAATTATATAAGATTATGAATTGATATATCTATTGCTTTATTAATATATCTTTTATCTATTTTTTTGTTATTTTCTATATATTTTTCTGTATAAGGGTATAAACTATCAGATGATCTATATATTAAGCTAGATAGTCCATTGTTGCTATTAAAAAATACATTATGATCATATTTAGATAAAGAGTCTTTAAAATATTTTTTACCAATATATGATACATCTAAGCAGCCAGTACTTAAAGTATTAAATATTATTTCTATAATATGTGGTATAAAATATATCTTGGGATATTTCTTTTTTATCTCTTTTTTGTAATTCTCATCAAAAGTATAATCTATATATAAACAATGCTTATAAAACAATTTAGATTGAGATTCAAAATTACTGTGTATTATTTCATGTATTATTGTACTAATAATACATTCATATCTATTCTTATCTAGACTATTTAATCCTATCTTTATTTTATCTGGTATTAATTGACTTGAATAACCAGATACAAAATTTTTATTAAAATTGAATATTAGATATACATTTATTTCATTTATTTCTACTTTTGTATTAAAAAATATATTTAGTTTGGTCATAAAATTATCAAATACACTAAAATCATATTTTTCTAAAAATTCTTTCCAATAATTAAGATTATCATATTCTTCTCCCCATATTATATCTAATTTATTAGAAAAGGCATTTATTAGATTGTTATATATATTTAATTCATTTTGATCTTCTATTATTTTATTTTCATCATAAAAACTCCATATCCATTTTGATGCATAAGTTGATAAGACTTTTGTTTTTATTTTTTCTGATCTATATATTGTTTTACTCGACTCTTTTAAAAAAATATATAAATCATGCATTGCTTTTATTTCTTTATCTGTTGGATGATTCCCAAATTTTTGTTCATAATATTTATAAGAATAGTAGTTGAAACTTGTAGAGGACCAATTTATCAGAGATTGCAAGAAGTCTATATATATAAATTTCTTATTGATTAAAAAATTTAATTTCATTTT